>JANKMX010000003.1:0-56585 GCA_024649995.1 Gudongella sp. | reverse complement strand
GAGGTGTACTGCTAATAGGTGGGATTTTCTTCATGGTGCCATTGAGGGCTTTCGAGGTTCTTGTTATTCTCATATTTGGTATTGGTGCAAGTGTTCCATTGACCATGATTGGGATGGCAGTTGATATAATAAGGCCTATGACAGAATGGACCAATCCTCAACAGGCAATGAAGCAGAACCTTAATGTCATCATATCAATGGCAATAGGCACCCTATATATTTTTGGAGCAGGTTTTCTAGGATACCTTTTATTGGCTGATTATGGTCTGTGGATGATTTTAAGTATATTTGGGGGAATAATAGTTGCTTCTACAATACTCCTATACAGGCTATTGGTAAAGCTTATCCATTCAAAATTCATGAATATGGAATAAAGAAAGCATCTGAAATGCATTAAGGAAGCATTATATGATACTCATAAACGGAAATTTCGTGATACAAACATGATACTAAAAAGTAGAAATTTCCTATTCGTAAAAAAAGGAAGGTCTCAAATAATGAGTCCTTCCTAAATATTGCTTATATAAGCTTTGAGTAATACTCAACAACAAGCTGATCCTCTATTTCTATTGGGACTTCTTCCCTTTCAGGTAGTCGCTCCAGGGTTCCTCCGAAGCTGTTTGAATCCTTTGAAAGATAGGGTAGAGAACTTGCTAGAGCATTTTCGAAATTTTCCTTGAAAATCTCAACGTTTCTGGATTTTTCTCTTAAAGTTACGCTGTCACCAGGTTCACAAAGATATGAAGGGATATCAACCTTCTTGTCATTTACAAGTATGTGACCGTGAACAACCATTTGTCTGGCTTGTCTTATAGATGAGGCAATACCCAATCTGTACACTAGATTGTCCAGTCTTGACTCTAGAATTTTCACAAGTGCATGTCCTGTCTGGTCCTCGCTCTTTTTAGCCTTTACAACGTATTTGACAAATTGTTTTTCCATTACTCCATAGTATGCTCTGAGCCTTTGTTTCTCAAGTAGCTGTTGTCCATATTCAGTCAGTTTTTTGTCTGCTCTGGAAGTACCTTTTACTGCTCTGTCCATAGCCTTGGGATGTCCATAAACGTTTAAACCAAGTCTTCTGCTCAGTTTAAATCTTGGTCCTTTCATATTAGCCATTAATTATCATCTCCATTAAGAAATTTGCCGCGATAATTTCTAAGCCATGGACATTATAACACACTTAAGACACCATGTAAATGATAATATATATCAATTACTTAAAGATATCCTTTGCTTGCTTGTAGGCAACCCGCGATTTCTCAATGGCTTCAATGGCTTCATTAACACCAGCCCAACCACTTACTATGACTTCCTTTTCCTCCAGACGCTTGTATTCCGAGAAAAAGTGTTCGAACTCTTTTTTCATGTGAGCACCCATGTCATCCACTGACTCAATCTCAGTAAATCTTGGGTCGTTTCTTGGGACAGCAATGATTTTCTCATCCTTACCCTTTTCATCCTTCATAAGGAACATTCCAATTACCCTGGCGTGCACAAGGCACCCTGGGAAGGTAGGGTTGGCTATTAATACCATTATATCTATGGGGTCTCCATCCTCTGCCAGGGTATCTGGTATGTAGCCGTAGTCTGTTGGGTAGAACATAGGTGAAAATAAGGACCTGTCAAGTTCAAAAACCTTATATTCCTTGTTGTATTCGTATTTGTTGCTACTTCCTTTTGGAATTTCAATAAATGCTTTTACAATATAATCCATATAAAATCCTCCCTTCTGTCATTTTATTATAACAGGATTTGAAGTAATGTCATCGTTTTTGATGAAATTATCTAATTATAACTATTCTCCATGTTCTCTTACTTGAAGGTGAGTACAACCTTTGAATGGATTCTAATCTATAAAACTAATATAAAAAAAGACATTTAAATGTTATAATTAGATGGAAATATTTAAAAGTTTAGGGGGAGGGATAGGGTTGAAATTGTACATAAGTGCAGATATTGAAGGTGTAACTGGTGTTACACATTGGGATGAAACATCCAAGAACAAGGCGGATTATAATATTTTTGCTGATCAGATGACATCTGAAGTAAAGGCAGCATGTGAGGGAGCAAATGAGTTTGGTGAGATGGATATTATCATTAAGGACGCCCATGAAAGCGGAAGAAATCTGGATCATAAAGTCCTACCGTTGAATACCTGTCTGATAAGGGGATGGGATGAAGGACTTTATTCAATGGTACAGGAACTGGACGATTCCTTTGATGGACTTATATTTATCGGTTATCACTCAGGTGCGGGTATGGAAGGAAGTCCACTTTCACACACTATGACCCCTGGAATCCTTTCCATCAAGATCAATGGACAGTCTGTGAATGAATTTATGCTTCATACATATATAGCAGCCTATCATAAGGTCCCAATTGTTTTCCTTTCCGGTGACAAGGCTTTATGTCAAGAGGTGAACAAGCTCAACCCATTCATCGAGACTGTTGCAGTCAAGGAAGGGAGGGGTAGTTCCACAATTAATATTCACCCTGAAAAGGCCCTTGAACTTATTAAGTCAGGCGTGAAGGAGGGACTGGGCAAGGATAAGAATGATCTGATGGTGCAGCTGCCCCAATACTTCAATGTTGAGGTTGAGTACCCAAGGCATTTTGAAGCGAGAAGAAATTCCTTCTATCCTGGAGCCTCATTGTTGAACAGTACCACTGTGGCCTATAAAACTGACGATTATATTGAGGCGCTGAGATTTATACATTTTACAGTTTAACAACAGGGAGATAAAATGACGAAAAAAGACATTGATGATAAAAAAGTAAGGAAAAAGATTCTTTCCATGACATTGCCCATAACCGCGGAAAATATACTTCAGATGACCGCTGGAGTTGTATCAATGGCTATGGTGGGAAGAATAGATTCAATAGCCGTTGGTGCAATTGGGATGAGCAATATCCTATTCAGGATTATTTGGGCTGTCTTAAAAGGGATTGGAACCGGGAATTCGGTTTTTGTAGCACAGAGCTATGGAGCTGGGAATCACGGAAAGCTTAAGGATTTAACAGAACAGGCATTTATATTGGCACTGGGAGTATCCATGATTTTTCAGCAATTAATATACTGGAACACAGAAAGCCTTATTGGAATATTTAATCCCACACCAGCCCTTTTGGCAGGAGGGACAATGTACCTTAGGATATTATCATGGAGCTTGCCATTTACAGCGATAATTCTGTTAACTGCAGGAATCCTACAGGGAATGGGAAATGCGAAGACTCCCATGATCATTGTAGGAATCCTAAACGGGGTCAATATTGTCTTTAGCTACACCCTCATATTTGGTAAATTTGGATTGCCTGAACTGGGTCTAAGGGGGGCTGCAATAGCCTACAACATATCATATGGAATAGCTGCCTTGATTGGAATTTTTGTTTTGTTCGGTAGAAATGGTACCTTTGCAAGGCTTGGTGGTGGATTTAAGCTTAAATTCAACAGAGAGCAAGCATTTAGACTCATAAGATTTGCCGTTCCAACTTCATTCGAAATGAGCTTCTGGCAACTGGCCTCAATAATAATCACAAGAGCTGTACTTACCTACGGAGAGGTTGCCTATGCAGCATATCAGCTGGGATTACAGGCTGAATCCATATCATATATGCCAGCTGCAGGCTTTGGAATTGCTGCATCAACCTTTGTTGGGCAATCAGTAGGTTCAAGGGACAGTGAAATGGGGAGAACCTACATGAAACATCTCATCAGGCTTTCACTGATTGTAACCTCAGTGGCAGGAGGTTTGATGGTATTTCTGCCATCCCAGATCATGAGAGTATTTTCAAATGACCCAGAAATTATAGCTGTTGGAGCTGTATATTTATTTATCATGGGCTTGCTTCAGATACCACAGAATTTGGCAGGTCTTCTCAATGGAGCATTAAGGGGAGCTGGTTATCCAAAGGCTTCAATGATAAATGTGGGAGTTGGATTGTGGCTTGTAAGGGTTCCATTGGTACTCCTTATGACATATGTAATGGATGCAGGGATTGAGTGGATATGGTTGATGATGGGAGTGGATCTTTTGGTTCGCTTTATACTGGCTGTGCTGACCTACAGAAGAAAGGATATATTTAACACCAGCAAGGAAGCAATGGGGAATATTTTTCTATAGGAGGTTTTTATGACTTTAAGAATAGAGAATGTTGATATAGTGACCATAGATAGAGAAAATCGAATAATCGAGAATAGCAATATTTATATCCAGGATGGAATTATCACTCATATTGGGGATGAGATTATTGGGCTTGATGTAGAGGAGACTATTGATGGACGTAACATGGCAGCTTTGCCAGGGCTTGTAAATGCTCATACGCATATGGGAATGAGCCTTTTGAGGAACTATGCCGATGATCTACCACTACATCAATGGCTGACTGAAAAGATATGGCCGGTTGAAGCCAATCTTAACGGTGAGGATATATACTGGGGTTCCTTGCTAAGTATGTCTGAAATGATTCAAACTGGAACCACGGCCTTCTGTGACATGTACTTCTTCATGGAGGAGGTTGGGAAAGGTGCCCAGGAGTCTGGAATCAGGGCAATGCTCACTAGAGGGATTGTGGAGGACAGAAAGGACCCTGATAAAAAGCTTAATGAGAGCAGAGACCTTTTCAATCGCTACAATAAGACATCCAATGACAGAATACGTGTTATGATAGCTCCACATGCACCATACACCTGCAGTCCGGAGTTTTTGGTTAAGGCCAAAAATTTGGCACAGGAGCTTGGGACGGGTATCCATATACATCTGGCAGAAACAAAAAGGGAGGTTCAGGAAAGCTATGAAAGGCATGGGAAATCTCCAATAAAACATGTTTACGACCTAGGCGTTCTTGATGTTCATACCCTGGCTGCACATTGTGTCCATGTGGACCATAACGACATCGAGCTTATGGTTGAAAAGTCAGTTCATCCGGTGAACAACCCAGGAAGCAACATGAAGCTGGCCAGTGGGTTCGCCCCAGTTCAAAGGATGCTTGAAAGAGGCTTGAATGTATCCCTTGGAACTGATGGAGCCTCATCAAACAATAACTTGAATATGTTCAAGGAGCTGAATCTGGCAGCCTTGATTAACAAGGCTGTGGATGAGGATGCCTTGAGCGTCAAGGCGGTGGATGCTTTGAGGATGGCAACAATAAATGGAGCAAGAGGACTTCAATGGGACAATAAAATCGGATCAATTGAGGTAGGCAAAAGGGCAGATATCATCCTGGTTGATATGGATAAGTCTCACCTGACCCCAAGGCATAATCTTGTATCGGCATTATCCTATTCTACCTATGGAAGCGATGTAGACACTGTTATTGTCGATGGTAAAATACTCATGAAGAATCGGGAAATGAAGACCCTCGATATTGAAAAAATCAAGTATATGGCCCAAAATAGGGCTAAGGATTTGATTAATAGATAGAATTAGATCTATTGGAAATTTAAACGAGCACTTTACTTTAAAGGAATAAAATTTCCATAGGCATTTTATTGACATTGATGATGAGCAGGAGTACAATAAAGGTGTAAATTAAACATTTGTCATAAATTAGATACGGAGAGAGTGATTGGATGGAATTGGGCCAGTATTTGGATGAATTGGAAAAAAAGCTGATGAGAAACTTTGACGTATTTAGGGACCATGTGGCCAATAATGAAGAATATGATTTGTTTGCTAGGTACCACCTGCGGGCTGAGAAATATTTTCTGACTAAGTCAGCCAAAATTTATGCCATGGAGAACAATGAGTATATATTTGTTAAAATGGTTGAAAATCTTGATAACAATGAGTTTGAAAGATTCGCTGATAGCATGGTTAGAAGTATTGATGAGCTTGTGGTTCTCCATGATGAGCACATGTCAAGTGTTATAACCGGTGTGATACTTGTGGATAAGCCATTGGAACTGATTGAAGATAAAGTATTGAAAAGGATCAAGAAGTTCAAGTACCACAAGGGCTTTTCATTCGGACTTAAGGGTTGGGTTGATATAAGAATAATTGTCACCTCCCTTAATGATGGATCAAATATAGCTAATAAGAAAGGAAGGGAGGTAAGCGAGATTTACGGTTTCACCAGGTAATAGTTATAATTTTATAGAAGGAGGGAAATCATGAATTCAATTTGGTTAATCATTTTTAGTATTGTCGCATTTCTTGTTGCCTACGCTACATACGGTGCATGGTTGGCAAAACATTGGGGTTTGGATATAACAAAGAAAACTCCAGCCCATACCATGGAAGATGGTGTGGATTACGTACCTGCTAAAGCACCGGTTCTGTTGGGTCACCACTTTTCATCTATTGCTGGAGCTGGTCCAATAGTAGGGCCTATTGCAGCATCAATGTTTGGCTGGCTTCCAGTTATGCTTTGGATTGTAATTGGTTCAATATTCTTTGGTGGAGTCCATGACATGGGTTCCTTATTCGCTTCAGTTAGACATGGAGGAAGATCAATCGGTGAGGTTATCGGCCACACCATGGGAAGCAAGGGTAAGAAGCTATTCGCCCTGTTTGCATGGCTTACACTCATTCTTGTCGTGGCTGCCTTCACAAATATTGTGGCATCTGCATTTGTCTCAACACCTGAAGCTGCGACATCATCAATATTATTTATTTTTCTTGCTATTTTGTTTGGAGTTGGAGTATACAGAAGAGGGGTCAGCCTTGCGGTTGGTACGGTTGTAGGTGTTGTACTACTGGCTGTTGCTGTATGGGTTGGAGTAATGTTCCCATTAAGTCTTTCCGTAAATACATGGATGATAATCCTCTTGGGTTATATCTTTGTGGCATCAGTAACACCTGTATGGATACTTTTGCAGCCTAGAGATTACCTAAACTCATTCCTGCTATATGCTATGCTTGCGGGCGGGGTAATAGGACTTTTTGTTATGAGACCAGAAATTCAATTGCCTGCTTATACAAGCTTTAAGGTTGGTTCAAACTATCTGTTCCCAATACTCTTTATTACGATTGCCTGTGGAGCTATTTCTGGATTCCACTCTCTGGTTGGATCAGGAACTACTGCAAAGCAGCTTGATACTGAGGCTGACATTAAACTGGTTGGCTATGGTGCAATGCTTATTGAAGGTGTACTTGCAACATTGGCAATTATAACTGCTGCATATCTTTCAGCGGATAAGCTTGCTGAGGTTACCGCAGCAGGTGGAGCTCTGAATGTATTTGCCGATGGTATCGGGACATTCATGGCATCAATGGGCTTCCCACAGCTAGTGGCAAAGAACTTTGTAACACTTGCAATTTCTGCATTTGCATTGACTTCACTTGATACTGCAACAAGACTTGCAAGATTCATATTCCAGGAGTTCTTCACTTCTGATGTGGAAGGCGCAGCTACAAACGGGCTTACAAGTACACTGACAAATAAATATGTTTCAACTTTGATAACAGTTATTCTAGGCGGAGCATTGGCATTTAGAGGCTACCAGCTTGTATGGCCAATCTTCGGATCTGCTAACCAGCTTCTTGCAGCACTTGCCCTTTTGGCACTTGCCCTATGGTTAAAGAGAAGCGGAAGAGAATACAAAATGGCAGTATATCCAATGGTATTCATGTTTATAGCGACATTGGTTGCTCTTGTGCTCTTGATGATGGCTAACCTTGCAAATCCTATACTATTGGTATTTGCAGTGGCACTGTTCATTCTTGCAATTGTATTGATTCTGGAATCCAGAGCAGCATTTGCCAGTACTGAGAAAATAGACTAATTTCAGTCTGATAAACTATGGGAGAGAAGCCTTGGCTTCTCTCTTTTATGTAAGGGGAATTTTTATGAATAGATTGAAGAAATTTATCACAGATTTCGGACTTTTTTTCAAGGGTGCCACTGATTTCAAAGGAAGAGCATATGAAATGCTGGAAAGTGAAACAAAGACCGAAATGGATAATTTTATACTGATTTGTTTTTCGGATCAGCTTGGCATGCCCCTTCCAATTAGCTACTACACCTTGGAGCTGCTACCTTATTTGGTTGATGAAATCGAGGATTGGGACAAGCGAATGGGAAAACGAAAGAGTGTATGGGAAGAACGATGGTCAAACTATGACCTGGATCCCTAAGATGACGGAGGAAGAAAATGGCTAAGATAATTTTTTATGGTGGTAAGGGCGGTGTTGGAAAGACAACCTGTTCCACCGCCAACAGTATAAATTTTGCAGGTAGAGGATTAAGGACACTCCTTGTATCAACGGACCCGGCACATTCAATTTCTGATGTTTTGGGAATGGATATAGGAAGGAGTATTGTTAGAATTAGGGAAAACCTCGATGGCTTGGAAATCGATCCCGAATACGAGGCGGAGCTATATATCGAAAAAATCAGGGCAAACATGAAGACCATCTTGTCGAATGTTATAGTTGAAGAGATAAACAGCCAGCTGGATGCTGCCATGGTGTCTCCAGGAACCCATGAATCAGCATTGTTCGATAAGATTTCCGACATAATTTTAGACAAGTTTAATGACTACGACATTATAATATTTGATACCGCCCCAACAGGTCACACACTAAGAATTCTGACACTTCCGGATCTTTTGGAGGGTTGGATGGGGTCTCTTGCAAAGAGAAGAAAATCAATTGTGGACATGAACAAGATGGTTACAAGAAAATATGATGAGAAGGATCCTGTGCTTGAAATTCTTGAAAGAAGGCAACAGAGATTCGGAGAGATCAAGAAGATATTCAACAACACTGAAAATCTTAGGATACGCTTTGTACTCAATGCAGAAAAGCTTCCAATTGAGGAGACCAAAAAGGCAATCAAGATGCTTAAGCAATTCAATATCCCTGTTGACACCCTGGTGATAAACAGGATAATGCCAGATGATATTGGTGCTGAGTTCTGGGAGAAGAAAAAGAAACAGGAGAAAGAGTACCTTGAAGAGATCGAAAGAGAATTTAAAGGCAAGGAATTTATCAAGATACCTATGCTGGATACCGACATGAACAAATCAACGGTAGATATACTTTCAAAATACTTTGGAGACTAAGAAAAATATTTTACCATTTGAACTTGCAATTTCAAGAACACGTGCTATAATTGTATAGTAAATATAAATACTAGTGATTTGCTAGGAATTGGTAGAGTACATTATGAATTGTATTTCAGAGAGACTGTTGTTGGTGGGAAACAGTCATACAAACATTATGGAAGTGCGCCAAGGAGCATTTGGCCGAAAAAATGTAGGCCAACACGGGAGTTCCCGATACAGAACTATGGCATTATGGTGCCTGAAGAGATGGGTAAAACCCAAACAGAGTGGAACCGCGAAGATATAACCTTTGCCTCTGTATAATTAAGTTTATACTGAGTGCAGAGGTTTTTTTGTTTTTAATATTAAGGAGGTTGAATATGCTATACAATAGTACATTGGAGTTGATTGGAAAAACACCGGTAGTTAAGTTTGAGGGATTCAAGGATGATATCGCTGACATCTATTTGAAGATTGAGAGATTCAATCCTGGAGGTAGCATAAAGGATCGGGCAGCTCTTTTCATGATAGAAGATGCCGAAAAAAGAGGTCTCCTAAATAATGGTGCAACCATAATAGAGGCTACAAGTGGGAATACTGGAGTCGCCCTTGCCATGATAGGTTCAATTAAAGGATACAGGGTAATTATTGTTATGCCTGATTCCATGAGTCTTGAAAGGCAAAGGCTTATGGAAGCTTATGGAGCAGACCTGATTCTCACTCCAGGGAAGCTTGGTATGAGTGGTTCTGTTGAAAAGGCAAAGCTTATGACAAAAGAGAACGGATATTTTATGCCTGGACAGTTCATAAACAAAGCGAATGCAAAGGCACACTATGAAACTACTGCAGAGGAAATATGGGCGGATATGGAAGGTGAAATTGATGCTTTTGTCGCAGGTGTTGGTACTGGTGGAACCATAAGCGGAATAGGAAGACGTCTTAAGGAGCTGAATCCAGAAATAAGTATTGTTGCAGTTCAACCAGCCAATTCTCCGGTACTAACTGGAGGAGAGCCATCCAGCCATGGAATACAGGGAATTGGAGCTAACTTTATCCCGGAAATATACGATTCGGAAGTGGTGGACCAGGTCATAAGCATGAATGATGAGGAAGCAAAGGAAAAAACCCTGTTACTTGCAAGAAATTCAGGTATTCTTGCAGGAATTAGCTCCGGTTCTAATCTTGCTGCTGCAATCAAGGTGGCAGAAGAACTGGGTCAAGGCAAGAGAGTTGTCACGGTATTACCAGATACTGGAGAAAGGTATCTTTCAACAGATATTTTCAAGAAGGTGGACTAAATGATCAAATGGATTATTGAAGAAGGTAAAAACATAATGATAAAGGATCCTGCAGCAAAATCCTTGCTTGAATCGATACTCTTCACACCAGGATTGAAGGCCATTGCCTACCATAGGTTGGCTCACAAGCAGCACAAGGCGGGAAGGTTTCTACTGGCCAGGTTCATTTCCCAAAGGGCAAGAAGAATAACAGGCATCGAAATCCATCCAGGTGCAACAATCGGAAAACGACTTTTTATAGACCATGGTATGGGTATTGTGATCGGTGAAACAGCTGAGATAGGAGATGACGTTACAATTTATCACGGAGTAACACTTGGTGGCATAGGTGGAGAAAAAGGAGAAAAAAGGCATCCCACAGTCAGGTCAGGGGCTATAATTGGGGCTGGTGCAAAGCTTCTTGGGCCAATTACAATAGGAATTGATTCCAAAATAGGAGCCAACTCTGTTGTTTTAAAGGATGTTCCGGATCGCAATACTGCAGTTGGTGCTCCAGCAAGGCTAATTCCTGAGAAAAAGATAAATCACATTAGAATTGTTTAGAGAAATCTCCCTACAGATGACCCCATACTGGAGGGAGATTTTTTCTATCTTAAAAGCTCAGCGAACTCTTTTAGACTGTGAACTTTATTCCCATCCAATCCGATTGCTGGGTCGGAATGTATCAGGGAATTAAGTATGGCCTCCTCTGTAGTCTGAACTGTAGCTAGGAATACAATATCCATATAATCCTCATGTAGTATTTTTCTTTCAATTAGAGCAGACGTAGGATAATGGCTCACTCTATTGGAGGTTGTGAATCCAACAGCAATCTCACCGCTTCCATTACCTGTATAGCCACCGGTTCTGGCTATTCCTGATTGAGTTCTTTTCAGTACCCTTCTAAGCTGCATTGAGTCCACAGGTATGTCTGTGGCCAGGATTACAATAATTGAGCCCTTGTCAATGGAATTTTGGTTAGCCAGTAGAGGGCTGATAATTCTACCAACAGGTTTTCCATAATAGACAAGGTCATCCATGGAACCAAAATTTGTAAGTACAAGAACTCCCAGGTTGTACTTTTTGTCATCTATAAGGACTTTCCTTGATGCTGAACCGATGCCGCCCTTTAAGCCATAGCAGATCATGCCTGTACCAGCCCCAACGTCGCCTTGCTTGAAACTTTCTGAGGCATTTTGAATAGCTTCCAAAAAATGCTCCTCATTTACTACCTGGGACCTTATTTGATTGATCTTTCCATCATTGCATTCACATACTACTGGATTTACAGTTCCTGTGGAAACACCAATATCCTCGTTTTTGTCAAGCATGTATCTAGTAAGAGCAGTCAACCCGGCTCCCACCGAAAGTGTATTTGTCAGCAAGATGGGAGTTTCAAGAGTTCCAAGCTCTTGAATCTGTATAAGTCCTGCTGATTTTCCAAATCCGTTTATCACATGGGCGGAGGATATGAGTTTTTCCTTAAAAACGTTTCCTTCCGCTGGCATAATTGCAGTTACTCCTGTCCTTATCTTATCTTTCTTAATTGAACAATGACCAATCTTTACTCCAGGGACATCAGATATGGAATTTGTAGGTCCCTTTTCTATAAAATCATGTATGCCATTACCATTCATTGAATCAGCTCCCTTTCAACTTAATCATGTGGATATTTCCTCTCAATGAGGGTATATACTAATCATATGATATAGGCAAAAGGGGGGAGATGCAAGATGAATTATTCCATTCTAATCGGAGGAGCAGCTGGCCAAGGGATGGACACATTGGCACAACTGCTGACAAAATCATTAAAAAGATATGGGTATTTTGTTTTTAAACATAGTGACTATATGTCCAGAGTTAGAGGTGGTCATAACTTTATTCAGATTAGGTTTTCTGACAAGCAGGTGTATACATATGAGGACAAGGTGGATATCATCTATGCTTTGAATGAGGAAACCATAGACCTGCACAAGGATAGGCTAAAAGAAGAAGGAATTATACTGGCGGATACAGCAGTGAGTGAATATAAAGACCTTCTTCTTCTGGATCTTGAAGGGACGGCAAAGGTGGCAGGTAATCCTAGAGCCATGACAAGTGTCGGCATGGGTGTTATAATTAAGCTCCTTGGACTTGAATCTGAAGAGGCACTAAAAGTAATTGAGACTACTCTAAAGGATACAATTGTAGAAGTCAATAAGGAAGCATTTAGCAAGGGATATGAAATGGTCCAATCCAGATTCAATCTGGAGAAATTGCAGGATGAAAGAATACTGATTGATGGTAATACATCAGTTGCCTTGGGAGCAGCTGCGGCAGGCTGCAGATATTATTGTGGCTATCCAATGACCCCTTCAACCACTGTCTTGAGTAATATGGAAAAGTGGAGCATGGATCTTGGGATATTCACCGAACAGGTAGAGGATGAAGTGGCTGCACTCAACATGGCCCTGGGAGCGAGCTATGCGGGTGTAAGAGCAATGACGGGTTCTTCAGGGGGAGGAATAGCATTGATGTCTGAAGCCCTGAGTCTTGCAGGTATCATTGAGACTCCTGTAGTGATAGTAAACGTACAGAGGCCGGGTCCTGCTACAGGTCTACCAACAAGGACTGAGCAGGCTGACCTTAGATTTGTAATACATTCCGGTCATGGAGAGTTTCCAAAGATGGTCATCAGCTTAAGAAGTGTTGAAGATGCCTTTTACCAAACTGCAAGGGCTTTTAATCTGGCTGAAAAATACCAGATACCGGTGATACTTTTAAGTGATCAGTATCTTGCGGATGGAGAAACTGCAGTTGAGCCATTTGATTTCAAGAACATAGCAATAGAACGAAATCTACATGAAGGTAAATTGCCAGAGGGTAGATACAAGAGGTACCTGCTTACGGATAACGGAGTATCACCAAGAATAATTCCAGGAAAAGCAGAGGACAAGATTATTTTGGTGGATAGTGATGAGCACGATGAGTATGGAAATATCACTGAGAGTGCTGCTGTTAGAAAATCCATGGTTGATAAACGGAACAAAAAAGGAGAGCTTCTTGAAGTTGAAATACAGGAGCCTTGGTTAATTGGAGAGGATAAGCCGGATAATCTCCTTGTATGTTGGGGCTCAGTTTATGGGCCTGTGAAGGAAGCTATGGAGATGTTGCAGGAAGAGGGATATTCTGTTGGAGCATTGATTTATGGTGATATCTATCCATTCCCAACCAAGCTTTTAAAGGAAAATGTCTCAGCTGCAAAGAAAATTATAGATATTGAGAACAATTCCACAGCGCAGCTTGATGGATTGATGAGAGAGTTTGCATTGATAAAAAGTGACGTTAGGATACTTAAATACGATGGTAGAGCATTTAGTGTTGATGAACTCTACAAAAGACTTAAGGAGGTTGTTGAATAATGACATGTGAATATAATCTGTATGACCCATCATGGTGCCCGGGTTGCGGCAATTATATGATTAGAAAAGCACTAAAGCAGGCACTGGAAGAGCTTGAAATACCACCTCATATGGCTGTAATTGTAACAGGAATTGGACAGGCAGCCAAGATGCCTCACTACATCGGTGCGAATGGCTTCAATGGACTACATGGCAGGGCTTTACCCCCGGCAATCGGTATTAAGCTTTCCAACAAGGAACTAACAGTGATTGCAGAATCAGGAGATGGAGATACCTACGGAGAGGGAGGAAATCATTTCATACACACCATAAGAAGAAATGTTAATATTGCTCATTTTGTACATGACAATCAGATATATGGACTAACCAAGGGACAGGGGTCTCCAACAACCGCCATGGGGCAGGTTACCACTCTACAGTTTGATGGAGTAAAGGTTGAGCCTGTAAAGCCCCTTGCCCTATCCCTGACTATGGGGGCGGGATTTGTTGCCAGAGGTTTTTCCGGAGACATACCTCAGTTGGTTGAGTTGATGAAGGAGGCCATCCAGTACAAAGGCTATGCCCATCTTGATATATTTCAGCCATGTGTGGTCTGGAACAAGGTAAATACCTTCCAATGGTACAAGGATAGGGTTTATAAGCTTCCAGATGATTATGACTACACTGATTTCAATGCTGCATATGAGAAGTCCCTGGAGTTTGGAGACAAAATCCCAACAGGCATACTGTACAAGGTGGAGAAGGAAATCTATGAGGACAGGTTCCAGTTCATCAAGGAAGGACCACCTTTGGTTGATGCTGTGTTGAATCCTATGGATGCAGAAAAGCTTATGAAAGACTTCTATTAAAGGTGGGGAAAAAATGGACTATACAATATTGATTGGAGGAGCGGCAGGACAGGGTATAGAGACGGTCGTGCTACTCCTTGAAAAGACAATTAAAAGAAGTGGTTATCATGTTTTCACATACAAGAATTACATGTCGATGGTAAGAGGTGGTCATAACTTCATGCAGGTGAGGTTTTCAGACAAACCAGTCACCACCTATTCAACAAAGGTTGACATGATATTCGCAATGACCGCTGAGACAGTTGATTTTCATATGGGAAACCTCAAGGAGGGCGGATTGGTGGTACTTGATGAGGAGTACCATAGGGACAGGGATTTCATGCATTTGCCCCTTCAGAAGATTGCAAAGGAAATTGGGAATCAAAAGGTTGTGCCTACAATTGGCTTTGGCGCCATTGGAAAGTACTTTGGCCTGGATCCTGAGGTGGCAATGGATACTTTGGAGGAGGCCTTTAAGGATAAAGTCCTTCAGTTGAATATTGAGGCTTTTAAAAAGGGCTATGAATTGACCCAAACCGAGATTGAACTTGAGAAGAAAAGGGATGATAAAATCATCATCAATGGTAATCAGGCTTTGGCATTGGGAGCGATAGCCGCTGGAGTAAAGTATTATTGCGGATATCCAATGACTCCTTCAACCAGTGTAATGAGCTACATATCCGCTAAGTCGAAGGAGATGGGTATTGTAGTGGACCAAATTGAGGATGAAGTTGGAGCCCTAAACATGGCATTAGGAGCAAGCTATGCCGGCACAAGGGCAATGACCGGGTCTTCAGGAGGAGGATTCTCACTGATGACTGAGGCACTAAGTCTATCAGGAATATTGGAGCAGCCTGTAGTTGTGGTAAATGCCCAGAGACCAGGGCCAGCTACAGGTCTTTCAACAAGGACTGAACAGGCTGATCTAAGATTTGTAATCCATGCAGGCCATGGGGAATTTCCAAAGATGGTAATTGCACTGAGAAATCCAGAGGATGCATTCTACCAAACCGCTAGAGCCTTCAATCTTGCTGAAAAATATCAGATTCCAGTCATTATCATGACAGAAGAGTATTTGACGGACTATATGATGACAATGAACCCTTTTGATTTTTCAAAGGTTGAAATAGTTCGAAACGTTGAGGCAAATTATGAAGGAACAAGTGAAAGGTACAAAAGGTACGAATATACTGAAACGGGTGTATCACCCAGAATTTTGCCTGGTAAAAAAGAGGGGGTAGAAGTTCTGGTGGATAGCCATGAACATAACGAGTATGGAAATATTGACGAATCTATAGAAACAAGAAACAGTATGATGAAGAAGAGAATGCAGAAATTGGAAGGTCTCAAGAAGGAATTAATGGAACCAGACCAGATAGGCGCCGAAAATCCAGAAATACTTCTTGTTGGATTTGGTGCGACACACGGTGCACTTCTGGATGCTGTGACAAGATTGAATGATGATGGCTTATCAGTGGGGGCCCTTGTATATGGTGACATATGGCCGTTTCCAACAGATATGATCAATAAACTGGGTAGGGATGCAAAAAAAATAATAACTGTGGAGCAGAATATGACTGGACAGCTGGAAAGCCTTATACTTGAAAAAACAAGATTGGAAATTTCTCATAGGATTCTTAAGTATGATGGAAGGGCAATCAATGGTGATGAAATTATCAGTAATCTCAAATCTATTCTTGAGGGCTGATTGTTACAGCAGCTAAAACATGGTAAAATAGTTTTCAAGAATATATGAAGAGGTGTTGAAAATGGATGATAATCATTCTAGCCCGAGATATGAAAAGATTGCACTTGATATAGCAAATGCCATCTACAAGGGACAGTATGAAGAGGGAGAAAAGCTCTACGGTAGATCAACCCTGGCTGGAACCTACAATGTTTCTCCGGAAACCATAAGAAGAGCGATAAAAATTCTTGAGGATGTGGGAGTGGTTGAGTCGTCCAAGGGAAGCGGAATCACTATCCTATCAAAGGACAAGGCCTACAAGTACATTAACAGATTCAAGAATATTGAAAGTGTAACCTCCTATAAGATGAAAATAATGGAGCTTGCAGAAAAAAAGAACCAGATTGAAAATCAGATTCTTGAGATAATTGATAAAATAATTGAAAGGAGCAGTATATTAAGTCACACTACAGCTCTCACTCCATTTGAGCTTGAAATCACCGATAAATGCAGAATGACAGGGAAGTCAATCGGGGAAATTAATTTTTGGCAAAATACAGGAGCTACAATAGTTGGCATAAGGCGAGGGGACCATACAATTCTTTCTCCTGGTCCCTATGCGGTAATTGAAAAGGGTGATATCCTCCTTATAATTGGTGAGGAGGAGGTATTTGAGGCAGTAAAGGTGTTCATAGATGAAGATTAAATGTTGCAATCAAAGGCTCTCGATAATTATATATCGAGAGCTCTTTATTTGACCAAGGCAGTAAAGTTATGTATAATGGATAATAAGTGTTAATATTTAAATTATTCGAACTAATTCCAATATTTGGGAGTGATATGATGAACAAGAATGAACTAGAAAAATTATTTTATGAGCTTGTTAAAATTCAAAGTGACACAGGTACTGAGTTGGAGAAGGATGTAGAGACATATATTTATGACTGGTTGGCGGATTTGAACTATTTCAGAGAGAACAAGGAATTGTTTGGTAAATATCAATTAAGCGATGACCCACTTGAAAGGGCAGTTGTATGGGGACTAAGAAGAGGAGAAGGACCTGAGACTGTTATATTACTTCATCATCATGATGTTGTTGACTCCTTTGACTATGGGAGGATACAGGAATTTGCATATGACCCAGAAAGACTTGCAGAAAAAATTTCTCAAGCGGATTTGAATCAGGATGCAAGGGATGACCTGGAATCAGGAAATTGGATATTTGGTAGAGGAACAGCTGATATGAAGGCAGCAGGAGCAATCCACATGCAGCTGCTCAAGGATTACACAGAGCTTGATAATTTTAGGGGCAATCTCTTATTCTTATCTGTACCGGATGAAGAATCCCTTTCCCAGGGAGCAAGGGAAGGTGCCAGCCTCTTGAATGACCTCAAGGACAAGTATGGACTTGAATATCTAATGTGTATAGATGGTGAACCACATGAGAGAGATGAAAAGGGAAGAGCGGTTTTCTACGAAGGTTCAGTCGGCAAGACCATGGTTGTAGTATATGTAAGAGGAAGGAAGACCCACCTGGGTCACATATTCCAGGGATTGAACCCATCCCATGTGCTTTCAGAGATAGTTACACTTACAGATATGAATCCACTGTTTTCGGATGTTGTTGAGGGTGAGGTATCACCACCACCATCATGGAGCTTTATGAGGGATACAAAGGAACAGTATGATGCTTCCATACCTGAATCGGCTGGTGGGTATTTTTCTGTTTTGACACTTACTCAAACACCGAAGGATATTCTTGAGAATGCTAAGAGACTATCAACTCAAGCATTTGATAATGTAATCAAGAGAATAAATGAGCATTACAGTAGATTCAGGATAATGGGCCATCAGCCTATTGAAAACCTTCCCTGGAGCACCAGCGTAATGTATTTCTCGGAAGCTTTCAAGCAAGCCATGGATGATTCCGGAGAAGAGTTCCTTGAGGCATATGATCAAAAGGTCGAAAGCATAAAGAGGGACATTTCAGAAGGAAGGACAAATATTCCTGACAGTACACTGGATCTGATAAGTTTGACCATAGATTTTATGTTGGATAAGAATCCTAAGGTGGTAATAGCATTTTCACCTCCATATTATCCTCATATCGCAAATCTTGATTTCAAGGATCTTCCCTATAAGGCAAAGCACCTTGGCCTTCACCTGATTCAATACGCAAAGGAAGAGCTTGAGCAGTGCTATGCAAGAAAACACTATTTCATGGGAATTTCAGACCTTAGCTATGTAGCTCTAAATGATAGTGAGTCAGTTGTACCTTATATAGAAAAGAACATGCCTCATTGGAATAGAACCTACTCAATTCCTTTCAAGGATCTTGAGGCAATATCAGTTCCTATTGTAAACATAGGACCTTGGGGTAAGGATTACCACAAGTTCACTGAAAGGGTATTAAGAGAGGACCTATTGGAGAATACCCCTAGGTTGACTAAATTTGCAATTGATTATCTTTTATCATCATGATTTTAAATGCATAGGGCATTTAGAATATAAAATTTCAAAGGAGGTATTGTATGGAAGCAATTATTAATTTTGTAAACTGGATTACCGGTATAGTGTGGGGATGGCCCATGCTTATCACACTGGGTCTGGGAGGATTTGTTCTGTCAGCAAGACTAGGATTTTTCCAGATTCGCTACTTACCCTACATCTTAAAGCAGACGTTCGGGAAAATGTTTGGCAAGGCTGAGAAGGGCGAAGTATCCCCATTCCAGGCAGCAACGGCAGCACTTGCTTCAACCGTAGGAGCATCGAATATAATTGGTGTACCTGCAGCAATAATGTTTGGAGGCCCGGGTGCCATTTTCTGGATGTGGGTTATGGCCCTGATGGGAATGGGATCAAAATTCGTAGAAATCGTACTTGGATTCAAGTACAGAGAAAAGAACGAGGAAGGCGAGTATGTTGGTGGACCGATGTATTATATGAAAAAGGGTCTTAAGATGCCATGGCTGGGATCATTCTTCGCTTTGATGCTAATGCTTGAGCTTGTTCCGAGTGTTATGGTACAGGCAAACTCAGTAGCAGCGTCTGCTCAGGAAGCTTTCGGATTGGCACCAATCATCACGGGAGTTGTAACTCTTGTACTTGTTGGTTTGGTAGTAATCGGTGGTATCACAAGAATCGCAAGCACAACCGAAAAACTTGTTCCATTTATGGCAGGAGCTTATTTCTTGGCTGCTATGGTAATAGTTATATTTAACATAGCTGAAGTTCCAAGAGTATTTGCATTAATCTTTGGAAATGCCTTCACACCAATGTCAGCAGTGGGAGGATTTGCAGGTTCAGTGGTTGCAGCATCAATCAGATGGGGAGTTGCAAGAGGAGTATATTCAAACGAGGCTGGTATGGGTACAGCTCCAATGGCTCACTCAGCAGCAACCAATGACCACGCCGTTAGACAGGGATTCTGGGGTCTATTTGAAATCATAATAGATACACTTGTAATTTGTACTACTACTGCATTTGTTGTACTTTCAACAGATATCTGGACAAGACCTGGAGCAATGGACAATCCATCAGGATTACCAGCAGCAGCTTTCACTGAATTCTACGGTGCAGCAGGAGGATTGCTTGTAACCGTATCATTGCTACTTTTCGTTGTATCAACACTAATAGTTGTTATATTCTATGGTGAGAAGCAGGCTGAGTTCCTATTTGGCCTTAAATTCTCAAGAGTCATGAGATATGTTTACCTTGCATCGATAGTTGTAGGTGCGGCTGGTGGAGCTCAGACATTGTGGATATTCTTGGATATCATGCTTGCAATGATTATATTCCCGAATATGTTCGCACTGTTTATGCTACACGGAGAGGTCAGAGACCTTACAAAGGAATTCTTTACTTCCAAGGAGTACTATCTTAAGGATGTAGGTAAAGCTTAAATCAGGAAGGAGAATGGAGAATGATGCAGAGTGCGATTGATAAGGAAAAACTCGAGAAGCTTTTATCTGAGCTCATCTCCATATATAGTCCGTATTTAAAGGAAGAGAATGCCATGGAGTACGTTTTGAAATGGTTTAATGACAGGGATATCCCTGCCCATTACCATCGCTACTCCGAGGACAGGATTTTAAAGTACAATGGAATAAATGTTGTAGGTAGACTTACAGGTGATCGGGAGGGTCCAAGGATACTGTTGAATGGTCATGTGGATACTGTGGAGAAGACTCAGGACTGGGCAACGGATCCGACAGAACCTGTGAGGGATGGAGACAAGCTCTATGGACTTGGAGCACTGGACATGAAATCAGGGGTTGCTGCGATAATGATGGCTGTTGAAGCCTTTAAGAAAAACCACCAAAGCTTTGCAGGAGAGATAGTCTATACTATCGTATCAGATGAGGAAGGTCCCTATGGCCTTGGCACCGATGCATTGATCCTTGATGGGATTACAGATAATGTAGATGCAGCGATTGTCCCTGAACCCAGCAGCGGCTTTGTTGGCAAACCCTTCCCAGTATTGTGTCTCGGCGCAAGAGGAGGCTGGAATTACTCGGTTTTCCTAAAAGGCAAGGCAGCGCATGCCGCTAACCCTAAAAAGGGCCTTAGTGCCATTGTGGAGGCTTCCAGGCTTATAATGGAGCTGAAGCAGACAGAGACCCTGAAGGATGACAAGCTTGGACACGGAGACGTATGTATAATTGGAATGAATGGCGGTGGTGCGGCCTGCAGCGTAGCAGAAAAGGCAGTGTTTACAGTCTTCAGACACGTAGTTAGAGGAGAGTCCCGAGAATACCTGGTACAGGAGGTCATGGATGCAGCCAAGAGAGCTGGAATTCAAGCCGAAATCCAGGTTAAGTTCAGAGATTCCCCACATTCCTTAAACGGTGGCTTTGATCCATATATAGTGGAGGAGGATAATCCGTTTACCATAAAACTGAGGGAAAGTATTGATGAAGTGACTGGATCGCCAGGAGAAATTGAATACTTTTCAAGCATCGGAGACTTCAATTATCTCGGCACCAGGGCTGGTATTCCAACATTTGTGTTCGGCCCAAGTGGAGAAAACTACCATACCGCAGATGAATATGTAAATTTAAGCAGTGTGGTACAGACAGCAGAAGTCATATATAGATTCCTGGAAAAGAATCTGGTAAAGTAATTAAAGAGACCCAGTGTATCAGGTACACTGGGTCATTTATGTAAATAAATCAGTCAAATTGGTATATTAATAGGATGATAAGGGTATATGATAAGGGAGAAAATAAAATTTACAGGGGGCGTTTAAGATGAAAAGAATATTGGTACCTGTCGATGGATCTGAGGATTCGGTAAAGGCATTGAACAAGGCCAAGGAGATAGGTCTGCTGAATGACAGTGAAATACTTATCTTAACCATAGTAAATAGCCAAAGGGACAATCCTTATATAATAGAACAGGATTACACATCTGAATTGAGCAAGAAAAACATAGAGAAAGGCAAGAAGATTCTGGAGGAGTCCAGGAAACTGTTGGAGGAATATCCTGGGAAGGTTAATACGCTCCTTAGAAACGGTGAAGTGGCTGAAACAATAATTGATATTGCCGAAGATGAAAACTATGACCTTATTGTAATGGGAAGAAGAGGTACAAATGTTCAAGCCAGATCTTTGCTTGGAAGTGTATCCAACAAGGTCCTCAATTATGCAAATAAATCAGTTTTGGTAGTGAAATAGGCAGCCCAAATGGGCTGCCTGAGTCTATCGAAAAAGTAAACAAATATATATTTTTTTAGAAAATCCTTTAAAGCAAAAAGGATTTTCTTCTTTTTTGTCGAATATATATAAGAGAGGGGTGATTTTGATGATGTCAAGAGGAAAGAAAGATAATAAGCAGCTTCAGCTGGAGTTGGTAATGCTTGAACAACTAGTAAAGAAAGATCATGACTTGAGAAAAATTGATAAATACATTAATTTTGATTTCATATACGATCTTGTAGAACCCTTTTATTCAGAAGATAAGGGAAGGCCCTCCATAGACCCTGTAGTTCTTTTCAAGATGTCATTAATCCAAGCCTTGGATGGAATAAGATCCGAAGAAAAGTTGGTAGATGCAATCCATCACAACATGGCCTATCGATGGTTCCTTGGATATGGATTGACAGAGCCAATACCAGATCATTCAACAATAAGTCACAATAGAGCAGTTAGGTTTAAGGATTCAACCATATACGAAGACATATTCAATGAGATTGTCCTAAAAGCCATAGATCACGGATTCGTAAATGGTAAAATAGTCTACACTGATTCGACTCATGTAAAAGCCAATGCAAGCAACTCCAAATATGAAAGTATAGAAGAAGTTCGGGTGATTAGAGAGGACGAATCCCTACTAATGCTGGTGAACGATAAGAGAATCAGCAAGGGTCAAAAGCCCCTTGAGCCAGCTGAACCAAAGACAGAAATACATACTAGAAAATCCAGTAAAACGGATCCTGACAGTGGATATATGCATAGAGATAGAAAGCCAGTTGGATTCTACCATTTGATTCATGGAACCGTTGACAGTGCAAACAATATCCTCCTAAGCGCACACGTAACCCCAGGAAATGTTCATGACAGTACAGTATATATGGATAACTTGGAAGAAATGTTTGAAAGACTTGAACTATCACCAAAATATGCAGGAGCAGATGCAGGATATTTCAATCTGGACATAATAGAAGAATTGACAAGCAAAGGAATTACCCCAGTGATTGGTCCCAGGAGATATGCCTCAAAGAGAGGAAAGAAATCAAAATACTGGTTTGAATACTATCCGGAGGAAGATGTGTATCGCTGCTTCGAAGGAAAGGAATTAAGTTACAGAACAACTACACGACAAGGTTATGTGGAATACCGTAGTGACAAAGAGATATGCAAGGATTGCCCCAAACGAGAAAAATGCCTGTATGAAAGCAGCATAACAGGAGAAATATCACCAGATCAGACCCGAGTAATACGAAGGCACATAAAAGAACACTATGCTGATGAAGTAAGGTCATTTATGAAGACCGAAAAGGGAAAGAAGTTATATCAGCGTCGAAAGGAAACAATCGAAAGGGCATTTGCAGATTTGAAAGAATTGATGGGCATGAGATATGCCCATTACAGAGGTTCCCATGGAGTTAAAGCCCAAGTCCTAATGACTGGGGTTGCTTACAATGCAAAAAAGATAGCAAGACTGCTAGATAAGCAGGAAAATATCCAAAGTTAATGGTACAAATCGTGTAAAATACAACTTAATATTGTGGTAGTGCATGGATAAATATTAAAAATGCAGTATTTCTGGAACAAGTCACCAGAAATACTGCATTTTTTCGATAATCTCAGGCAGCCCAAATGGGCTGCCTTCATCATGTGCTTATTTAATGTAGCTATCAAAATATCCTTGAATGTAGATTATTGGCGTACCCTTGTCACCGCTTCCCGAGGTAAGGTCAGAAAGCGATCCGATGAGGTCTGTAAGTCTTCTTGGTGTTGTACCCTGAGAAACCATTTCACCAACAAGTGATTCGTCCTTATTTCTGATATATTCCGAAATTGCTCTTTTAAGTGCATCTCCTTGAAGATGACCAAAATCATTGTCTGCAAGATACTTAAGCTTAACCTCTGAAGGTGTACCCTCAAGTCCTTTTGTATACGCTGGGGAAACCACAGGGTCGGCCAATTCCCAAATCTTTCCTACGGGATCCTTGAAAGCACCGTCTCCATAAATCATTACCTCTATGGTTTTACCGGTGATATCCTTGATTTCACTTTGGATTCGTTCAACAATTGGTTGCCCATCCCTTGGGAAGAGCTTTATCCTATCCTCAGAGGATTTGTTTGAACCAAGAAGTCCGTACTCCTGGTTGTATCCATTTCCATCAAGCGGAACATTCAGAATGTCATCCAGTCCGTAGATCTTTTGCCCACCGTATTTCTTCAGCAGACCCTTGGTCCTGAATCTCGTGTGAATATCACATGCTATTACATTTTTGGTATAATCAAGAATTGTAAGAGGATTATTTGAAAAGATTATTTCATAGTCAATTTCATATTCATCCATTATTGATTTGTAGTACTCTATATAGTCAACCCCAGTAAAGGGATGATTCACATAGCCAAAGTAATCCCTGAATTGCTTTTCAGTCAGTACGTCGGTCCAAGGGTTGACACCCTTGACATCCACAAGGTCCATGTCTACTAGGTGGTTGCCTACTTCATCTGATGGGTAGCTCAGCATAAGAAATATTTTTTTCGCCCGTTTTGATAACCCTCTTAATATCACTGCAAATCTGTTTCGGCTTAGAATTGGGAAAATTACTCCAAATTCATTGTTTCCGAACTTATTGACCACATCCTCTGCTATTGAATCAATTGATGCATAATTACCCTGTGCTCTTGCTACTATCGATTCAGTTATGGTGACAATGTCCTTGTCATGGATTTCGTAGCCTTCACTGGATGCAGCATTTGTCACGGTATCAACTACTATTTTAGCTATGTCATCGCCTTCCTTTATAATGGGTGCTCTCAATCCTCTGACTACAGTACCAACCATTCTTTCCACAAAGCATCTCTCCTTTATTTCATAGGTTAATTATCACTTTACTTAAAGTATATTTTATTTTATGATATAAGTAAAATAAATAATAAGTATACGGGAGATAAGGAGGAGTTATATGAAACTAGATCCCTATAGAATTTTCAATCAGGTGGCATTGGAGAAAAGCTTATCTGGAGCAGCCAAAAAGCTTTATATCAGCCAGCCAGCAGTCAGCCAGATTATAACTCAGCTGGAGAATGACTTAAAGATCAGACTATTTACAAGAACTCCAAAGGGTGTAGTATTGACAAAGGAAGGAGAATTGCTCTTTGAATATGTAAATGCCGGTATAAATTTAATAGAAAAGGGTGAAAAAAGAATTGCTGACAGCAAGAATCTCTATGAAGGTGAGCTTAGAATAGGAGTAGGGGATACCATTGCAAGATATTACCTGATTGATTATCTTGAAAGATTCAACAAGAACTACCCTCAGGTGAGACTTAGAATTATTAATAGAACCACAATGGAGCTTACTACCCTCCTGAAATCAGGCGAAATTGACATTGCAGTATTAAATCTTCCCATAGGGGATATAAGCCTAGAGATTATTCCCACCTCAAAAATTCACGATATTCTAGTGGCAGGGAAGGGATATTCACATCTTAAGAACAGGACCATCAAGTTTGAAGAATTGCAGAATATACCATTGATTATGTTGGATACCAGGTCAAAATCTAGAGAATATGTTGAGAATTTTCTTGGTTCAAATGGTATTAGTATTTCCCCAGAAATTGAACTGGGATCGCATGACCTCCTGCTTGAACTGGCAAGGATAGGACTTGGGATTGCCTTCGTTGTCAAGGAGTATTCAGGCCTTTATGTCGATAACGAAGACTTGTTCCAGATAAGTACTAATGTTGAAATTCCAGAAAGGAGCGTTGGAATTTGTCATCTTAAGGATGTTAGCATGTCTCCGGCAGCTGATAAATTTGTGGAGATACTTCTTAGTTGAATTTTTGGCCGAGATTGGAGCCATTAAATGTGTTTATATGGATGATATGGGTATAAGTAGCGAAAGGTGTATGATGGAGGCCTACATGGATTATAAGGACAAGATTTCGAGTGATGAAACATCAAACAATTTAAAAGAGAGATTGGAATACTATAACGGTCTGAAGACCAGCATAAGACCTGGCTATGAAAGTCTAAGACTCATAATCATCTATGTTGTAATTGGGTCGTTGTGGATACTTTTTTCAGATAGGCTTTTAATGTTTATTACCGGTGACATAGACTTGTATGGAAGAATGCAAACGTACAAGGGATGGTTCTATGTCTTTTTTTCTGGCCTGATATTCTACTTTATTATAAAGAATAGGATGGATTTATTCAAGGATGCTGCTGATGAACTATACAAAGGTTATAAGAAGCTGGACCTTTCACACAAGGATCTCTATGAGACAAAAAATGAGCTACAGGAGAGATTTGATCAGTTGGAATACTATAAGGACGCACTTGAGGAGAGTCAACTGAAATACGACCTGTCAATCCAGGGAGCTAACGATGGGGTTTGGAATTGGGATATTAGAAACAACGACTACAAAACATCAATAATGACCAAAAATAATTTTGGATATACTATTGATGAACAAGAGTCCGTTGATACCATGGAAAAATGGCAAAGCTTTGTACATCCGGATGACCTGCCAGAAGGCAAGAAAAGGCTTGAGGAATACATCAAAAATGGTAAAAACATATATGAGAATATTTTCAGAGTAAGGACAGCATCTGGAGGTTATAGATGGATTTTGAGTAGAGGCAAGATTATCAGGGGTGAAAATGGTCAGCCCTTGAGATTGGCAGGCTCACATACAGACTTGACAGAGCAGCTTCTTCTCAAGGAAAACCTGCATCAGGAAAAGGAGCTGGTGGAAAGCATATCGAAAGAGGCACCAATAGGAATTCTGGTTTGTGATCCGCTGGGAATAATCAAGAAAATCAACAAGTACGGTGAGGAACTATTCGGGTACTCTGAAGATGAAATCCTTTATAAGAATGCATATGAAATCTTCATTGATGAAAAGGAGAAGAGCTATTTGAATGAACATCTTCAGAAGGTGTTCAATGGAAATTCCATGAGCAATGTTGAGACTAAAATGAATACAAAGTCAGGAAATACGAAGACCATACTTTGGAGCAACAGCTTCCTGCACAACCTGGAAGGGGGACTGGAGGGGCTTGTATTTGTAGGCGTTGATATAAGTGATCGAAAGGAAATGGAGGAGAAGCTGGAAAGATTGGCTTACTTTGATCCTCTTACTGACCTGTACAACAGGGAGAAGTTCAGGGAGGATACAAATAGTCTCATTGGGAGCAGCAAAGCAAAAAAACGATTATTTGCTCTAATATATCTTGATGTGGACAACTTTAAGCTAATAAATGATACAATGGGTCATGCTGCTGGTGACAAGCTCTTAAGACATATAGGAGACTTGATGGTTGAATCCATGGGAAAGGATGAAAGGGTATACAGATTTGGTGGAGACGAGTTTGTGATGCTGGTTCACGATGTACCGGAGTCAACCTTGATTTCGAGAATTGATGTTTTGATGGATAAGATCAGAATCCCTTGGCACTATGATGACCATACCTTTCACATATCAGCAAGCGCTGGAGTTGCAATCTATCCAATGCACGGTGAGGACTACGATCAGCTGATGCAAAATGCAGACAGTGCGCTTTCGTTTGCCAAAGAAAAGGGTAAGAACACCTATGAGTTCTATGATAAAGAGATGCGTGAACAAGCCTGGAATCACATACAATTGAGTAATGACTTGAGAGAAGCATTGACAGATGGTCAGTTTCAATTGAATTATCAACCTCAGGTTGAACTCTCAAGCGGAAATATAGTCGGTGTGGAAGCCTTGATCAGGTGGGATCATCCGATAAGGGGGAGAGTTTCTCCGATGGAATTCATTCCTTTTTCTGAAAAGACTGGACAGATAGACAAGATAGAGGAGTGGGTAATTGATACAGCTTGCAAACAGAGCAAGAGTTGGTATCTGAAAGGTGTTAGAGACCTTTCCCTATCAATCAACATTTCTGGTGAGATGTTGGGTAGAGTTGAATGGATAGAAAAGATTCAAAGCTATATATCAGAGTGTAGAAGCTTTGGGAAAATTGTGTTTGAAATTACGGAAACTGCAGTAATAACTGATTTGGAAGTTAGTCTAAGATCCTTGAGGCAGATACACGATATGGGCATTAGACTTGCCTTGGATGATTTTGGAACAGGATATTCATCCTTGACCTATCTTCAAAAGTTACCTGTGGATACGATAAAGCTGGACAAGGATTTCATTTGGGAAATTGGGATAGATGAAGGTAAGGAGTTCATAATAAAGGCAGTTATTGACCTGGCCCACAATCTGGGAATGAGTGTTGTGGCTGAGGGTGTTGAAAACGAGGAGCAGCTTGAATTTCTAAAGGATGTAGGTTGTGATTATGCTCAGGGATATCTGTTCCATAAACCACTGACCGTTGATGAAATAGACGAGCTGTTAAAACCTAGTTATTAATTTATGCATGAATGGAGGTTAATTATGTCAGAGAGTCTGGATTTGGTAGTGCTAAGAACAATAGAAAATGAATTTGAAATGAACATGATTTCAGCAATTTTGGAAGACAACGGAATACCATTCATTGTTAAGAACAAGGGATCTGGAAGCTACATGAGATTAATCACGGGTAGTTCGCCATTCAAGACGGATATTCTTGTAGCCGAGGAGACCTTTGAAAAGGCAATGGAGCTAGTAATACCAATAATTGGTGATGAATCAGAATAAACCTTTGGGAGGGATTTACTTGATTGAGAGATTTGATTTCATTTTACCGACAAAAATAAGATATGGGGCAGGAGCTATCAATTTACTTGGTCAGGAACTTAGGAATAGCCAGGCTAAGAAGATTATGATAATAACGGATAGGGGAATAGTGAAAGCCGGATTGTTGAGCAAGCTTGAAGACATCCTTAATTATGAAAACCTTGACTACATAATTTTTGATGAGATTGAGGCGAATCCAAAGGATCATAACGTTGAGAAATGTGCAAAAGTTGCCAGGGAAAATGATGTTGATACATTTTTGGCTTTTGGTGGAGGAAGCCCAATGGACGCTGCAAAGGGCGCTGCTGTGATTGCTAGACAAGGAGGAAGGATTAAGGATTATCAGGGTAAGGATAAGATTGGGAAGAACTGCATGCCTTTAATAACAATACCAACAACAGCTGGAACTGGTAGCGAAGTTACCTTTTCGTCAGTGATAACAGATTCAGAGAGGAATTTTAAATTCACTGTAAAAAGTCCTTACATAGCTGCAAGAACTGCAATCTTAGATCCAGAGCTTACCATTAGTGTACCTCCTTTGATAACTGCATCCACAGGTATAGATGCATTAACTCATGCTATAGAGGGTTATACCGCCAATTGCACAGAACCAATAGCTGAAGCCATTGGTCTTTATGCAGTTGAATACATAGCCTCAAGCATATCCAGAGCAGTCGGCAACGGGAATGATCTGGAGGCTAGAGATAGGATGATGATGGGCAGCCTGATGGGTGGATTATCATTTAGCCATTCGGATGTTGCATCAGTACACTGCATGGCGGAGGCTTTAGGCAGTTTTTATGATGCTCCACATGGACTTTGCAATTCAATATTACTGCCATATGTTATGGAATACAATCTTCCAGAGTGTGAATACAAATATGCAAGAATTGCCAGAGCCATGGGAATAGATGAAAATGATGACAGACGTGCTGCGGAAAAGGGGATAAAACATATCAAGAAGCTATCGGAAGAAATTGGACTACCGGGATTAAGCTCATTGGAAATTGATTCTGATGATTTTGAAAAGCTTGCTGAGATGTCAGTAGAAAATGGTTCCAACGCAAGTAATCCAAAAAAAATGAACAAGGAAACCTATATCGAACTGTTTATAAAAGCATATGAGGACAGAAGATAGTGCATATGAGACTACTTAAGGTATGGATATGGCAATTTTCTGCAGTAAATGAGCTTGAATGATATTTACAACCGAGCTTATTGTAGTATAATATTAGATATAAGCTGAGGGAGAATAGTAGCTGTGTAACACTCTAAAGAGAGTCGATGATGGTGTGAATTCGACGGGGATAAGCAGTGAATGGGCTCCGGAGCATTGCCTGAAAAAGTAAGGCAAGGGAATCCCCCCTTACAGGGAACAAAGCTGGCAGAAATGCAAAAAGAGTGGCAACGCGGAAAACCCTTCGTCTCTTATATTTGGAGATGAGGGGTTATTATATTTTGGGAGGATGATTTTATATGGAAAAGAAAATTGTATTCAGTGGTGTGCAGCCTTCTGGTGCACTGACAATCGGAAACTATATAGGTGCCTTGAGAAATTTCACCGAGCTTCAGGATGAATATGATTGCAATTATTGTGTAGTTGACATGCATGCCATCACTATTCCCCAGGTACCGAAGAACCTCAGGAAGAACACATTGGATGTCTTGGCAATGTACATGGCAAGCGGGATTGATCCTGAAAAATCAACATTGTTCATTCAATCCCATGTTCCTGCCCATGCGGAGCTTTCATGGGTACTAAACACCATAACATACATGGGTCAGCTAAATAGGATGACACAGTTCAAGGAAAAATCAAAAAAATCTGATGAGAATCTAAATGCTGGATTGTTTACCTATCCAGTGCTTATGGCTGCAGATATATTGTTGTACCAGGCTGACTTTGTTCCAGTGGGAGAAGACCAGAAGCAGCATCTGGAGCTTGCCAGAGACCTTGCTGAAAGATTCAACAATAGATATAGTGATACATTTGCAGTGCCCGAACCACTGATAAAGGAATTTGGTGCAAGAATAATGAGCTTGCAGGATCCAACTGCCAAGATGAGCAAGTCTGACAGTGATACCAATGCCTATATATTGTTGCAGGACAGTAAGGATAAGATTGCAAGTAAGATTAAACGAGCAGTGACTGATTCAGTTGGAAGCGTAAATTACACAGACGATCAGCCTGGAATAAAGAACTTGATAAACATTTACTCAGTCTTATCCGGCATGAGCGTGGAAAAAATTGTTGAATTGTACAGTGGCAAGGGCTATGGAGTATTTAAATCAGAGCTAGCAGAGGTAGTAATAGATGGATTGGACCCAATTCAGACCAGGTACAGACAATATCTGGACAACAGGGATTATCTGGAAAAGGTATATTCTGAAGGAGCTAACAAGGCAGAAGCAAAAGCTAGAAAAACCTTAAGGAAAGTCTACAAGAAGATTGGTTTCATACCAAGAGGCTAGATGGAAATTTCAAAAAACAAAGCAGGACTTCATTTTAGTATTTCAATATGAAAAGGTTCTGCTTTTCTGGTTTTTTGAAAGAGTATTTTCTATTGATTAATATTTGATCTATAGAAATAATTTATATCAGTTAAGCCTAAGAATTCAATAATCTCAAACGTGTAAGCAAGAAATTTATTATTTCATTATCTGGATATGAAACTTTGGCACGCTACTTGCTTATATTAATGGCAACGTTATAAAGACGTACCATTTCCGGAAATGGAGAAGTCTTGCATTAGATTTGTAAGTGTTAATGATTAGTTACTAAAAATTTACTGGAGGTAATTTGAAATGATGGAGAAAACTAGAGAGTTTTTGGTTAAGATTGGTCTGCCAGATGGCGATGCATTTGATTGTCCGACCTCTGAGAAAAGGTTTCCAGGAGGAGCACACTTTGGTATTGAGGTACCAACGATAAACACAGCAGTAGCATGTAAAGCACTTATCGAGGAAGCTGAAAGACTAGGCGTACAGATCAACAGGGTAGACGAGACCTATGGTGCCTTCAGGCACACATTTGCTGAGCTTAAGGAATATGCAGCCATTTGCAAGGCACACGGGGCAGGTCTTAACATGTCAATTGGACCAAGAGCGGCTTATGATACAAGTGCCACCAGACTTAGTGAGCAAGGAAGAGTAATTGCGTATAGGCTTAGAGGTCAGGAGCAGATTGCAAGAGCCATTGAGGATGCAAAAAGAATTGCCGAAGCAGGGATAAGAGGACTACTAGTATATGATGAGGGACTTCTCTGGGTACTTAATGAAGCAAGAAAAATGGGTGAACTGCCAGCGGAAATGAAGTTCAAGAACTCTGCACACAATGGACAGGGGAATCCAGCAAGCTTCAAATTACTTCAAGATTTGGGTGCAGACTCAATAAATCCAGTAAGAGACCTTTCTATTCCAATGCTGGCAGCCTTAAGACAAACAGTGGACGTACCACTTGACCTACATACAGACAATCCACCAGGATCAGGAGGATTCATCAGGGTTTATGAAGCTCCAGAGATGGTAAGGTGCTGTGCACCCGTATATCTTAAGACAGGTAACTCATGCGTATCAGGTCATGGACAGCTTACTACAGCTTCAAATGGTATAGACATGGCAAGACAATCATCCATAGTTCTGGAAATGGTCAAGAAATACTATCCAGAGGCTATACAACTTAAGGCTGGAGAGGCTGAGCCACAAATAGCCGATTAACAGCATAGAAAAACAATTGTCTCTCCTGTTTGACTGAAGTCTTACAGGAGAGATAATTCTATTACGAAAGGAAGAGTTATATGAGAGAGGTCAATGTATCTGAAATAACAGATGTTGTAGAGAAGCTATGTATAGACTCAAACTACTACCTTCCCGAAGATGTAAAGAATGCCCTTGAAAAGGCTTTGGAAGGTGAGGAATCCCCATTGGGGAAGGAAATACTCCAGGACATCCTCAAAAACCAGGAAATTGCCAGAACAAAAAACGTTCCCATATGTCAGGACACAGGACTGGCAGTTCTTTTTCTCGAGTTGGGACAGGATGTAAGACTCATTGGAGGGGATCTTAACGAGGCAATCAACGAAGGTGTCAGAAGGGGATATGAGAAGGGCTATCTTAGAAAATCAACAGTGGATGATCCCTTCATGGATAGAAAGAATCTGGGTGACAATACCCCTGCAATAATTCATACAAAGATTGTCCCTGGAGAAAAGGTCAAGATGATTTTGGCTCCAAAAGGTGGGGGAAGTGAGAACATGAGTGCCCTAGCCATGCTAAAGCCATCTGATGGAGTGGAAGGGATAAGGAAATTCGTACTTGACACTGTGGAAAAGGCAGGCTCCAACCCATGTCCACCCATAATAATCGGAATAGGAATTGGTGGAACCATTGAAAAGACAACCCTAATAGCTAAACAATCCCTTCTTCGGAATCTGGGAGAGTACAATGCAAATCCAAGGATTGCCGAGCTTGAAAAGGAGCTGCTTCAGCAGGTTAATAATCTTGGGATAGGACCACAGGGCTTTGGTGGAAGAACCACTGCACTGGCAGTTCACATAGAGACCTTCCCAGCTCACATAGCAAGCATGCCAGTAGCCATAAATATCCAATGCCATGCAGCAAGGCACCTGGAAGCAACAATATAAATTGGAGGTAGTTGATATGTCTAAGAGAGTAAATACACCATTGACAGATGAAGCCGTCAAGGACCTGAAGGCCGGTGACAGGGTTCTGCTCAATGGGATAATATACACAGGAAGAGATGCTGCCCACAAAAGGCTGGTGGAGATGATAGACAATGGGGAAAAGCTTCCCATGGAATTAAGGGACCAGACAATCTACTATGTTGGACCATGTCCTGCAAAGCCAGGACAGGCAATAGGCTCAGCAGGACCGACCACAAGTGGTAGGATGGATGCCTACACACCAAAGCTTATGGACCACGGATTGAGGGGGATGATAGGAAAGGGCCTTAGAAACCAGGCAGTTGTAGATTCCATCATAAAGCACACCGGGGTATATTTTGCTGCCATTGGGGGAGCTGGAGCACTCCTTGCTGAAGCCATCAAGGAGGCAGAGGTCATAGCATTTCCAGACCTTGGAGCAGAGGCAATATACAAGCTAAAGGTTGAGGATTTTCCAGTAACAGTGATAATAGACAGCCAAGGGAACGACCTGTACAAGATAGGGAAGGAACAATATAAAAAATAGGATGGTGTTGATAATGTCATTAAGAGATGATGCGCTAAAGCTACATAAGGACAACAAGGGCAAGCTCAATGTACAGAGCAAGGTCACAGTCAACGACAAGGAAAGCCTAAGCCTGGCATACACACCTGGTGTAGCTGAGCCCTGCAAGGAGATTTTTAAGGATAAGAACACCGTGTATGACTATACATCAAAGGGTAATATGGTTGCAGTTGTTTCAGATGGATCCGCGGTACTTGGTCTGGGAGATATTGGAGCAAGTGCCTCATTACCTGTTATGGAAGGCAAGGCAGTGCTTTTTAAGGAGTTTGGAGGAGTGGATGCGTTTCCAATCTGTGTCGAGACCAATGATCCCGATGAAATAGTGAACATAGTTACAATGATAGAGCCAGTGTTTGGAGGAATAAATCTGGAGGATATATCAGCACCAAGATGCTTTGAAATAGAGAACAAGCTTAAGGAAAAGCTTTCAATACCAGTATTTCACGACGATCAGCACGGGACTGCAATAATAGTACTGGCAGGGCTTATGAATGCCCTGAGACTGACAGGAAAGAAAATGGAGGACCTGAAAATTGTAATAAACGGAGCAGGAGCTGCCGGTGTTGCAATAGCCAAAATAATCCTTAACGTTGGAGTAGGGGATATGCTCATGGTTGACAGGTCTGGAATGATCTACAAGGGTAGAGAGGAAGGAATGAACTGGGCAAAGGAGGAAATGTCCGAAATAACCAATAAGGAGCTTAAAAAGGGTAGTCTGGCCGATGCAATGAAGGAAGCGGACGTATTCATAGGGGTCTCCCAGGCAAATATACTGACAGAAGAAATGGTCAGAACAATGAATGAGGATCCAATAATATTTGCCATGGCAAATCCAATTCCTGAAATTGATCCCGATCTAGCTAAAAAAGCGGGGGCAAGAGTTGTAGGAACGGGAAGGTCTGATTATCCAAACCAGATAAACAACGTCTTGGCATTCCCGGGAGTATTTAGGGGAACCTTTGATGTCAGGGCATCAGAGATAAATGAAGAAATGAAGGTAGCTGCAGCAAATGCCCTTGCAGAGCTTATATCAGATGAGGAGCTAAAGGAAGACTATATAATCCCCATGCCTTTTGATAAAAGGGTAAGACCCGCAGTAGCGGAGGCAGTGGCCAAGGCTGCAAGAGATACGGGAGTGGCAAGACTGTAGGAAAGGACAAGGCAAAGGGGGATGGAAAACTTGGATAAACCAATAATCTATGAGATGGAGACACTGAAGGAGTTTAGCATAGACATGCTGACAAAGGCAGGAATGAGTGTTCAAGATGCTGAAATCATAACCGACACACTACTCTTTGCCGAATTGAGGAACATAAAATCCCACGGAATTGTAAGACTTCCCACATACATCCAGAGGATGGAAAACGGTGTCGTCAATCAAAATGCGGAAATGAAGTTCAAGAAAATGAAAGCTCCAGCCGTTGGAATGCTGGATGCTGACAATGGAATGGGCCAGCTAGCAGGTTACAAGGCAATGCAGGAAGCCATTAACATAGCTCGAATATATGGAATAGGCATGGTAACAGTTAAGGATTCAAACCATTTTGGAGTGGCATCCTACTTTTCGATGATGGCAGCAGAAAAAGATATGATTGGACTTGTAATGACCAATGCATCCCCTGCAATTGCACCATTTGGAACAAAGACCCCCCTCCTGGGGACAAACCCCCTAACAGTGGCAGTGCCAGCCAAGGTTGGTAAACCAATAGTGCTGGATATGTCCATGTCCACAGTAGCCAGAGGGAAGATTAGGATTTCCGCAATGCAAAACAAGGAAATCCCAGCCGATTGGGGTTTGGACAAGGATGGAAATCCCACAACAGATCCCAACGAAGCGTTAGAGGGGAGTCTGGTTCCCATTGGTGGAGTTAAGGGTTCAGGACTGTCACTGATAGTAGATCTGATGACGGGACTCTTGACAAAGACCTGCATGACAGGTGAAGTCAAAAACATCACTGACATGAGTGGTCCTTCCAAAACAAGCCATCTGTTCATTGCAATCGATATAGAAAACTTTATGGATGCTGATGAGTACAAAGAGGATGTTGACAAGACAATAGAAAAGGTTAAATCATTGACACCAAAAGGAGACAACGACATCTACATGGCTGGAGAAATCGAGCAGAATGTCATGGAGGATAGAATGTCCAAGGGAGTTCCGGTTGATATGGAGGTAGTTGATAAGCTAAATATACTTGCTGATAGATATGAATCATCAAAGCTTTAGTTATATTGATCTGTGGAGATGGTGAACTGTATTTCAAAATAGAACAATAACTCATCATTATTTAAGAAATAGCTTTTCAAAATGAAATAACTTTCGCCATACAAAGTGGTAAATTATTAACAATTAAGCAAAACACAGGAAAACATAGATAATATTTTTCGGAAAATATTGGCATCTAAATTGCATAATTAAATACTAGATAAAGGTTAATTTATAAGGAGGTGCTTTTATAGTGAAATATGATATTTCAAAAGGTTCTATGGATAAAGCTGACCAGGTTTATTTTCAGAACATGACAGGAAAACAGGTGAAGGACAGACTTAAGGAAAACGATATTATTATAATCCCCATAGGTAGTACAGAAGCACATGGGAATGGTCAGTGCTTTGGTGAGGATACCTTCCTTGTTACCAGAATGGCGGAGACAATAGCAAAGAAAACTGGCTGTACAGTCTCACAGCCAATTTGGTTTGGATCTCATCCCTGGGCACATATGGGAATGCCTGGAACCATTGTCATCCCAGAAGAAACCTTTACAAATTACTTGAGATGTATTTTTGCAGGATTCTGGAATGCAGGCTTCAGAAAAATGATTTTGTTAAATGGTCATGGGCAGGAGTATGTGATTCCAAATGCCATCCATCAATTTGGAAAGATATGGCAGGTTCCTGCTGTGATTACTTTTGTTAACTGGCCGACAGTAATACCAAATTACCTAAAAGACAAGGAACATGGAGGTCCGTTTGAGACTCCATTCGCACACGCAGATGAAGCTGAAGCTTCCTATTCTCTAGCACTGTTCCCAGAAATGAACAGTATGGAAGACATGGAAGATACCGAGCCTAAAGGCAAGTTCCCAAAAGGATGGATTGATAAGGGTGGAGATGTTTACCAATCGCCAATTCCAGGACATGCTCAAATAGGAAATGGTGGCTTGGAAGTCAAAATGTATCCAGAAGCAGTAATTGGAAAGCCATCACTTGCAGATGCTTCAAAGGCCATGGATGGGCTAGAGGCACTATTTGATTTCATGGTGGCATTGCATGATGAAATAAGAAGAATTTATCCTGTGGGAGTATTACCTGACATTGAGACTTTCACGGAGAAGGACAAGGGATTAATCGAAGATGTCATTAAAGGACCTTTAAACGGTGGCAAGAGTATTTATGCAATTCACCATCCAGTTTAAAAGGTATTTTTAGGAGGCGATAAAATGACTGAGGTCAATAAGGAATTCTGGCAAGTAATTCTAGATAGAAGAAGTATAAGAAAATATGAAGACAAACCTATTTCAGAAGAGGATATAAGAACGATCATGGAGAGTGCCAGACAGGCCCCTTCTGGAGAAAATGCACAGCCGTGGAGATTTATCATAGTCAAGGATCAGGAAAGCAAGGATTTTCTATCATATGTGGGTAAGGGAGGCAGTGGCAGAAGATTTACAGGTGAATATCTGAGTAAACACATGCAGTCCAGGTTTGAAGCCCTTGAGGATGAAGAAAAGAAGAGAAAGGCATATAAGAAACTGACATCAGGTAATGTATCTGCATTTGTTAACCAGGCTTATATGGACATCCTGGTTCTTGGTAAGAAGGAAGTATGGGATGCACCATTTGACACTTCCGGAGCTATTGAAAACATGCTGCTTACAGTTACCAGTCTAGGACTTGGTGCATGCTGGCTTGTAGCACCAACTATTGACATTCGCGATGAACTTAGGATGAAAAAATATTTTGAAATTCCAGAGGAATACAAGCTCTATGCAATCATAGCGGTAGGAGTGCCTGGTGAGGTCAAGAACCCGAGACCGAGGATACCTTTGAAAGAACTTGTATACAGTGAAAAGTTTGGAGAGGAGTATTACAAGGAGTAAATCTATTGCATAGGGAGGTTTGAAAATTGAGTGACATTGGAAAATTGAAAGATAAACTACTTTTTGAAACTCAGAAGGCATTTTACGACGAAAGAGGTAAAGGGGCAAGGTACAGAATGACTCTTGTAGGAGTTGAATATATAGAGAATGAGCTGGGAGAAAAGGCGCATGATATTGAAGCTCTAGCTGAATGGATGAAGGAAAAAGGATTCATTGAGGATATTGAAATAACCCAGGATGAATTTACCTTCAAGGCCTCTATAAGGAATTGTTGTCTTAAGGGAATAAGAGACAGCTTTGATGAAAAGGAAATGCAACCACTAAGCTGTCCTATTGGAAATATGTTTATGAATGCAATTGAAGGTGAAAATGGTCTGTCGCCGGAGCTTATGCCCATAGATATTGATGGCGAGTATTGCGGATTGAATATGGCTAAATTTGGAAGCTCAGATGTAGTGGAAGATTAAAAATATGTGAAAAGGGAGGGCGAGTGATTAAAAGTTTATGTACGTATGGAAAACGAATTTATTTAGGGGGGAAGGTAATGAAAAAATTTAGATTTTGGTATCTAGTACTTACTCTGGTTCTTGCCATGTCATTATTTTTGACAGGCTGCAGCACTCCTGCAGAGGAGCCTGCTGAGGAACCTGCTGCTGAAGAGCCAGTAGCAGAGGAGCCTGCTGAGGAGCCAGCTGAAGAACCCGAGCTTGCATACCCAGAAAGACCTATCAATGCTGTTGTTGGTTTTGGAGCAGGAGGACCTACAGATGTTATAGCCAGAGGAATTGTTCCAATTATGCAAGAAAAGGTAGGTGAAGGTATAGCAATAACCAACACACCAGGAGCAGCCAGCGCAACAGCAGCTTCCAACGTACTTAATACAACACCTGATGGATACACTTTATTCTTTGGATCTGAAATAATGTCAGTTTGGCAGACCATGGATACTATGGACATGCATCCAACAAGAGATTTTATTCCAATAAAGCTTGTTGCTGAAGCTACTCCAGTATTGGCAGTACCTCCAGATTCACCTTTCAATTCAGCAGAAGAGTTTATGGAGTATGCCATTGCCAATCCAGGGGAGCTTACAATTGGTACAGCAGGTCCTGGAACAGTACCACACATAAGTGGTCTTCTTTGTGAGCAATACCTTGGTGCGGAATTCACATTCGTTCCATTCCTAGGTGGAGGACCTGCAATAACAGCCGTAATGGGTGGTCAGGTCGATGGTACAATCGAAATGGTTCAATCAATGGTTGAAGCCCATAAGGGTGGAAACCTGAAGATTTTAGCTTCGTTCACAAATGAGCCTATACCTGGTCTTGATGAGGTAGTTCCAATAGGGACAATATATGATGAGCTTTCTCCATATATACCTTATGGTCCTTATTTCGGATTATTTGCAGCAAAGGGCACACCGGAAGAGATAACTGATTATCTTCAAGTGAAAATGGAAGAATCCATGGCTGATCCTAGATGGGATGAGTACTGTGAGAATCTATACCTGACACAAATAGACTACAGCGGACAAGAAGCCATTGATTATCTTGAAGAGTGGACCTCCAAAGCTGCATGGTTGCTTTATGATACAGGAGCAGCTGCTAAATCACCTGAAGAATTTGGAATTGAAAGACTAGACAAATAAGGGGATTGCAGCCCCTTGAAAAAGAGGGGCTGCATTTTATTTAAAAGACTTGATCAAATTTCGAGGATGATTGGGAGGTGTCAGTATGAGAAAACTGGGATGGCTTGACTTCGTGATATATCTATTTATAGGAGCCATCAGTGCATTTGTAATGATCAGTATAAAAACTTGGATGGACACAAGGGATATGGCACTATTTTCCACTACCTCACCTTTAATATTTCCATTTCTCATAGGATCAGCTTTGCTGGTATTTTTGATACTCACTGTTCTAAGTGATATCCGTCAATCAAAGAACGTGGATGCTCCAAATGAGAATGAGGAGGATGACAAGGATTTAACAGTAGATGTTGGTATGGCGGTTCTGTATTCTGTCGGTGTAATAGTTTATACATTTGTGATAAGAAGGATTAGCTTTCTGCCAGGTACAATTATTTTTCTTGTAATTGCAATGGCATTGATGAATCATGAGGAACTGATAACAGGGAAGAGAATCGGTAAGGCTGCAATGGTTTCACTTGTTGCCGTTCCAGTATTGTACTTTGTGTTCTATAAAATATTCAACGTAATGTTGCCATAGGAGGGAGGTCGAAAAAATGATTGAATTTGAAGCAATTTACATCTTGTACATCATTATTGGAAGTTTGGTCGGCCTTGTTATGGGATCATTACCGGGATTGACTGTTACCATGACAATAGTTCTTGTAGTATCGTTGACATTTGGATGGGAAATGATACCTGCTCTGGCATTCATAATCGGTTCATTTGCAGGTGGTGTCATTGGTGGATCCATTTCCGCCATTGCACTTAATATTCCTGGAACCGCAGCAGCTGTATCTACGACTTTCGATGGTTATCCCATGAAAATGAGGGGAGAAGCTAATACAGCATTGGGGCTATCACTATTCGTAAGCCTTATAGGTGGATTGTTTGGACTGGGCATGCTATCAATTGCCGGGCCGGTATTGGGAAGCATAGCCTTGAAATTTGGACCACAAGAGTACTTTCTAATAACGATGTGGGGAATAACCCTTGTTGCGGTTTTAAGCCAAGGTAGAATGACAAAGGGATTGGTTGCTGCTTTTCTAGGTGTATTTATTGGAATGGTTGGAATGGATCCCATAACAGGCTTAATGAGATTTACGCTGGGAACAAAGGTACTTAGCGGAGGAGTCAATTACATAGCTGCCATGATAGGATTGTTTGGAATGAAGGAAGTCCTTGTACAGCTTAAGAGGACAAAGTCATTCAAAATAGATGAATCCTACAAAATACGTGATCTATTTCCCAAGATGAGTATAATCAAGAAAGTCATTCCAACCATGACCTGGTCAGCAGTAATTGGATGGGTTATTGGACTATTGCCTGGAACAGGTGGAGACATTGGCTCCCTAGTTGCATACGGTGCAACAAAGGGTATTGTAAAAAAGCCTTCAAGACCTTTTGGGAAGGGGGCATATGAAGGAGTTGCAGCTCCAGAGACAGCTAATGATGCCGCAATTGGAGGAGCTCTGACCACCATGTTGACCCTTGGGATTCCGGGTGACTCAATTACAGCAGTAATAATAGGAGCATTCTATATGCATGGATTACTTCCAGGTCCAACATTCATGATTACTGAAAGGAAGTATTTCTATTATATATTGATCTTCCTTGCAATTGGAACCTTGGTTTCCTATGTTATTGGAATACTTGGTTCAAATCTAATGCTTAAGATACTAAAGTTTCCAAAATGGGCACTGGTTCCCTTGATCTCATTACTGTGCATAATAGGTTCCTACGCATTGAACAACAACATAAACGATGTATTGATCATGGTTGCCTTCGGATTGTTGGGATACATGTTTCAGAGGGCCAATTATCCAGTCTCACCGATTGTGCTTGGAATAATACTGGGTCCAATGATTGAAACCAATTTTAGACAAGCACTTATAGGATCAAAGTCATTCGGCAATCTAATGGCATCATTTGTTAGCAGACCGATTTCACTTATTCTACTTGTGTTGATAATCGGTTCGTTCATACTTCAATCCTTTACTTTAAAATCAAATATTGCACCAGATGAGGAGTAGATGATGGGAAATATTCAAAGCAAAGAGGGGATAACATGCAAAAAATACTTAGAGTTAATATGACAACAGGAAATATTGCAACAGAGGAGAGGGAAGAATACCAATTTCTTGGTGGCAGGGCGTTGAGTTCAAGAGTCATATATGATGAAGTTGAACCTACATGTGAGCCTCTGGGAAAAAAGAATAAGCTGGTTTTTGCTACGGGGCTTTTGTCAGGTACGATTGCTTCCAGTGCAAGTAGACTCTCAATAGGAGGAAAAAGTCCCCTAACCAATGGGATAAAGGAAGCAAATAGCGGAGGTACAGCAGGCGCCAGATTATCAAGGCTTGGTATCCAAGCAGTAGTTTTGGAAGGGAAATCCAAAGCTGATGATTGTTATGTTCTAATTTTAAGTAAAGATGAGTTTAGGCTAGAGAAAATGAGTAGCCTAAAGTATGAAGGAACATATCGAACAAGCACGCTTTTGAGAAAAGAATATGGAAGCAAAGCTGGAATAATCTGTGTTGGACCAGCTGGTGAAAGAGGATTGAGAGGATCTGCGGTAGCAGTTATGGATCCCCATGGTGAACTGAAATTTGCAGCAAGAGGTGGATTGGGAGCTGTAATGGGTTCAAAGGGTTTGAAGGCCATTGTAATGGAAGATACGGAAAATGATTTGGTGGAATATGGGGATAGGGATAAGTTTAATGAAATAGCAAAAAAATTCAATAAAAAATTGGCAAACGACCCAAAAACAAGGGATGTGTATCATAACTACGGGACAACAGGAATTGTTAAGGCCGTAAATAGTATGGGAGCATTGCCCACCAATGCCTTCAGATATGGCTCTAGTGAGCATGTAGAAAATATCTGTGGAGAAAAGCTTAATGAAACCATATTATCTAGAGGTGGTGAAGGTAAACTGGCAGTATCTTGTATGGATGTATGTGCAATAAGGTGTAGTACAGTTTACCCGGATGAAATGGGCAACAAGATAGTTTCAACGATGCAATATGAAAATATAGCTCTACTTGGTTCAAATCTTGGAATGGATAATCTTGACTCTGTTGCAAGACTCAATTATGAAATAAACGATTTGGGTCTGGACACCATTGAAACAGGCTGTGCGATTGGTGTAGCCCTGGATATGGGTTATGGAAAGTTTGGCAATGAAGAAGATTGTATGGCTTTGATTAATGAGATCAAGAGGGACACTGTGATCGGTAGAATGCTGGGAAATGGTGCGAGAATAACTGGTCAGGTGCTTGGATCAGATAGGATTCCTGTAGGTAAAGGACAAGGATTCCCAGGATATGATCCAAGAGCGCTTAAAGGAAATGGCGTTACTTATGGAATGTCTACTATGGGAGGCGACCATACGGCAGGAAACTGTTTTGGTTCAAGAAATGCGGTGGATCCATTGGGTACGGAAAATCAGGGCGAGCTCTCTAAAAAGCTTCAGATTCAGATTGGTACATTGGATTGCATAGGATTATGTATGTTTGCCAGAGGTCCTTTGTTTGCAGAGCCAAATGTCCTGGCAGATATTGTAAATTATAAAGCTGGTACTGATTTCGATTCAGAAACCATATGGAGCATTGCAGAGGAGACAATAAAGCTGGAAAGAGAATTTAACATCAAATCCGGGGTTAGTCCAGCTGAAGATAGACTCCCTGAGTTCCTATACGAAGAGAAGCTTGGACCAACAAATGCCACTTTTGATTTGACAACGGAAGAAATGGAGAAATCATTAATATAGATATTTAGGTGATTCTATGGTAATAGTCAAACTAAATCTAACTCTGATCAATCAGTCTGGTGAGGAAGAATTAAAAATTGAATTGAAAGATTCTGTAACTTTTAATCACATAATTGAGATTGTTGGGATTGAGAAGGAGTCAGTGGGAATGGTAATAAAAAATGGAAGATGGGCACCCTTGGATTGTACCGTAGAACCAAATGATAAGTTGGAAATATTTCCTAATTTAGATGGTGGTTAGACAGCTTGTAAAACCCATATTATGAAAGGAGTAGAATAGTATGACAAAAGTTATTGTAAGAGAAAGTGAGATTGAAGGTACAGTTAAAACACCTCATCCTAGAGTATCTAAGGTACTGATAAGCGAATTCACAGTAGGGGCAACCAAGATTGCCATGGGTACAAATGTAACTGAACCAGGCAGTAGAATACCATTGCATAGGCATGAAGGCTCTGAGGAAGCAATGTTTGTAATTGAGGGAACTGGGAAATTAGTATGTGGAGATGAAGAGTTCGATTTGTATCCTGGGACTGCAATTTATTCACCACTTGGTGTGGAGCATGAAATTGTTAATACAGGAGATACCCAATTTAAAATTGTATGGGCTTACGGACCTCCTTTGGAGAGTCACTTAAAACCCAAGGAATAAAGAAGTTCCAGTTAAGCCTGTGGGGAACAAAGATAATGCCCACAGGCTTTTATCTGAATATTTAAACAACAGCCATTTATTAACTGATAAAAGTAGGATATAATTAAGGTTAGATTTAAGTATTTCAATCTGGAATCGAGGGGTGGCACATCAATGTATGGCAAAATTGTAATCATATCACCTGATGAAAAATTCACACAATACTCAAAGGATGTAGTGGAGCGTTTAAATGAAGATATCGATGTTATTGAAGGTTCTTTCAGCGTAGGACTTGGAAAAGCCAGGAAAGCTGAAAGGGATGGCGCGGGAATAATAATAAGTCGAGGGGGTACAGGTAAACTTATTAAGAATAATGTAAGTGTACCAGTTGTAAACATTGACTTTAGCAGCTATGATGTAATCAATTCCCTTTCAAGAGCTATGGACTATTCCCATGATATTGGAATTATAGGGTTTGAAGATCTCGCTGATGCTTATGAAAGCGTAAGAACAATTCTGGAAAAAACCTTTAAGGCCAGTATAAACGTTTGTACCATTTCTTCAACCAGAGAAATTGAAGGTTGCGTAAACTTGCTTTATAAAAAGGGTAGCAGAGTCTTCATAGGAGGACATCAGGTGGTTGAATCAGTTGAATCAAAGAGACTGGATGCTGTTTTGATTGAAACAGGAAAGACTGCAATAATAGACGCAATAAAATACTCTCATAGACTACTGGAAGTTCAGAAAATTGAAAAGGAAAAGGCAGCTATTCTAAAATCCATAATCGATTTTGCATATGATGGAATACTTGGAATTGATCAAAAGGGCAAGGTAACAGTATTCAATCCTGTGATTCAAAGACTTACGGGGATATCCTATGATGATGCAATAGGTGAACTGGTTGATAATGTAGTTGAGAACAGCAGAATGACTAAGGTGTTGAAGTCGGGAGAATCAGAGCTGGGAGAAATTCAGAAGATTAAGGGGACTACAATAATAACCAACAGGGTACCAATAATTGTTGACAATAAAACAGTTGGGGTAGTGGCTACTTTTCAGGAAGTGGAAAAAATTCAGAAAATGGAAACTCACATCAGAACAAAGTTGCACGCCAAAGGTCATGTAGCAAAGACTAATTTTGAGGACATAATTGGTAATAGTTCAGCAATAAGCAATTCAAAGGCAAAAGCAACATTATATTCACAGGTTGAGAGTACAATTCTGATACAGGGTGAGACAGGAACCGGAAAGGAACTATTCTCACAAAGCATACATAATGCAAGTGGGAGGAGAGACAAACCCTTTGTTGCCGTCAACTGTGCCGCGTTGCCAGAAAATCTATTGGAGAGTGAGCTTTTTGGGTATGTTGAGGGAGCATTTACAGGTGCAAGAAAAGGGGGCAAGACAGGTCTTTTTGAGCTGGCTCACGGTGGAACTATTTTCCTTGATGAAATAAGCGAAATGTCAATGAGCATCCAGGCAAGATTTCTTAGGGTAATCCAGGAAAAAGAAGTGGTGAGACTAGGGGATGATAAGATTATACCTGTTGATATTAGAGTGATTGGAGCAACCAATAGGGATCTCTTAAAGCAAGTCCAGGAGATGAAGTTCAGAGAAGACCTGTATTATAGACTATGTGTTCTTACCCTTGAAATACCGCCATTGAGAATGAGAAAGGACGACATTCATGATTTGGTGGATTATTTTCTAATGGAAAAAAGCAGGGAGTTGAACATTAAGACCAAGGGGATTGATCATGATGCAATGGCGAGACTATTGTTGTATGATTGGCCAGGTAACATTAGACAATTGGAAAACCTCGTGGAGAGATGTGTAGTCCTATCAAGAGATAAAGAGATATCCGTTGAAGTCATGGATGAAGCGATTTCTGGAATTCCTCAATTAGGCAGGGGAGAGGATTATCAATATACCGAGCATGAGTATGATGGCAAAAAAGGAGTATTGAAACAAATTGAAAAGGATACAATAATGAATGTTCTGGAGGAGACTGGAGGGAATAAGACATTGGCTGCAGAAAAGCTGGGAATAAGTGTAACCACTTTATGGAGAAAACTAAAATCCATGGAATAACTATATATCTGGAGCGGTTGACCAGGGGTATCAAATAAAGTAGAATATCTCTAAGGCATCATAGATGGCATATTCGTACAAGGAGAGAGAAAATGACATTACCAAACCTGATTACCGTATTTAGAATTATACTTATACCAATATACTTGTTTCTGTTTTTCTCAGATATTGAAAACAAGGTGTTTGTTCTGGGAATGATTTTTATGATAGCAGGTGTATCTGATGTGCTGGATGGATTCATAGCAAGAAGGTTTAATCTCATGAGTAAGCTGGGAGCAGCCTTGGATCCATTTGCGGACAAGATGATGAGCTTTACTGTATTGGTTACTTTCACAATGATTGGTTTGATTCCAGTTTGGATATTGATTCCAATGCTTGTAAAGGAAGTAATCATGATAGGTGGAGGTTTAATATTATATCTCAAGCACGGAAAGGCAGTGATACCATCCAACAAGTACGGGAAAGTAGCAACCTTCTCCCTGTATGCTGCAATTCTTTCCATCATATTGAATTTGAGTGTAACAATTTCAATTCTTCTACTATCCATTACAGTGACGTTGAATCTTATAGCATTCTACAATTATTTGAAGATATTCAGAAAGCTATTGGATGATGAGAGAAACCCAACATAAAGATTGCTCCCAATCTCAATATTCCCAGAAACTTGTTTTAGTGAGCTTTGATAAGGAGACTGTATCATTAAGCTGATATTACTAATGATAAATTCGAAAATCCAATGGTATAGGGAAAGGAGATTGAGGTATGAAGAAGGCGTTGGAAGGAATTAGGGTTTTGGATTTCACACAGTATTTATCTGGTCCACATTGTACTTCCGTGTTGTGTGAGTTGGGTGCCGAAGTAATAAAGGTGGAAAGGCCTGGCACCGGTGAACCAGAAAGAAAAGCAGCACCGATGACTCCCTCAGGAGAATCATACCAATTCTTATCCTATAATAGAGGTAAGAAGAGTATTACTTTGAATTTAAAGAACCCAGGCGGCTTGGAGCTTGCAAAAAAATTGGCCGCTGATTGTGATATAATTGTAGAGAATTTTGCGCCTGGAGTCCTGGATAAACTGGGGTTGGGCTATGAAGAGGCAAGTGGGCTCAATCCAGGAATTATTTTTGCATCTATTTCAGGCTTCGGTCAGACTGGGCCAAGAAAAGACGAGGTTACCTATGACATGGTAGGTCAGGCTATGGGTGGATTGATGAGTGTAACTGGTTATAGGGATGGTGAACCACTTAAGGTTGGTGTATCACTGGCAGACTATATGGGGGGCTATAATGCTGTTATAGCAATACTTGCAGCACTTCATTACAGAAACATGACAGGAGAGGGTCAACAGGTTGACATATCAATGCAGGATGGAATGTGGGCAATGGTATTCCCTGACAGGGCAAATTACTTCGACACTCTTGATGAACCTAAGCGGATGGGGAATAAGCTTAGTAGCTCCTCACCATTTGGTTCATACAAGGCCATGGATGGATATGTTGTCATTTGTACAATTACTGATGGTCAATGGGAAAATGTTCTAAGAGCAATGGACAGGGAAGATCTCCTTGCGGATGAAAGGTTTAAAACTAGGGTCTTGAGAGCTCAGAATATGGAGGCTGTTGAAGAGGTGCTGGATAATTGGCTGAGGGATAAAACCGTAAGGGATGCTGTGGAACGGCTGCGGAGCTTCAAGGTACCTACATCAGAAGTGCCCACCTTTGGGCAGGTGGCCAATGACCCTCAGATTAGGCATCGTGAAATGATAGTGGAGGTTGAGCAGCCTTTATCCGGTAAGGTGAAGCTGTCTGGTTCAGTATATAAAATGTCCAAGACTCCCGGCAATCGAAAAATGAAGATACCTGAAATTGGAGAGTACAATGACTATGTTTATTCAGAGCTTTTGGGTCTAGAAGAAGAGGAAATTGAGAAGCTAAAGACTGAGGAGATAATCTAGAATAACAAGAAAGCTGGTCTTCGTGATCATCTAACATTTGACATATCTTGAACCTTTAAAGAAAACTTCATTGACAAATTTCCCTTTTATAGCTATAATTGTGACTATATATTTTGTGATGAGAAAGAGGAGTAATCTGATTCTCTTAAAAGAGAATGGATTCATGGCTGGGAAATCCTAAGCAGGAATCAGATGAAGGTAGCTTTCGAACATTCAGACCGAACGACCAGTAGGTTTGAACGGGATACCGTTATCTATGAATGAAGAGCCATGGTAAAACCATGGAATTAAGGTGGTACCGCGAACCCTTCGTCCTTATTTTAGGACGAAGGGTTTTTATAATTTTTGCCAGGGAGGGAAAAATATGAGAGAAAATTTACCAAAGAATTATGATCCAAAGGAGTTTGAAGATCGTTTATATGGTTTCTGGAATGATAATGGCTATTTCACTCCGGAAATTGATGAAAACAAAAAGCCATACACCATAATGATGCCGCCTCCAAACGTAACAGGAAGTCTTCATATGGGGCATGCACTTAACAACACCATCCAGGATATCCTTATTAGATGGAAGCGCATGGAAGGATACTCAGCCCTTTGGCTTCCAGGGACTGACCATGCAAGCATATCAACTGAAGCAAAGGTAGTTGAGAAAATAAAGTCTGAAGGAAGAAGCAAGGATGAACTTGGAAGGGAAGGTTTCCTGAAGGAAGCATGGGAATGGACCGACCTTTATGGTGGAACAATCAAGAATCAGCTAAAAAAACTTGGAGTTTCCTGCGACTGGACAAGAGATAGGTTCACACTTGATGAAATGCTTAGCAATGCAGTTGAAGAGGTTTTTGTTAGACTCTATGACAAGGGTCTCATATATAGGGGAGATAGAATAATCAACTGGTGTCCAAGCTGTCACACCGCAATTTCAGATGCTGAGGTTGACCATGAGGATTCTCATGGGCATCTATGGCATGTAAACTATCCAGTTAAGGATAGTGATGAAACCATTACAATAGCTACTACCAGACCTGAAACAATTCTGGGGGACCTGGCGGTTGCTGTACATCCAGAGGACGAGAGATACACTCATCTGGTTGGAAAGACAGTGGTATTGCCCTTGGTTGGAAGAGAGATACCTGTAATTGCAGATAATTATGTTGAAATGGAGTTTGGAACAGGTGCATTAAAAATCACACCATCTCATGACCCCAATGACTTTGAGGTTGGTGCCAGACATGGACTTGGTCAATGTGTAGTTATTGATGAAGACGGATACATCAATGAAAACGGAGGAGAATTCAAGGGACTTGAAAGGTTTGCAGCAAGAAAGGCCATTGCTGAAAAACTTAATGAAGAGGGATTGCTCAAAGAGGTTAAGGACCACGATAATGCAGTGGGACACTGTGAAAGATGCAAAACTGTTATAGAGCCAATAATCTCAAAACAATGGTTTGTTAAGATGGAGCCACTTGCAAAACCATCTCTTGAGGCATACTATAAGGGTGAAATAAACTTTGTGCCTGAAAGATTTGGCAAGGTATATGTGCACTGGCTTGAGAATATAAAGGATTGGTGTATTTCAAGACAGCTTTGGTGGGGACACAGATTGCCAGTTTACTATTGTGACGACTGTGGTGAGATTATTGTATCAAGAGAGGATGTAAATAGTTGTAGCAAGTGTAAAAGCACCAATATAAGACAGGAGACAGATACCCTGGATACATGGTTCTCATCGGCGCTTTGGCCATTTTCAACCCTAGGATGGCCTGAAGATACTGAAGACCTTAAATATTTCTTCCCCACGGATGTTCTAGTGACAGGGTACGACATAATTTTCTTCTGGGTTATCAGAATGATTTTCTCAAGTCTTGAACAAATGGGAGAGCTTCCGTTCAAGGATGTATTCCTTACCGGGCTTGTAAGGGATTCAGAGGGAAGGAAAATGAGCAAATCTCTTGGAAACGGCATCGATCCACTTGAAATAATAGATGAATATGGATCAGACGCCTTAAGGTTCACCCTAATAACTGGGAACACTCCAGGAAATGATATGAGGTTTATCATTGATAGGGTAGAAGCCAATAGGAACTTTGCAAACAAGCTTTGGAATGCGACAAGATTTGTATTGATGAATCTTGAAGAGAATATGGAGAAGCCAACCCTTGAAGGTATGGATCTGCAGGTTGAGGACAAATGGATATTGACAAGACTCCATACTATTATTGGTGAGATCAAGGACAATATGGATAAGTATGAAATTGGCCTTGCAGGACAAAGGATTTATGATTTCATTTGGGAAGATTACTGTGACTGGTATATTGAAATGGTTAAATCAAGATTGTATGGGGATGACAAGGAATCTGCAAAAACAGCACAGAATGTACTGGTTGTTGTTTTAAAGGAAACACTTAAGCTTCTTCACCCATTTATGCCATTTATAACTGAAGAAATATGGCAGCATCTTCCAGGAAGCAGCGAAGCATTGATTGTTGAATCCTGGCCTGCGGCTGATACAGATTTGGTATTCCAAAAGGAAAAGGAGGATATTGAGTTCATAAAAACTGCCATCAAGGGAATTCGAAATGCAAGGGCGGAAATGAACATTATACCCTCAAGAAAATCCAAATTGATATTTGTTCTTGAAAATGACTCATTGAAGCCTATCATTGAGGATTCAAAGGTTAAGTTCATGGCTCTAGCAAGTGCAGAGGAAATAGTATTTGAAGTTGACAAGAGAAATCTGGGAGATGACAATATATCAGTTGTTCTTGATGGTTGTGAGGTTTATTTGCCATTAAGCGATTTGATTGATTTTGATAAGGAAATCGAAAGACTCCAAAAAGAGAAATCCAAGCTTGAAGATGAGATAAAAAGAGTCAAATCCAAGCTTTCAAATGAGGGCTTTGTATCAAAGGCTCCTGCAAAGATTGTAGAGGAAGAAAAGGAGAAGCAGATCAAGTACTCACAGATGCTGGAGAATGTCCTTGAAAGACTGGAATCACTTAAGAGATAGCAGGAGGAACAGATGAACTACGAAGAGGCTCTTGCCTATATTAATGACAAGGAAAAATATGGTTCAAGACTCGGTCTTGATTCCATCAGAACATTGCTGGGTCACCTTGGTGACCCACATGTTGGCATGAAATATATCCACGTTGGTGGCACAAACGGTAAAGGCTCCACATCGGCTTACCTGGCAAAGTGCCTTGAGGAAGCTGGCTATAGAGCTGGTCTTTATACATCCCCCTACCTTGAAAGGTTCACTGAGAGGATCCAGATTAACGGTGAGGACATCCCAGAAGATGTTTTGGGGGAGATAACCTCTGATGTAAAGAAAGCTGCTGACAGGATGATTCTGGACGGGATGGAGCATCCGACTACATTTGAGCTCGTAACAGCAGTTGGATTTGAATATTTTAATAGGAGCAAGGTTGACTATGTGATACTGGAGGTTGGTCTAGGGGGTAGATTTGATAGCACCAATGTAATTAAATCATCTATTGCCTCAGTAATTACGACGATTGACTATGACCATACTGATGTATTGGGCAAAACTCTTGCTGAGATAGCTTACCAGAAAGCTGGTATCATTAAAGAAAACGGTCTTGTGGTTTCATATCCTCAGGAGATTGAAGCCGAGAAGGTTATAGGGGAAGTTGCATATGAAAAGGGTGCTGATTTTGTGAAGTTACCTGATGAGAACATTAGGATCATAACCAGCACCTATCAAGGAAGTGCCTTCGATTTCATGTATAAGGGGGCCGCATATGAAAATCTTAAGATTTCAATGCTTGGAAATTATCAGGTTATGAATGCAGCATTGGCTGTCACCACTTTATTGGAATTAAGGGATAGGGGTATTCTGAATTTTTCAGAAGCTCAGTTGAGAAGTGGTCTTTTAAAAACTAAGTGGAGGGGAAGACTTGAGGTCCTTTCACAGAACCCGATATTTTTGATTGACGGTGCTCATAATCTGCAAGGAATAACCCTTCTTGCTGAGGCTGTGAAGATGTTCCCATATGATAGGCTGATACTTGGAATGAGTGTTTTAAAGGATAAGGATTACACCCATATGATTGAGAAGCTTGTCCCTTTGGCAGACGAGGTCGTAGTCACTGAAGTAAATATGCCTAGAAAACTACCGGCAGAGCTCCTAGGGGAAGAGGTAAGAAAAATTAAACCAAACGTACACGTTGAGAATACAATCGAAGGAGCTGTGCGTAAATCCATTGATCTTGCTCACAAGAATGATATGATTTTATTTGGAGGATCCCTCTATATGATAGGGGAAGTAAGGTCCCATGCAATAAACCTACTAACTAAATAGTAGGTTTATTGTCTATGAATAGTTCGATTATTGATTTGTAATAGTAATCAGGAGTTTTTTTCCACTTGTCCATAAGAACTGCTGCCTGTTCTTGATTTGGTACGCTTAGATAGAGGCTGAAGACTGTTTCTTCCATCTCAATGAGCTTTAGATTAACATTGATCTCCCCATTGTTTCTGGGGTATGAGTTTGCTTCAGTTTGTATGGGTATGGGATTGCCAGAGGAGTTTAAGTTAAAGACTTTGTGGACTTTGGAAATCATTGAATCCGTTATTTTTGACTTAAAGTAGTCCAATGTTTCCGAGCCGCCTTTTTCTAGAACCAGTGCCTGATTAACTTCATTAATATCAAGACTTATGAATCCTCCAGATGTAAGCTCGGAGAGATATTGTTGAATAATGAAGAAATTCATATTGAAATTATCTATCAAAATCTCAGAAAGCTTTTCCTTGGTCAGTGATTTTGGTGATACATCTAGAATATATAATAAAAGCAGCTTCTGTTTTGCAACTTCTTCAGTATTGTTTTGAAACATATTTACACCCCTTTAAATATGAGATTAATTGATTATACCATAAAAAATATATAGATGAATAGTTTGTACAGCTCAAAGTACCGTAACCAGACATTTATTCAAAATGAATACTTAAATGAGTCAGGATCATATGTCATGGGTATAAGGCAATACGAGGGTATACAGAGGATATCTAATGCAAAGGAATGATTATTATGTATACACAGTTGCTAATAGGAGCAATAATATTTATAATAGTTGTAAGTCTTCAATTGACTTTGAATTTAATTTTGAAGGAGTTAAGGGAATTGAAGGATATATTAAGAAACAAATTTAAATAGGAAGGAGAAAATAGCTTGATAGATAACAAGAAAGAAAAAATTCTGTTTTCAAGAGAAGAGATTGATATTAGAGTCAAGGAAATGGGAAAGGAATTAAGCAAGCAATACAAGGATAGAGATCTTGTTATTGTATCCCTACTGAGGGGGAGTTTCATCTTTACCGCTGACCTTGCAAGAGAATTGAGTATCCCTGTGGAGATTGAGTTCATGACCACAGCAAGCTATGGTAATGAAGAAATTTCATCAGGAGTTGTCAAAATTCTTCAGGACGTGAGAGGTAGTCTTAAGGGTAAGGATGTACTGATAGTTGATGATATAATTGATACAGGTCACACACTTAAGAAGGTTATAGAGCATCTTGAAGAGAAGGAGCCTGATTCGATTAAGGTTTGCGTGATGCTTGACAAACCAAGCAGAAGACAGGTGGAATTGGTCCCTGATTATGTAGGATATGAGATTCCTGATGTTTTTATAGTGGGATATGGCTTAAATTACGGGGATTATTTCAGAAACATCCCTTATATATTTACATTTGAGTAATGATGATTTCACCTACAGGAGACTGTAGGTGTATTTAATGGACCTTTACTTCCAAAGGATGGGGTGGGAATTTATGAGGGCAAGGAGCTTACCAACAATAAATGAAGTGAATATTCTTTTCCTGGTGCTGGGCCTTGTATTGTTGATATTTGGATCCATGGTACAGCAAAGAGACCTCTATATTGGAATTCTCATCACTGAGTATATTCTCATTCTGGTGCCGAATCTGGTTTACCTGAAAGCAAGGGGTTACTCATTAAGAAAAGCACTTGGCTTACACCCCATAACAGTCAGACAGATTATTCAAATATTTTTCATAATGATTTTTGCTTATCCTATGGCAGTATTTCTAAACTATATAGTATTGATAATGGTGAATTCAGTTAGTCCTGCAATGCCGATTGGAGTTCCAGTACCAACAAGTCTAACAGATTATCTTATTGGGCTATTAGTGATTGCAGTCACTCCAGGAATATGTGAAGAGGTTATGTTCAGGGGCACAATGCAAAGTGCATATACCAGAATGGGAGATAAGCAGGCAATTCTAATATCGGCTTTGCTATTTGGGATGTTCCATTTCAATCTACTTAACCTGCTTGGACCACTTTTTCTAGGAATAGTACTTGGCATAATAAGATACAAGACAAATAGCTTGTACGGTTCCATATTGGGTCACACCATAAACAATGGGATTGCATTGACTTTGGGGTTTCTCCTTACAGGATTTACGGAGAACATTCAGGAAATTACCGAGCAGGCTCCATTGGTACCTGAAGGGCTTCAATTGATAATCACCTTGGTGATGTTGGGTAGCTGGGCTCTGTTTTCTTTTGTTTTACTGTATCTGCTTTTAAGAAATCTTCCCGATGTAAAGGATAAAACAGCAATTGATAATTTCTTGGACACAGAAGAATCAAATAAGGAACTTGGAGATCTAGAAATGGAAAGCTATAAGATTTCATGGGCACCCATTATTGTTATAGCAGGGATTTTTGTATTTCTGAACTATAGATACTTTTTCCTCATATGAGAAGGATGTGAAATATTATGAACAGCTACGGCGAATTTGCACTATTATATGATGAGTTAATGGATGATTTTGATTATGTAGCCTGGAGCGAATATATTCAGGAAATATTGAAGAATAATGGAATTGGCAAAACGTCCATACTTGAAATGGCATGTGGCACTGGAAATTTGTCTGAGGAATTACTAAAAAAAGGGTTTTCCATAGATGCCTTTGATTTGTCACATGAAATGCTTGCAATTGCAAACAACAAGCTATCAAATTTCAAAAATAAAAGACTTTTTAAGATGGATATGGAAGAATTCAAGATGGATAGGACCTATGGTGCAGTTATTTCTGCATGTGACAGTATAAATTATATATTGGAGGAGAATTCACTCAGGAAGACCTTCAATAGAGTATATGAACATCTGGAAGATGGCGGGATATTTATCTTTGATATCAATACTGAGTATAAGCTGAGTGAGATATTGGGTAACAACATCTTTATTGAGGACAGAGATGATGTTTTCTATACTTGGGAAAACCATTATCATGAGGATACAGGAATATGTGACTTCTACCTGACATTTTTTCAGTCGAATAATGGCAGTGAGTATAGAAGGTTTGATGAACACCACAGAGAAAAGGCCTATAGTGTTGAGACGATAGATAGATTGCTTAAGGAAGCTGGTTTTACAGAAATCCTTGTATATGAGGCATTTGGTTTTAGAGGTATAAAAGATGACAGTGAACGAATTAACTTTGTTGCGAAGAAATAGGATTAAGGGTGATTTTATGAAAGACTACATGATTAGAGGTATGGATAGAGAAGGAAGACTTAGAGCTTTTGTTGCAAGGACAACTGAGACTGTGGATGAGGCAAGAAAGATTCACAACACATCAGCCACTGCCACTGCAGCTTTAGGTAGATTGTTGACGGCTGGAGTTATGATGGGTGCCACAATGAAAAACGAAACAGACCTGTTGACACTGAAGGTGTCAGGAGATGGACCAGTGGGAACCATTACAGCTGTTGCCAACAATAGAGGTGAGGTTAAGGGATTGATTGACAACCCAGGGGCAGATGCATCCTCAACCTCCTCAGGGAAGCTGGATGTAGGTGCAATAGTAGGAAAAAATGGCACATTTATTTCAATAACGGATGTTGGCATGAGAGATCCCTATGTTGGTCAGACAAGCCTTGTAACAGGAGAGATAGGAGACGATATAGCAAATTTCTACAGTGAATCAGAGCAGATTCCAACCGCCGTAGGGCTGGGTGTATTGGTCGACAGGGATCTTTCCTGCAAGGCGGCAGGAGGCTTCATCATTCAGTTGCTTCCATTCATTACAGATGAGGAGATAGCCATGATTGAGTCATCGTTAAAAAAGGCGAGACCACTTTCAGCAATGATCGATGAAGGCTACACCCCTGAGGAAATAATGGAAGAACTTCTGTCTGAATTCAATATGGAGACAACAGAACGTGTAGACGTAAGCTATACATGTGACTGCTCATCAGAAAAGGTAGAGAAGGTCCTGATCAGTCTTGGTGAAAAAGAGATCAAGGATATAATTGAAGAGGACGGAGAAAGCGAAGTGGTCTGTCATTTTTGCAATACAAAGTACCATTACCACAAGGATGACCTTGAGAAAATCCTGTTGACAATCAAGAATAAATAATGTATACTAGCTATTGTGACATCGGCCAGAAATGGTGCGATTACTTGCCCAGATAGCTCAGTCGGTAGAGCAGTGGACTGAAAATCCACGTGTCGCTGGTTCGATTCCGGCTCTGGGCACCA
>JANKMX010000039.1:4997-23489 GCA_024649995.1 Gudongella sp. | reverse complement strand
CCTATGAAGATGCATTTTTGAAAAAATCATCCATCGGACCCTCCGATGGATGATTTTTAATTCACCCTAATCCTTTTTCTTTCATTCCTTAGAAGCAGCACCTGGGAGTATGTGAAAAATCCCAATCCTACCCAAACCAGTGCAAAGGCTCCAAGGGACCATATATCAAAAGGCTCATCAAAGACGAATATTCCAAGAAATAGGGATATGGACGGGGATATGTATTGAATGAAGCCCATGATCTTAAGTGGCAGTCTTTTTAGTCCCTCGGCATAAAGTAAAAGTGGTGTAGCTGTAGCAACTCCGCTTGTCATTATCAGTAACCAGTAATAAGTAGGCAAATTTCCACTTATGCCATTAGTGGTAAGCTCCATGTATCCAATATATACCAAGGCAGGTATCCCAATAATTAGTGTTTCAAAGGCCAAGCCCGTCAGCGAATCCACCTTTGTCTTCTTTTTTAGTAGACCGTAGATTCCAAAGCTGGTCGCCACTATCAATGAAATTACAGGGATCTTGCCGTAAAGAAAGGTTTTTATGATAACACCAGCAAAGGCAAAGCCCACTCCCAAGCTCTGAAGTCTGTTAAGCTTTTCCTTGTAGAATATGCTTCCAAGAAAAATCAGGAAAAGTGGATTCATGTAGTAGCCTAGACTGGTTTCTATTACAAAACCATTGTTTACAGCCCATATGTAAGTCATCCAGTTTATGGATATGAAAATCGCTGGCGCAAGAAAGCTCAGCCATGTCCTTGAATTTGTAAGCTCCCTTTTGAAATCCTTCCCTTTTTTCTTTAGAATTATTATTATTACCACAAATAAAAAAGACCACACAACCCTGTGTGCAAATATCTGATAGGGGCTTATGGCATCAACCAGCTTCCAGTACAATGGCAATAGACCCCATAATGTAAAGGATAAAACTCCTAATATAAGTCCCTGTGTATAATCGTTTTTGTTCATAATACAACCTTCTCTCCAATAAATTAAATCATTATATAGATTATACATCAATTTTCAATATTTTCCATAATAAAATCACCTGAAATGGATTAGTCTTACATATCAGGTGATTTCTTAATCATTTCTTTCTTCTTAAAGAACTTTCATAAAGATCCACATAATCCTCGACGCTTACCTTCCTCAGTAGCTCCTCAAGGAGATTGTAGGGAATCTTCTTTGGATTCCTAAATCTGATGCAGCTCTTTCCCATATCTAGCTTTGTATCCACCCGTTTACCATACTCATCCCTGAACCATTCCTCCAACTCGGGCATCATGTAAATCCCGGAATGGTAAAGGGCAATATGGTTTTTCTGGGATGCAAGGGATATGAATGGGAGCGGCTCCTCTGGATTCACATGGTAACCATTGGGAAATATTGAATGGGGTACCACATAGCTTATCATCCCATAACTGATGGTCTCTTCAAAGCCGTCTGGAAGATTGGCAATAATCAGCTCCCTGAGACGTTCAACTGTCTCCCGTCTGTCTTCCGGAAGTTTTTCAAGATACTCCTCTACTGATTTTATATCATGTTCCATGGCAACCTCCTTGATTTCTCAGCTTAACATTCTGCATATGTCTACTGAACTCCTGCCAGTTCCTTAAAAAGCTCCACTGCCGTTTCAATTATTTCATCCGGAAAGTCGTACTCATGGGTATGGACAGCAGGATAGTCTAGTCCATTACCTATGTAGCAGATTGCTCCCTTTGTCTTCTTAAGATAATGGCCGAAATCCTCCGAGCCTCTAAAGCCCTTTTCCATTTCCACCACCTCAAAGCCCTTTCTTCTTGCTGCCTCTCTAATTTTGTCGGCGCTTTCAGGATTGTTTGAGGTTACAGGGAAAACGTCATTGTAAGTGAACTCAACCTTTATCCCCTCTTTATCTGCCTGATCCTTGGCAATTCCCTCAAGATTTTCCTGTAGTCTATCCAGCTCCTCCTCAAATTCAGCCCTGATTGTAAGGAGCAGCTCTCCCTTCCCTGCTGAAATTCCAAAAGCCCTGTCTCCAACCTTGACCTGAATTACTGTAGCAAGAACCTCTCCTCGATTTTTCTTGGGTTCCACGAGCTCTGGTATGCCATCGATGACCCTGGCTATTGCAAATGCGGGGTTTCTTCCCATCTCTGGCTGACTAGCATGTGATTGTTTCCCTGTCATCCTTATAGTCATACCCCTGGATGCAAAGTTCGTTGTTCCATCTATTATGTTTACTGAGTTCATCTTCATTCCACTCATATTGTGGTAGGCAAATATCTCCTGAATGTCATTCTCACCGATGAATACAGAGGCTTCAGCTCCTCCATCACCTGTCTCCTCAGCATGCTGGAAAATGAAAAACACATTTTCCTCTGCTCCCTTCTGATCCACCTCAAGTGCAAATCCCGCCAAGCTTGCAGAATGTCCATCATGGCCACATTTATGGGATACTCCGGGATTCCTGGAGCCGTGGGGAAGCTCTATCCCCTCGTCCATTGGTATCGCATCAAAGTCTGCCCTAAAAGCAATGTTTCTTCTGTCATCACCTGCATGGTAAATTGCATAGAAAAAATTCCCCCTATCGACAATCTCCAAGCCAGTATTTTCCTTAAGAAATTCCATAAGTCTATTCTTGGTCCAAACCTCCTGGTTTGAAGGCTCAGGATTTTGGTGAAGCTCTCTCCTTAATGCAATCACCTTATCCAGATTCTTTTTATCCATATTTTCATCTCCATATCTTTATTTCAATAATTTCTACCCTTAATACGCTTCATTTAATCTAGAATGGTCCGTACCTGATTGCCTGTACAAGCACCATTACCTGCTGATTGATTTCCAAGTGATTCCCCACCACAATCCCTTGGCTCTATTCCCATTTCCCTTAATTTTGTTTTTACGTACTCAGCCGTTTCAGGGACATTGAATCCGACCTCAGGATTCCTATGGAGATAACTTCTGTCCTCAATAATATTTCTCTCAAAGTCCTTGACCTTCTCAAGCAGATTATCCATCCCTCTCCTCCTCCTTTTGTAATGATTCTAATAGTTGCAATATATGTGCCAAAAATAACCCTGTCTGAATTCCATATTCCCGATCAAAAATCCCCTGATTTCAACATTTCTGAAAATTCCACCTAAATATCTTCTATCCAACTGCAAAAATTGCGCAATTATTTTTTATTTTTGTAAAAATATTTTTAGTGCAAATAAATTATTTTATATTGACATTACTGTGTGTCATACACTATAATGTAATCAAAGGGGGTTACCATATGGATAAGCACGAGGAAATATTCAATAATCTACAGCAGGAAATGAAGCGTGGAACCCTTGTTCTGGCAGTTCTATCACAGCTTGACAAACCAGAATACGGATACTCCCTGATGGGCATTTTGGAGGAAGAGGGATTGCAGATAGATCAGAACACCCTGTATCCATTGCTCAGAAGACTCGAAAAGCAAGGGATGCTGGAGTCAATATGGAATGTTGAAGGAAGCCGTCCCAGAAGGTACTACAAAATCAGCTCCCTTGGAATATCTGTAAGGCAGAATCTCATATCAGAGTGGAAGGACTTGAACAAGGTTATTGAAAATTTGATAGGAGGAAACTAAAATGATTAAAAACTACCTCTATACAGTCGGAAAATATCTTCCAGCCTCACAGAGGGATGACATTCTAAAGGACCTTGAAGCAAACATCTATGAACTTCTGGAGGAGGCTCATGGTGACAGGGAGTACTCCCCAAAGGAGTTTGAAGATGTCCTTTACAAAATGGGAAACCCAAAGAGGGTTGCGGAAAGTTATCTTGAGAGGCCCAGATATATTATTGGACCCCAATATATTGACCTGTATCTTCTTGTTGTAAAGGTCGCACTGTTGGGTATTTCAATAGGATTACTCGTAGTGTCAATAATAAAATTCATTGTTGATGGGGATCTGCTCCAGTCACTCTTCTCATTGGTGGGTGGAATCTGGAATGCTGGCCTTGTCATGGTGGGTATTGTAACAATTATCTTTTCACTTGTGGAGCATTATGGCAAGGAAGAGGATTTCCCAATTGAAAATGAAGATGAAAAATGGAGCCTGGACACACTGGAACAACCACCAGAAGAAACTGACCGGATCAAAACTTCAGATCTGATATTTGAGTCAATCTTCATCCTTATATTCCTTGCATTTCTTAACCGCGGGCTTCCTCTTACAATGATCTATAGCGAAAAAGCCTTTGTATTTCTGAATTACGAAATACTTTCATCATATATCATATGGATAAACCTGGCACTTGGATTTGACCTAATACTTGATGTATACCTGCTTATTAAAAGACGCTGGACTATACTCACAAGACTCCTTTCAATCATACTTGATCTTGCAGGTGTTGCAATCATTGCCATTCTGGCATTGACACCAGGACTATGGGATTTTTCAAGCATACCTGGCATTAGTCAGGAGGAGTTGACAGGCATTGAAACGGGCGTTGGATTGGGTCTTAAAATCGGTTTAGCGGCTATAATCATTATTATTGTCATTGAGGTTTTCAAACATATAAGAGCTATTTTCAGAAAAAGATAATATTTATTATTCGGGGTACCTTTATCGGGGTATCCCTTTAATATGCATGTATATGTATTCGTTTAAAAGTGGTATAATATTCACAAATAAAACAAAGGAGTGATATCATGGCTTTTCTGGTAACAGGCGGTATAATACTTATAATTGGAGTTTATATTTTTAGCACCTACAATGGATTTATTGCCATTAGAAATGCTGTAGAAGAGGCTTTTTCCACAATGGATGTCTACCTTAAGAAGCGCTACGACCTTATCCCCAATCTTGTGGAAACAGTAAAGGGATATGCAAGGCACGAGCAGGAGACATTCCAGAAGATTGTTGAAGCAAGGGCACAGGCCATGAATGCCACGACAATCGAAGAAAAGCAGGCATCTGAGAATATGCTTACCGGTACCTTGAAGTCATTGTTTGCACTTAGCGAGAACTATCCTGAATTAAAGGCGGATTCTCAGTTTCTTGATCTTCAAAAGCAGCTTCAGAAGGTTGAGGAGGATATTGCCCAATCCAGAAAGTACTACAATGCTGTTGTCAAGACTTTGAACACAAAGGTGGAGTCCTTCCCGTCCAATATTGTGGCTATGATGTTCGGATTCAAGAGGGGAACCTACTTCACTGCAGATGAAACGGAGAGAGAAAATGTTCAGGTTCAATTTTAACAGGCTAGCACCCCTGCTTTTATTAATACTGGTTTTGTTCCTTATGCCATACTCAGCCCAAGCCTCAGGGTATGATCTTGAAATATCTGAGCTTGATATCCGGATGGATGTCATGGAGGATAATTCCTACAGAATTATTGAACGGCTTACCGTTCAGTTCAACCGTTCAGATATGCATGGTATTTTTAGGGATATACCTGCCAGGACATATTTTGGAAAACCCGTAAGGATTGAGGATGTGAACGTTGAGGGACACCAGTTTCAATCATCCCGGGAGGGGGATTATCTCTCCCTTAAGATAGGTGACCCGGATGAATACACAAGCCCAATAGAGTACTACACCATCAAATATATCTATAACATCGGTGATGACCTTAATGAGGAAATGGACGAGCTGTATTTTAATTTGGTTGGGGACCAGTGGGAAATTCCAATCCACAGAACCATATTCACCATTAACATGCCAAAGTCCTTCAACCAAGATAACATCAACTTCACATCAGGCTATACCGGCTCCACCGATGTATCACAGGTGGAATACACTGTCAATGGCACCACCATAAGTGGAGAATACAGGGAGACGATTTCTCCAGGACAGGCCCTTACTGTGGCCCTTCCTCTTGAGGAAGGCTATTTTAGCCAGGTGGAGCCAGATGGAGATGGCATTAGAACCTTTACGAAATCCTATATTGCATTGTTTCCGGCTCTTTTGCTGGGAGCACTTGGGCTCTTGTTCAAGTTTGGAAGAGACGATCCCATCTACCCCACGGTTGAATTCTATCCACCTGAGGACCTTACTCCCGCTGAGATTGGTTACGTATATGACAATCGGATAGACCCATATGATCTTACATCCATGCTAATATATTGGGCAGACAAGGGCTATATAAGAATCATTGAAGAGGAGGACGAAGAAGGTCTTATATTCAAGAAAAAGAAGACCACCCTCAAGCTTGAAAAGCTAAAGTCTATTCCAGCGGGAACCAAAAGATTTGAAAGCGTCTACTTCAACGACCTCTTCGATACCTATGCCATAGACAATGTGGTGGATGTGGAGGAGCTCAAGGAAAGCTTCTACATCACCCTTGGGGCTGTGAAAAGTGAGCTTATAAACTCCTTTGACAATCGCAGATTCCTGTCAAGGTCAGGATTCATGGCAGCCCTGGGAATGTCAGCAATCGGCTCGGTAATTTTTATACTGGTTTTCCTGGGGATATTCAATGAGATGAATCCATATGCTCCTTGGCTTGTGGCAGCTTTTGCAGCTGTGGGAGGCATAGTGCTGGGGGGATTCCTTTCAGGGTCAGCCTACCTCTTTGCAAGCGTTAAGACCAAGCTTCCATATGAAAGGTTCAAGACCATCATCTCAGGTATATTTACAGCTCTTATTCCTCTGGCCATATCAATCCTGATTCTGTATATCACCGAGGCCAGCACCATATATCTAATTGGCTTTGCGATTGGTGTGGGGGTTGTCTACCTGTCACCTCTAGCACATAAAAGGACAGCTCAGGGAATAAAGTGGATGGGTCATCTGCTTGGTCTCAGGAACTTCATTGAAAAGGCTGAAAGGGACAGGATCAAGCAGCTGGTGGATGAGGATCCGGAGTATTTCTATCATATTCTACCCTATGCAATGGTTCTTGGTGTAACAGACCAATGGGCAAAGAATTTTGAAGGTATAGCAATGAGCAATCCCGATTGGTATCAGACCAACTCAAGTAGAGCATTTCATGCCCCTTATTTTGTAAGCAGGATGGATGCAAACACCAGAGCAGTAGGAAAAACCATGGCTTCAAGCCCGGCAAAATCAGGTGGTGGCAGCTTCGGTGGCGGTAGCTCCGGTGGAGGATCCGGCGGTGGCGGTGGCGGCGGCTGGTAATCAGACATATTTAAGCCTCTGGAATGATCCAGAGGCTTTTTGTTGCCCTATTCTATCTCTTCATAATTATCCATGTTGAATGCCCTGATTTGGTCGTCCAAAACGTAGTAGAGTATGTCATCAATATAAACTGGCCTCTTGACATTCTGTCCGTAAACTCCTCCATTCGAGATTTCCTTAATCAGTTCAAGCTCACCTGTTTCACTTGCTCTAATTACAAGCAATCCATTGAATGACTCTCTGACTAGCTTGCCAGAGTACAGATTAAGTGTTGCATCGAATGCAATCAGATCATCCTGAGGCTTCAGCATTAGAGCCTTATGATTGTGAAGAACCTCCGCATAGCTTCCTGTATCACCCAGGATAAGGCTCTTTATTTCCCTTGGCATTCCTGAATCTGAAACATCAAACAGAGAAAGCTTGATGCCCTGCTGTCTTCCTGTCTCTTCATCCACATCCTGACCAATTCCAAGAAGAACATCCTGGCTTATTGGATGAAGGTAATTTGAAAAGCCTGGAACCTTAAGCTCCCCTGTTACATGTGGGTTCTCAGGATCTGAAAGGTCAAGCACAAACAGAGGATCAACCTGTCTAAAGGTTACAACATAACCCATTTCTCCCATAAACCTTGCAGAAAAGATCCTTTCACCTGGTGCGAGATTCTCTATGGAGCCAATCCGGTTCATGTTCCTGTCAAGTATATGGACTGAGTTTACACTCTCTCCACTCCACTCAGTGGTAGCTAACCTTAAGTTTCCATCGTATTCATCCATTGAAAACTGATTCAGCAATGAGCCCTGGACCATCCCTCCTCCTGAATATCCTATTTGGGTATCATCTACAGTAAATCTCGCAATATTTGTAACAGATCCCCAAAATGAATTGTAGTCATTTCCTGCCACATAGAGTGCATTTTCACTCATGTAGACCTCACTTCCGCTACCCAGGTAAGCCTCTATGTTGGAAGGCTCCTGATCATCCATGATATCAACTGCTGCCACAAGAAGGTAATTGGGTATTCTTCTTCCTGGATGGTATAGAATGCTGTCCACTGGTAGCTCCCTGTATTCAGAACCTCTTGTGGAGTCCCTGAAAAGAGGTATGGGTTGTTCTGAGTAAGGACCGTAATAGCTTAGATACTTGTTAACAACTAGATACACGTGGTCGTCCTTCTTCCTGCTTGAAAGAAGACCTCCCTCAACTTCAAGCTCCTTGACCAGGTCCATCTTACCTTCCTCATCTATATCATACACTCCAAGATACACATATTCCTCACCATAATATGGCATTATGGATTCTGTCATAACCCCGTCCATGGGCATGGGCTCAGGCATTGGCCTTATCCAGTTTCCCATTGCTCCTTTTCTTCCAAGTACGACAAGCCTGTCTTCGTCCACATAGAGCTCAGAATACTCAACATATTCTCCAGTCTCCTTATCCAGTTCAACCTCCATCTGATCAGTCAGTACTGGCCGACCATCATTTGCCCTGTAAATCTTCACAGAGTCTCTGGTTGCCACGTAAATATAGGTTCCATCTGTTTTGACGATGTCCGCTTCATTTATCCCTTCAACCTGCTCGTTTGTATTTGAAAAATCCTTGGATCCGTCCTGTGCAGCTCCACTTTCCTCCATTGCAGACTCAGGACTCTCCATAACGGGCTCCCTCACAGCGTCATCAACTGGGCTATCTTCCATGCCCTCGATTAATGCAATAAGCTCTGCCCTGCTTCCTACCTTCAAGGCCTGACCTATCTTGCTTTTTACCTCCAGGACCATTTCGTCATTGATTTCATCCTGCCCTCTTCCTATAAAAATAACCCTGCTGTCGTAGGCTACATCCATTTCAAGAATGTTTTCTGCAATAATTCTCAGTGGAACCATTGTCCTGTCCTGGATTATCAGGGCTTCAGTATCGAACTCGACCCTTTGGACAAGTTCTCCACCCCGAATAACATCATAATGGTTCCCTCCGATTGGAAAAATATACATTGTGCCCTTTAACAGGATTGATGCCTCCCTTTCCAATGGATCATAATCAACCACTGCACCGAAATGCTCGCTGATTGCTCTCAGTGGAACAAGAGTCCTGTCCTTGTGAATAACAGGAACCACCCCTGGATTGTCTGAATCAAGTGGTATCATGTTCTTTCCTGACAGAATCAAGGGACTCCCCAGATGAAGAGCAATGGGTTTCTCCATTTCTTCAGCCCCGATACCATTTGAAAAAACTCCTCCCATGGTCATGGCTATTATCAACAATATACTGACAATCTTCTTCATTACAATTTACCTCCCTTTGGTCCTTTTGTACTTCCTATTGAGTATTATACCCATGTATTGCTGTAAAGTGTTTACTATTTGGTTACGATTATCACCTATGCCGCCGTACTCCACAAAACCATTGCAAAAGGTTATCCATTACATGTGTACAGTAACCGTTTTTTGGTATAAATACCATGAAGACACTAAATGGGAGGAAAACATGGATAATTCTAAAGCTTTAGCAGTTCTGGAAAATTTGGGGAAGGCAATAAAGGGCAAGGACGATGTACTTGAAATAGTTGTGATTTCACTGCTGGCTCAGGGCCACCTTCTTATAGAGGACGTCCCTGGAGTGGGCAAGACAACCCTGGTTAAGGCTCTGGCAAAGAGCATGAATCTTGAGTATAGAAGGGTGCAATTCACCCCTGATCTTATGCCCTCTGATATAATTGGAGTCAACGTATTTCAAAAGGAGTCCTCGTCCTTCATTTTTAGGAAGGGGCCCATATTCACACAGATACTTCTGGCAGACGAGATAAACAGAACATCACCAAAGACACAATCCAGTCTGCTGCAGGCAATGGAGGAAGGCGAGGTATCCACAGAGGATAGGGATTATGTTTTGAAAAAACCCTTCATGGTCCTTGCCACACAGAATCCCTTGGAGTACCAGGGGACCTTTCCGCTCCCAGAAGCTCAGCTTGACAGATTTCTTATGAGGATTTCCCTGGGTTATCCCTCCAGGGAAAATGAAATTGAAATCCTTGAAAACTATCAAGGAATTAGAAATCTGGTGGATGTCCATCCTGTTGTCACCGGAGATGAAATCCTGGAGATGCAACAAAGCGTAGCCTCCCTTAAGGTTCACTACGACATCCTATCATACATCGTCAGAATTTCAGAGGTTAGCAGATCCTATGAAGACCTTAGGCTTGGTGCAAGTCCCAGAGCTTCAATTGATCTTCTCAAAGCTTCAAAAGCATGTGCCTTCTTAAGGGGCAGAGATTATGTCGTACCTGATGATGTGAAGGAAATGACCATACCGGTTCTTGGACATCGTCTGATACTATCCCCCCAGGCTAGAATTGAACGAAAAACTATTGAGTCAATATTGAAGGGAGTATTGAAGCGGGTGACAGTTCCGGTGTTAAACCATGAATAGAAAGCTCTTGGCGGCACTTATACTTTCCATGTTGTCACTTATCTTTGTTTTATTGGTAGGAGGAAAAATACCCTACCTGATATTTCATGCTCTGGGTCTATACCTTGTCTTGCCTCTTTTGCACAGTGTGTTTGGACTATACTCACTGTCAGGTTCCATAGGCATCCCCTCAGGTGAATTTTACGCAGGGGATATTGTGGACATTAAATATCTTGTTAGGAACAGGTCCTATCTGATGTTTCCCTTTCTTGTATTTACACCTGATCTATCACATGAACTCGGTGGAAGAAGGGTGGAGGAAGTTCCTTTCTCCCTGGGAGGTCGCGAGAATTTCATAAAATCCGAAAAAACCACCCTTAGGAGAAGGGGCTACTATGAAATAGGTGGGTTCCATCTTACAATTAATGATGTATTTGGATTATATGGTCTAAACAAATACATCAAATCCGACATATCAATCTTGATATTACCTGAAATCGCAAAAATTAATTCCTTTAAGATCCCTTCAGGTATGCAATCAGGGGATCTCCTTGTTTCTCAGAGTGCATACAGGGATAAGAGCAGAATATCGGCCCTTAGGGAATATCGGGAAGGTGACTCCACCAGATCAATCCACTGGAAGGCAACTTCGAGAAGTGAGGCTCCTATAGTTAAGGAATTTGAAGCACGCAGTGACACATATGTGGAAGTTTTCATGGATAGCTTTTCTTCCAATTATAAAAATGACGTGGACCGAAGAATGGAGGATAAGGCTGTGGAAGCAGTAGTAAGTATCATACACTATTGCCTTTCAAGCAATATTTCCATTGCTGTCAATTATGAGAATGAAAATAAGCATCACCGACTGGAGGGTAGGGATTACGATGATCTCAAGCCTTACCTTGAAAGTCTTGCCAGATACTCAGCTACAGGCATCATCAAGCTTGATCAACTGGTGTATGATCAATCGCCCAAGGTTCAAAAGGGCTCCAGTACAATTCTTGTATCACCCTCTCTGGATTCAACAAACGCTTCAACAGCAATGGATCTTGCATATAGAGGCATGAACCCCATTGTTGTGGCCATATCCGACAAGCATAATGGTGTTGGATCAGTGAATGGATTTCTGGTGGGTAAGCTTCGGGAGGATAATATTCCTGTGTTCAGGATTGATTGCAGTCAAAGCATCAGTGATGTTCTGGAGGTGCCTCATGGCTGGATATGATGGAAAACCAAATAGCATAACAATTAATCTGGCTTATTTGATTATGATCTTTTCCCTAGGAAGAATGTTTGCTGTAGGAATGAGTCTGAACAGAAGTGTCTGGCTTGAAGCCGGGGTAGTCTTCCTGATTGGTTTGGTAATAAGATTTCTTGTTATCAGGCCCCTCTACCTGTTGGGTGTTGTGATTGCATCATCGATTGGTGCAATCTTTGTGGACAGCATCTGGGCCGGATTCTATCCTCTGGTGAGGGACTCCATCTTTGATCTTGTCAATAATGTAATCAACAACCTTTCAGGGGTTGAAAATATAAGCTTGGAAAATCGGCTGCCACTTTGGATGATCGTAGTTACCGTCATTTCCCTATATACCTCCCTGGTTGTTTTCAGAGGCAGAGAAAGATTTTTCCTGCCTCTGCTATACGTGCCCATTTTCCTAATATACTGGTACAGCTTCTATGACAATGCATTTGCCCTTATGGTACTTTTTATCTTTTCATACCTTATTATTTTAGGCTATGATTCACTAATAACCTCTGACTCCACTAAAGGTACCGACAGGAATGAACTATTCCTAAACCTTTATCCCCGTTGGATGAATGTGGTCCTGATCTATAGTATCATCATCGCACTTCTTGCTTCTACCTTACCAGGGACTTCTGATTATATAAGATGGCCCTGGCTCAATGAAAAAGTGACCTCGGCATTCCCTGCCATAGAGGAGCTTCGTTCTGGTGAGTCAGTAAGAAGAGTGTCTGGCAATGCCCAAGGCTTTGACTTCTCAACAACTGGATTTCAAGCTGACTCAACTCGCTTGGGTGGCCCAGTCAAGCTTGATGATACGGTTGTCATGAGTATTCGGGGTGATAGGGTTAATTACCTTAGAGGAAATGTAAGACACACTTATACGGGAACTGGTTGGGTGGAGGACCCAAAATTATATCAACTGGTTCAGAAAGACTCTGATTTCTCTAAGCTTTCAGAAGAGGACAAGCAACTATATTACAGGGATGTGGCCTTCTCAATCACAAATGAGAAGATTTCATCCACGACAATATTTAGTCCCTTCCAACCCTATTCTTTCGATTTTGAAGGTGATTCAGGAGCACTGGTAAACCCTGATTTCTCAATTGTTTATCCAGGTGGAATATATGCAGGAGAATCCTATTTCATAGGCGCATACACTCCCAGAGCCTTTGGAATACAGGTTGAAAGAGGAATTGATAGGAGCTATGATGATTTGATTAATTCCGAGCTCTATTTGGAGCTTCCTGACACAATCACAAATAGGACTGTCCAGCTTGCAAATGCAATTACAGCTGGTATTGATTCAGACATCGACAAGGCCCTGGCAATTGAGAACTACCTAAGGGAAACTTACGACTACAATTTGGATGTACCCTACCTCCCAGAAGATACTGACTTTGTGGACCATTTTCTTTTTGAGGAGGAGCAGGGATATTGCACATACTTTGCATCTTCCCTGGCAGTTCTGTTAAGGATTGAGGGTATACCTACTCGCTATGTGGAAGGCTTTATTGTTGGCCCGGATAATGATGAAGGTTTACAGGAGGTCCGCAACAGCAATGCACATTCCTGGGTGGAGGCTTTCATAGAACCTGTTGGTTGGATTACCCTTGAAGCAACACCTGCCTATACTCCGCCTGCCAGGCTTCTGGATTATGATCCGCAGGTTGATGAAAACATTGAAGCTGATGAAAACGAAGGTAGAAGCAGGGATCCGGAATCTGCCGATGGAAAAGACGATGGTGAGGGTATTGGCACTGGTGATGTGTCTGATGTTGAGGATTCAACTAATCAAGATTCAACAGGTAATGCATCCTCATTTGCTTTTTTGCTTCTTGTTGTGATAGTCTTAATAATGGTATGGAGATTGCTTAAAGGACTATATGACTTAAGAAATGATGGAAGGTCCTATAAGAGCCTTGATAATTATAGGAAGGTTCTTAACCAGTATTATCAGATAACACAGCTTGTTGAGAAGTTAGGCTATAGATCAAATCCAGGTGAAACACATTTTGAGTACTCCAATAGAATTGCCCATAAATTCCATGAGTTCGGTAAATTTGGATTTAAGCAGGCAACTCATTTGTTTGTCAAAACAAAGTATGGCGATTATTTCCCAAGCCCTGATGAGGTTCAGGCAATGGAGAACTACAACAAGAAGCTGGAGATGCAGCTTAAAAGGCATTTGGGTTCTATTCCCTACCATCTGAAAAAAATTGTAGAGTTGTTCAATTATAAGCGTAAATTTGAAAGGAAGTGATACGTTGACAGAGAGAAACTTCGACCCAAGAAAATATTTTACGGAGGCTGAGTTGGTAAGCCTAACACGGAATCTTGTAAAAATACCAAGTCACAAGGATGCACCTGGCTTTGAAAGGCAAGTTGCAGAGTATATACACAACTACCTGCTGGAGCAGGGAATTCATTCAGAGCTTCACCCTGTAGTGGATGGAAGACCCAATGTAATCGCCAAAATTGAAGGCAAGGGAAACGGCAAGTCACTAATGTTCAATGGGCATACAGATACTGTTCTTCCATACAATATGACCATCGATCCCTTTGAAGCTGCAGTTGCAGATGGCAAAATCTATGGCAGGGGGTCTGTGGATATGAAGGGATCCCTTGCATCCTTCATGATGTCCATGGTTGCAATGAAAAGAAGCGGTTATGAGCCTGATGGTGATGTATTGTTTACAGCCGTAATAGGTGAAGAGGGCAAAAGTGAGGGGACTGAATATATTGTAAAATCTGATATAAGGGCTGACGGTGCCATTGTTGGGGAACCCTCAGACTACGAATATGCCATAGGCCATAGAGGTCTGGAGTGGTTTGACGTAACATTTTATGGAAAGGCTTCACACAGTGGAAGACCTGAAAATGGAGTCAATGCCATAGAACATGCCATGACCTTCATCAGCAGGGTCAAGGAGGACCTGTATCCTGTGCTAAGAGAAAAATACGATGAATATATGGGTGGTTCCGTAATGAATTTTGGAACAATCACCGGAGGTACAGAGCAAAGTACCGTCGCTGACAAATGTATCCTAAGAATTGACAGGAGGTATATTCCTGGAGAGGACAAGGACTCTGTCATGAAAGAATACCAGGAAATAATCGACAAGCTCAAGGAAGAGGATCCAAAATTCAATGCCAAGATCGAGGTTACTCCAGAGAGTCTCCTTGAGCTCTATCACCCCCCATTAATCACTTCCTTCAATGAGTCAATCGTTACCTCGGTAAGAGAGGGAATAAAGGATGTAATGGGCTATGAGCCCAATATAACCAGAGGTATAGGATGGTCTGATGCAGCTTTGTTGAAAGCCTATGCAAATATCCCGACAGTGGTCTTCGGACCTGGTGACCTTTCCCTTGCCCATACTGAAGAGGAGCATGTCAAGATAGAGGACCTGGTTAATGCGGTGAATATTTACTCAAGGATAACACAAAACTTCACTTCCTTGCCAAAGGAAGATGACCCCCAGTAGAATCAATAAACGACCAGCTTCTTGAGGTAGCTGGTCGTTTCAATATTTTTTGTTGAACTCATTTATATGTTTTCCACAAACTGAACCTTAAATCCATCTGGATCCTTCACATACAAAAACCTTACATTGGGATTTGGTTGGAAGGGACCACTATGTACCTCTATTCCCTTTCTTTCCAAAACCTCCTTCATCTTATCAAGAGACACCACCTCAAAGCCCATGGATATACCCTCACCCAGACAATCCAGCCTAATGTCGGTATCGCAAATTAGCTCAAGCTTGGTATCACCCTCACCCAAAAAACAGATTTCCGTATCCGGTCCTGCATTGAACCTCCTGTCCACCTTCAGTCCCACTATTTCAGTGTAGAACTCAATGGATTTCTCCATGTCATTAACGGTTAATGTAGTCCAGCAAAACTTCATTGCATATCCTCCCTTATTCATCAGATAATTTGTCTTCCAAACCTATCATACCCTTCCTAGAGTTTTTATCACATCAATAGACAAAAAAACAGAGCCTGGTTTTCCAGACTCTGTCATAGAATATCTAATTATTTTGCCATCTCGTAAGCTTCTTGAACAACTGCCTGATAGCCTTCAACAGTTATTGTAACTGATGATGTAAGATCAGGATCTGCGGGTACATGCTGATGTGATTCGTCTACAACCTTTATTTCGAGATTCATGATCTCATCCATTGACTTACCAGCCATCCAATCTTGGAAGGCTTCCATTTGCTCAAACCACTCTTTTCCGATTCCGGATGCCTTTACCATTCCATAATCTTCCTTAAGCTCATGCTTTGTCTTTCCTGCCATTGAAGTGTCAGTCTTAAGAGTTCCATCAAGCTCATATGCCACTCTAACCTGCGCATTGTCAATTATTGTAGCAACAACATTTCCATCAGCATCAAAAGCAGTTGCAGCCATGTAGGTGTCAACCTGTGCCTGTGCTCCTGCATCTGCAGTTGCATCCTTTGACTTGTTGATATGAGTTTCGATTCCCAATCCTACTGTCTCAGCTCCAGTTGCATCAACAGCATTGTTCCAAGCCTCTTCAACTGCTGCAAGATAGCTTTCAACTGTTATTGTAACTGAAGAAGTCAACTCTGGTACATCTGGAACATTTTGGTGAGAATCATCAACAACTTTTACAGGCAATGCCTTTATTTCATCTACGGTTTTTCCAATCATCCACTCTTCAAATGCTTCCATTTGCTCATACCATTCTTTGCCGATTGATGAAGCTTTTAGCATTCCGTAGTCATCACCAAGTTCCTTCTTGCTTGGAACCTCAGCTTCCTTGTCGGAAGTAACTACCATGTTCTCATCAAATGCAACTCTAGTTTGAGCAACATCAATTGTTACGCTTGCAACCTTGCCATCTGCATCAAATCCAACTGCAGCGATGGTTACATCTGCCTGTGCCTGTGCATTTGCATCGTCAGCCTTTGCCTTTGACTTGGCTGTTGAAATAACTTGTCCAAGACCAAGCTTTGCAATTTTTCCACCTTCAGCTGGTTCTTCAGCTGGTTCCTCTGCAGGCTCTTCAGCAGGTTCTTCTGCTGCAGGTTCTTCTGCTGCTGGCTCTTCCGCTGGTTCCTCAGCTGGTGTACAGCCGGCCAGCATACTTAAGCTTAGAGCAAATACAAGTAGTAGCATTAATAGTTTCTTCATTCTTAAACCCTCCATTTTATGTATTGTTTGATATATATTTAACATCTATGATTATAGCAGATACAATTATTTTCCACAAGTGTTTTTTCATTTACACATTTGTATATATGTATGTTTACTCATTTTTCCGACTAAAGTCCCTTTTTATAATGCTCCCAGAATTTAGGAAATATCGATCTATCTTCGTCACATTGATGATTTTCTATATTAAAGCGACTTACTATTTTGATATAATTAACTCAATTATCGGCCCTAAACCTTACACAAATTAAAACAGCATGGAAATTTGTTCAACAAATATCCATGCTGCCCTGTTTATCAGTAGCCACTGGTTGAATCGGGAAATCTCCCGTAAGCGTGCTGCATCAACCTGCTTTTGTTTACGATATGTCTTTCATATTTACCTCTTAGAAATCTGCCTTGACTGTCAAATCCCTCAATTTCAATGAAAACCCTGTTGTTTTCTACTTCAGCCACCTTCAGCCTAATATTGATTGGTTCACCTACCAGGGTAGGGTTTTCATGTGACAGCTCGATGTGGGTACCCACCGTGGTGTAATCTGAAGGGAGGAGATCCTCAAGCATCTCCGTTGATGCTTCAATCACCATGTTAACAACCGCCGGAGTTGAAACTAGGTATGACAGCTCCAATGACCCTGGAAGATCCGTACCGTCTGCAGGCCCTGTAATTTTTCTGTAGTCCTTTACCAATCCCGGTTCAATTCTATGTTCCATTGATACTCCCCCTTTTAAGCCTTAAGTAATTTCAACATTTGACTACCTTCTCTGTTATTTATTATATACCTGTTTTCACTACTCATAAACATGAGTGTGAAATTCTCTCTCCATCACCACCAAGGCTAGTATTGTCCACCCTGGTACATAGGTCAACCATACAGGGTTTATGACCATGACTTCTCTTAATCTCCAAATATCGGGATAAAAAAGATCAAGAGCGACCCCATAGTCGCATAGGAGCATCAATAAACCTGATAGTGCCATCATTATTGATGTTCTCCTTCCATAGTATCCATTCCATATCGAGGAGACTCCTGCCCAGGCCATTGCAGTTAAGGTCAAGGCAACCACTGAAGCTAGGAAGGTCTGTACTCCATCCATGTATGGGAGAATAAGGACAGCGATAACAACCAGGAGAAGTCCATAGACCATTGTTGGTAAAACCAACCATGAACTCCACTTAAATCCTCTTATATATATCCCTGCAATCAGTAGGTAGGCAATTGTGAATGGAATAAACCCAAAATATCTAAGTTCTTGCGGAAAGTCTCCAAGGGAGTAGGATAGGACAAGAAAGAAATCTCCAATGATCATTAAGGGAAACGACATGAAAAGAATCTTTTGTTCATTGGCAGCCCCCTTTTTTATATATGCTGTTGTGCTTAAGATGATTACGACCATATATCTTGTAAATACCAATGCATTCCCGTCTATTCCAACCGCTTCCATCACCAAAAGGATTATTGTAAGGAGCAGAAAAAAAATAAAAATATTTCGACTGGATGAACTCACTCCATCACCTCACTAGAATCCTTTTTTCTGACCTTCCCAGGGTGGAGACTTCCCC
>JANKMX010000039.1:0-4987 GCA_024649995.1 Gudongella sp. | reverse complement strand
TTAAGGTTCCTAAGTCTCCATGTGCCATATAAATAACTAAGCACAAGTGCTGACATTGTTGCAGGAAATCCCAGCAATGTATTTGCCCATGCTATCAGAAAAAGATCTCCACCTCTGTATAGCTGAATTTGAATGGACATCCTCAATAGGAAGAGCATTGCCCATACAATTGATACCTCCCTATAAGCAGGCTTAACGTCCTTTCTCATAAACCATTCCATTTCCCATCCCCTGGATATGTGGCTTGCAAAGGCAGCGATGGGTTTTCCTATCACTATGGATACTATGGCAGCTAAAAACAGGGCGGCACTGCTTACTATGCGCGGAAGAAAGTAATCAGCAGCATTTCCTGCATAATACGCAAATGCTGAAGCTATAATGACCCCTCCGAGACCTCCAATGGCATATTTTATCGTTTCACCCTTGATATATCTCTGTATGCCTAAGGCCAAGGCAGTCAAAACCGCTGCAAGCAACCCTCCAATAATGCCAAATACATTATTGACAACCACAAATACCAACGGTGGGACAATAGCCCCAATTGTCTTTCCTCCAATAACGCTTTTAACTTCATCTCTTATCTCATCTATGATTTTTATCATTTTGACCCCTCAGATTATCTAACTCCATTATATCTCATTGCCTCTCCATCCCATAAAGAAGCTTTTCCAATCACCTTTGCACCTTCCAAGATTTATGGCGACGTATAGGCTGCCCGTAAGGAAGCCGAATACCATCATTGCAACAATCCAGGCTATTGAAATGAACTTGTTCCTTTCTCTGAAAAATATCCACATGGAGAATAGGGTAAAGCCAACATATAAGTCTACCATGGAAACTATTCCCCATGGATTATCCAGTATCATACCTCCATCTGTAAAAAAGTTTCCTTCAGTAAAGCCGTAATATAATGCCATAGCCATTGCTCCAAACCCGATCCATGATATTGCCTTAGCAAGCTTCATATGAACTCCTCCAATCTTTATAACAGTAATTTACCCTGAGCAGGCAACTTTAACTCCTTTGTTGATAATATCTTTTTTTATGGGTATATAGTTTTTAGTGTTGACTATTTTAAGGGGGATTACCATGAAAATAAATGATTTGGATACGCCGTCCCTGCTTATCAGGCAGGACATATTGCTGCAAAACATTGTTCAAATGCAAAAATATGCAGATGAAAGCAATGTATCACTAAGACCTCATACAAAGACCCATAAATCATCCTATCTTGCGCTTCTACAGGCAGACCAGGGTGCAGCTGGAATTACGGTTGCCAAGGTGGGTGAAGCAGAGGTTATGGCCAAGGCAGGATTGAAGGATATTTTCATTGCCAATGAGATAGTGGGTGAAAGGAAGCTCGAGAGGATAAAAGCTCTTCAGAAGCGGACCAATATTTCTTTTGGGTTGGATTCCCTAGCTCAGGCAAAGATGATTGAAAATGTATTCAACCAGGATGAAAAGGCCAATGTATTGATTGAAATTGAGGTTGGTGAGAACAGGTCCGGAATAATAGAGGAAGAGGATTTCATTGATCTCCTAAATTATATAAAGTCCTCGGAGAGCATACATTTCAAGGGGGTATTCTCACACGACGGACATTCCTATGGAGCCAAAGATATGGATGAACTGAGGCATATACACCTTGAAAGTCAGAAGAGGACATTGAGATTTGCAGATTTGTCCAGAGAATCAGGGCTTTCTCCCCAAACCGTCAGTATCGGATCCACACCTTCACTTATCCACAATTTCCCCATTCTTGAAGGAGTCACTGAAATAAGACCAGGAACCTATATTTTCATGGATGCATCCCAGTCAAAGGTGGTTGGAGGTCTTGATATGAATGCTGCCTCTGTTCTTGCAACGGTTATTAGCAGGCCCACGGAGGATAGGGTTGTGCTGGATGTTGGCGCCAAGGGTTTGACAATGCAAAAAAGGTCCAAGGGAATAACTTCAACAAATGGAATGGGATTGATACTAGGCTATGAAGGGGTAGAAATAGATTCAATGTATGATGAGCATGCTCTTATATACAATAGAAAATTCAGAAACCAGGTTCAGGTGGGAGACAGGGTCCAGATTATCCCAAATCATATCTGTCCGGTGGTGAATCTCTACGATACTATCCATCTTGTATCAGGAGAGGATGTCCTTGAGGAGATACCAGTTGACTGCAGAGGTAAGCTACAATAAAAAAACGGCTTGAAAAAGCCGTTTTATTCCTTTATAACCCACACACTTACACCTGCGCTAGGAGTGTGAAAGCTCCCGAATCCATCATTGTCCACAACTACAATATCATTGCTTCGTCCCAGTTTATCCAGATATTCCCTTCCTATGAATTCATGGCCAATATGCATTCTGATTGAACCGCCTTCCTTGTTGGAAACCACAACCGCCGTCTTTATGGGATTCTCTTCTGTACCTTTTCTCACCCATCCAATGAGGTTTGGATCCTGAAAATAATCATCCTCTTCACCAAAGCAATAGTTCTGCCTTAAATATATGAGTCTATTGATATCTTCCTTTATCCCCTCGTAGGGGTGTTCTCCGCCCACACCGTAGTAATCTCCATAGAATATGCAGGGGTATCCCTTGCTTCGAAGCAATATCAGGGCATATCCTATCTCCTTAAACCAAGGTTCAACCCATGACTGAAGTGATTGACCCTGCTGGGAATCGTGATTATCCACAAATGTAACCGCTTCAGTTGGATATTTTGACACCACTGTACTGTTGAAAATACTCCTTAGATCATAGCCATCTCCCTCCACTGATGCCCTATGAAGATTAAAGTGCAGTGGTACATCAAAAACATCGACACCAAAAAGAGTCTCCTCTAAAAACTCCTCTATCCAGTCCATATTGTCCACCCAATATTCCCCCAGGATGTAGAAGTCATTTCCTGCCTTCTCCCTAACACTTTGGATGAACTCTCTTAGGAAGGCCACATCAATATGCTTGACCGCATCCAACCTAAAACCGTCAACTCCAGTCTCATTGATAAACCATTTTGCCCAGTTTATAAATTCCGCCTTCACCTCAGGATGGGCATGGTCAATATCTGTAAACATCAGATAGTCATAATTACCTCTTTCTGCTGAAACACCCAGATTCCAGCCCTTGTCCTCCCCAATGATTCTGAATATGCCTTTTTTTCCTGTAATCTCATCATAGTCCACACCATTGAAATGATTGTAATTCCACTTGAATTTAGAATACCTATCTCCTCTTCCAGTGAAATCAAAGCCTGTCCATGCACTTATTTCAACAGGACTACCTATCTCCTTGTTTCGATCCTGAGAATCCACCTGAATGGCTATAAACTTCTCCTGTCTATCTCCACCTGCCTTGTGGTTCATCACCACATCTTCGTAAATATGTACACCTTTTTTGTGGAAGCTTTCAATCATATGTAAAAGCTCCTCCTTTGTGCCATATTTTGTCCTTACTGTCCCCTTCTGTTCGAACTCACCAAGGTCATAAAGGTCATAGATTCCATATCCAACATCCTCAGTACCTGTCCCCTTGAAGGCAGGAGGAATCCATACAGCTGAAAATCCTGCCTCTGCAAGCTCTTCCGCTCTCTCCGTCATGATCCTGTAGAAGCTTCCATCTCCTGGAAGGTACCATTCAAAGCCCTGAAGCATTACTCCGTTTTCCATCCTAATTACCACCAACCTATTCTCTTATGTCATATTTTCCAATCAACTCAGACCCTCTTATTACCTCTCTCTTTGCCTGAAGAAGACCATCCTGATTTACTCTCATCTTCCATCTTACAATTTGGACCCTTCCACCCTCAATCTCAATTGCAGTTATGGTTGTGGGGTAGATGCAGCAGCCAGTATTGAAATATGGCAGGTCATTCGTTCTAGGGAACTTAAACCTATGGGTATGCCCACATATTAGCATTTTCCTGTTTTTCAATATCCACTTGTTGAAATTCTTTTCAATCTTGTGTCTCTTGTATACGTTTTTTGTTGGGCTGGCTGGGTTCTTAATGCCAAAGGAGTGCATGAATCTCCAGAAATATTTAAGGGATAGCATGGTGGGAAACCAAAGCTGATCATTTGCCAGGTCCCCCTGATGTCCATGAACCACAAATATTTCCTGCCCGGTTTTTCTGTGTTTGAGTACAAGTGCCTCTATGGGCTTAAGCCCCTTCAGAAAATCGTACCTCTGCTCCCGATACTCGTTATAGTAGGAGGTGTAGTTCCTTTCAACATATTCCGGATCCTTCAGATAGATGTTATGGTTGCCATAAAGCATGATCATCCTGTCATGGTAGAAGAATTTCTTGATGCTCTCAAACACGTCGTAGTGGGCATTCTTGATATATTTGAACTTAGGCTGCTCCCAAAGCTCATCTCCATCTCCCACTTCCACATAAACAAAATCATTCCTATAATAGTAATCCAGAGCATAGAGAAATACATTCTGATTCTTTGTAAACTCATCAGAGGTTCCTCCATCCCCTCTGTGATGATCGCTCATGAACACATACTTTGAACTATCATCGAAATACTCTATCTGGGCACCTTCATAAGCCTGATCTAGTCGTTTTTGTGTAAACATCGGTTTCACTCCCTGTATGCTTTGTTCAGTCTATCTTTTTACGTCAAGATTTATCCTTCCATCCTTAATTTCAACTATTCGGTCTGTTTTTTCAGCAATTCTCTGATCGTGGGTGATAATGATAAATGTGGTTCCATATTCCTTGTTGATAGCCCTCAACAAATCATATATGCTTTCAGACGTATCAGAATCCAGATTTCCAGTTGGCTCATCCGCCAGAACTATTGAGGGCTTGTTAATCAAAGCCCTGGCAATTGCAGTCCTTTGCTGCTGTCCTCCTGACATAGCATTGGCCATGTTGTTCTTAACCTTGGTAAGTCCAGTCAGTTCCATGAGTTCATCCGCCCATTGGTCAATTTCTGGAGTTACCTGGTAATTCATAATCCTACTTGGCATAAGGACATTTTCC
>JANKMX010000038.1:5713-23842 GCA_024649995.1 Gudongella sp. | reverse complement strand
AACCTACGATTATCCCAATTCAGAGGATAAAAACACAAACTATTTTACACTACCATCAAATGTTACCCATGTCCTGGTTAAATCCCTAAAACTGGACCTAGATAATTGTGAATTGTGAATCGTGAACTGTGCATTACTTACACACATCCACCCATTCACCCTGAACGGCCTCCTTCAGGTAATCCAGATCAACCTTCATGCAGGCATTTGGACTTCCGGCAGCTGGGTAGACATGGTCATAGACCCTAAGGGACTCATCCAGATAAATATCCAGTGGCTTGCTCAAACCGAAGGGACACACCCCTCCCACAGGGTGACCTGTAGCCTCGAAAATATCCTCACCCCTTATGAACCTAGCCTTTTCCTTGAAGGTGTCCTTGAACTTTCTGTTGTCAAGTCTCACATCACCCTTGGCAAGTATCAGGATATCCCTCTCCCTTAGCCTTATGGCCATCGACTTGGCAATCCTTCCAGGCTCAACCCCAAGAGCCTCAGCAGCCAGCTCAACCGTTGCCGTGCTGTCCTCCATCTCATATATTTCAATGCCCAGATTTTCATCCTCTATATGTTTCTTCACACTTTCCAAAGTCAATCAAATCACTCCTGTCCTATCTCTTTTCGATCAATCCCCTATTGTATGCATCCTCAAGCATGTGCTCCACGAACTCCCAAAGCTTGTCCGAGGAATTCCTCACAGGACTTATTCGCTTATAGATATCCTTTTGGGAAACTCCATGCTTCTTCCAGGTTCCTCCCCCATTATAATAGTTGTTGAGCATTGGCTGAAGTCGGTCCATTGATGCTGCAAAAAGAGCCTCAGGTGTCTCCATTTCCTCGAACTCATCCCAAAGTGCTCTAAACTCCCTGCCTTTTCCCGGATCAAGCATTCCAAAAATCTTCTCAGCTGCCCTTACCTCCCTTTCCCTTTTGTCCTTGTTCCCTTCCTCGTCATAGCAGAAGGTATCCCCTGCATAAAGCTCAACAAGGTCGTGGATCAGGAGCATTTTTATGACCTTGTTGCTATCTATGCTATCATTTGCATAGTCTGACAAGACCATTGTCATAACGGCTATGTGCCAGGAATGCTGTGCATCGTCCTCTCTTCTGTCCTCGGTTATGAGGCTGGTTTGCCTCAGGATCGTCTTCATCCTGTCAAGCTCCACAATGAACTCCATATCCTTCAGTATTCTGTTATCCATTATCATTACTCCTCTCATTATGCTATTAAGGATATTCTAACATATATTTTGATATTTGTTTTCTTATGAACTTTGCTTATTCTCATGTTGATGCAATATATTTCACGTTAACCCTCAGTTCAAGTGATATTTACTTTCGCTTAGGAAAGTCAGGTGCCTCACTCTCGGATTCAAAATCAGAGATTTATCTCACTCGTATCTAAAATTGATTTGCTATCGATTAAGCTTACAGCTTATGAAAAACACAATCAAGTTCTTGGTCAGTAATTAATCCACCCGCTGTAATGGAAATCACGCAAATCAGTACAATTTTCTCACTTCGAGTGAAAAATCTTACTGATTTTTTCGTATGTTCGGTCGGCTACCATAACTTTCCTTCTTAGTAATCTAGTTCTGTTCATCTGATATCTTAGATCCTATTTTTCAACATATTTCATGCAAACGTATTCTCAAAACTTTTAAAATTAATTTCTAAAAAGGTGTTGACTTTTACTCCATAACCCACTAAGATGTATTTAATACATAAAAGCGTTGAAGGAGAGAAACGCATCCGAGTATATTTATAGAGAGTCAGGAAGGGTGGAAACTGACAATAGCTGGATGTGACATATACACTCCCGAGCAGGTTCGCCAAAAGGCATGTCAAGTAGGTGAATTCGGAGGCCCGCCGTTAAAAGGGATAGGACTGTCAGGTCCGATTGAGCGATGACTTTGTGTCATAATATGGGTGGTACCGCGTGAGAATAATCTTTCGTCCCTGTGAATCTTAATGATTCCAGTGACGGGAGATTTTTTTATTACGAATGGGAAAGTTCTAACAATATTCCTAATCAAGAACTTTCCGTTCATGAGTATCAAGAAAAGCTTCATTGATTATTTGATTGATGCTTTTCTTATTTAAAAAAACAAGGAGGGAACAAAATGAAAAAGAGCAATTTATTCAAAATCATTTCAGTTATTCTAAGTATCGTTATTCTATCAGGGTGTGCATCATCAGGAGGAACCGGCGGAGAAGAGCCTGCTGGAGAAGGCGCGCAGTTCGTCGTAGGAATCAACCAGCTTGCTGAGCATCCAGCCCTTGATGCAGCTAGGGATGGTTTCGTGGAGGCATTGGAGGAGGCAGGCGTTGAGGTTGAAGTGAATTACCAAAACGCTCAGGGTGATATCCCCACTTCCTTGGCAATCGCACAGGGATTTGTAAAGGACGAGGTTGACCTTATATACGCAATAGCCACACCGGCAGCTCAAAGCTCAAAGCAGGCCACAAGTGATATCCCTGTCCTTTTCAGCGCAGTAACTGATCCAGTGGCTTCAGGACTTGTTGACTCCATGGAAAGCCCTGGAGGAAATGTAACAGGAGCAAGTGATGCAACACCAATGAAGGAACAGCTATCCATGTTCAAGCAGCTTGATCCTTCAATTGAGAAAATAGGGATAATTTTCAATACATCAGAGAGCAATTCCGAAATTCAGGTGGAAAGGGCCAAGGAATTTGCACAGGAGCTTGGCCTTGAAATAGTGGATGTTGGGATTTCAAACATCAATGACATACCACAGGCTGTAGATTCCATAATCAATGACATAGATGGCCTATATGCAATAACAGACAATATGGTGGCATCAGCAATTGCCATAGTTGCAGACAAGATAAACTCTGCAGGAATTCCATCAATTGGAGCTGAGGGCTCACTGGTGGAAGGTGGACTTCTCATATCCAATGGAATCAGCTACTTTGAGCTTGGCAAGCAGGCTGGACAAATGGCTGTAAAGGTTTTGGTGGATGGAACGTCTCCAGCAGAAATACCTGCTGAGAAAGCAGGCACTACAACTACGGTATTCAATCAGCAGACGCTTGAGCTCTTGGGACTGGATCCAAATCACGAGGTATTCCAGGGAGCAGAAGCTGTAGGGGAATAGAAGAGACATAGGAGGTCAAAATGAACGCACTTATTCTTACTTCCCTTGAGCAGGGACTGATATTCGCTGTCCTTGCCATGGGAGTCACCATAACATACAAAATACTGGATATAGCGGATCTTTCCGTAGAGGGTACATTCCCATTGGGAGCATTTGTATTCGCAAAGTTTGCCATGGCTGGGTTCTCCCCGGCCATCTCCTCCCTTTTCGCCTTTGGATATGGGGCAGTGGCAGGACTTATAACGGCTTTATTGTTTGTAAAGCTTAGGATACGTCCTCTTCTTGCGGGAATTCTCACAATGACCATGCTGTATTCCTTTAACCTCAGGCTCAATGGCAAGGCCAATATCCCACTTTTTAGCTATGACTCACTGTTTTCGGATATTTCCGCCCTTGTTCTTATGGTGGCTGCTGTAGTTGGAATAAAGATACTGATGGATCTGTTCCTGAAGACTGAGGTTGGCTACCTTCTCATCGCAACAGGAGATAACGAGGCTCTCGTAAGGTCACTGGGTGAAAACAGCAACAAGTACAAGATAATTGGCCTTATGCTTGCCAATGGACTGGTTGCACTTAGCGGCTCCCTTATGGCCCAATATCAGGGCTTTGTGGATATAACCATGGGGGCATCAATAATAGTGGTAGCTCTGGCATCAATCATAATAGGGGAGACAGTCAGTAAAAGCTCCTCCTTCCTATCCATTACGACCAGAGCCATAATAGGTGCAGTTTCCTACAAGCTTATTGGTGGACTGGCAATCGATCTTGGCCTTAGCCCCACGGACCTTAGGGCAATAAGTGCCATAATAGTGATAGTGTTCATAAGCTACAACAATTTTTCAAGCCCATTCATAAAGTCAATAAAAAAGCAAGGAGGTAGGGCCCGTGTTAAAAGTAAGAAACCTTTGGAAGAGCTTTAATTCAGATACTGATTTTCAGATAGATGTCTTCAGGGGCTTTAATCTGGATATCGAAAAAAACAAGTGCACAGCAATAATCGGGCCAAACGGATGTGGAAAAAGTACTCTTCTGAATCTTGTAAGTGGAAGCCTTCCCGTGGACAAGGGTCAGATAATCCTAAACGGTGAGGATATCACTTCCCTGCCTGAGGAGAAAAGGGCCCTAAAGCTTGGTCGAGTACATCAGAGTCCCTCAATGGGAGTATCCCCGAGCCTTACCATACTTGAAAACCTTTCTCTTGCCAACAAGAAGGGAGAGAGCTTTTCCCTTAGAGGCCTGGTCAAGAAAAAAAATCTTGAAATGTTCATCTCCATGCTTAAGGACCTTGACCTGGGACTTGAGGACAAGCTTCATACCCAGGTGAAATATCTTTCCGGAGGTCAGAGGCAAAGCCTTTCCCTTATCATGGCTGCAATGAAGCATCCCGACCTGCTTCTTCTTGATGAGCATACGGCAGCACTTGACCCAAAAACATCACATGTGGTCATGGAAAAGACCCGTGAGCTGCTGGACAAGCACAATATAACCACTATGATGGTTTCACACCACATGGGAGACGCCTTGAAATATTCACAGAGAATCATTATGCTGGACAAGGGAAAAATAATACTTGACAAGCCCAGCTTGGAGGTTTCTGAGAAAGAGCTTCTTGATATTTACAAGGCAAAGCTTGCTGAAAGGATTATTGCCTAGGAATTTGGGGTATTATCCCATTGACTTTACACAAGGAGATGATCAATTTGGCAAAAACAAGACTTGATGCTAATATAACCGGAAATATGGGTTGGGAAATGGATATTAACGGTCATCATTTCGTTACAGACTCAGCCCTGGAAACCGGAGGAAATGACATGGGTCCAAGACCCAAGGCCCTGCTCCTTGCAGGACTGATAGGATGCACTGGAATTGATGTGAAAATGATCCTGGACAAAATGAAGATTGAGCTTGACGATATGAGAATATCTGCAGAGGCAGAGGCATCGGAGGACCATCCAAAGGTATATACGGACATACACCTCACATTTACCTTCAAAGGCAAGGATCTTCCCTTGGATAAGCTGGAAAAGGCCGTAAGGCTTTCACAGGAAAAGTATTGCGGGGTCACTGCCATGCTACAGAAGGCAGCTCCGGTAACCTACGATATAGTTGTTGAGGAGTAAAAAAATCATCTGAGGTGCATTAAGGCAGCTTTTTATGATACTCATATACGGAAATTTCATGATCTGAAAAAGTAGAAGTTTCCTATTCGTAATGATCCAAATTAAAAAAACTCTTCTGATCAGATCAGAAGAGTTTTTTTGTACTCTTTTTGCCTTCTCCTGGCTTCCCCAAGACCATACTCCTTGGTCCACTTCATGAAGACCCAAGTGCTTATGCTCACATGGGTATATATGGCCCTATTCTCCTCAAATGCCTCCCCTTCAAGAAGGACAAGTCCCTCCTTCCTGTCCTTAAGCCAGAATGAAATCGCCTCCTGGTCCTCTAAAGCCATCTTCTCCTTCATTATTATGGCTGGCTCAACCCCATGCTTCCTTATCATCCTCAGAACCTCGCCCTTGTAGATCCAGTCATCCTCATCCTTTGGAAAATCCATATCCATTAGTAGAACCTTAAGTCCCATACCTGCAAAATCCTCAAGAAGGGATTCATTTTCCATTACAGTCTTCCAGCTTCCCACGGATATATATGCTCTCTGGAGTTCCTTCTCCTTCAAGAGCTCCAAAAATTTCTTCAATCTCTTTGGGTCATCCCAAATATCCCTGTCCTTAAGATATACGGATGCTCCCACAAGGGATTCCACATCCCTTACAACAGCCTCCAATGGCCTCAATGGATTGTCGCTCTTTCCAACAAGATCCATTTCATCAAACTCCAGTCTGTGCTGACTGGTTACCTCCACAGTCCCTCCGTACTGGAGGAAATAGTATCTGTCCTGGTATTTCCTGAATATTCCCCTGTCCGCTTCCCTCAGGGGCTCCTCTATGGTATCATTCTCCACTGTTGCAACATTCCTGCTTATCTCCTGGAGGCTTCTTTCGGTTATTATTCCAAGAACCGTTTCATTAAGTGCCTCAACAGGATTCTTTCTGAAGAGAAAGTCAACATATGGAGAGCCCTCCCCTTCTGACAGCTCACCAGCCAGGGCCACATATGTTCCTGGAACTATGTCCTTTGCCATGGAGGCCTGCTCATGGACAAGGTCTTCCTGCCCCTGCTCACCCCAGAAGACCACAAGGGATGGCCCGATTTCAAGAAGGTGTTTTTTAAAGGCTCCTCTTTCCAGCTCCATATCAAGAAATACAATCTCCACCCTTTCCTGCATTGAATCCTGCAGCTGATTTGCAAGGTATGCAAGCTCCAGGGGCTCCTGCAGCCTCAATGGCGAAAGCATTTTTCTCCTCCTGCTTATTCCCGGTCTTATAAAAAGCACCTTCATCCCACTCAACTCCCCTTCTTATCTCTTTTCTCCATTATACAGGATTTTGGAAAATTTTTTCATCTTTTTAAGGAAATTTTCTCTTATTGACTTCGAACACTTGTTCTGTTATTATTGAATCACAGAAATACATAAGAGGTGTTTTCCATGTCAGATAGAATTATTTTCCATATAGACGTAAATTCAGCATATCTTTCCTGGGAGGCTGCCTACAGGCTTCAACACGGCTCTCAGACAGACCTTAGGGAGATCCCATCAATTGTGGGAGGAGACCAGGAAAAGAGGCACGGAATAGTCCTTGCCAAATCAATTCCTGCAAAGAAATTCGGAATAATAACAGGGGAAACTATACATGCGGCCAGGGAAAAATGTCCCGGTCTGGTTATGGTGCCCCCAAACTATTACAGGTACATCCTGGCCAGCGACGCCATGGTTGATCTCCTTCAGGAATACTCACCTTTGATTCAGCGGTATTCCATAGATGAGGTTTTTCTGGACTATTCAAACATGGACATCCCCTTTATGGATGCAGCAAGAGAAATGTCCGGAAGGATAGAGAATGATCTGGGCTTTACGGTGAATATAGGTATAGGTCCAAACAAGCTCCTTGCAAAAATGGCCTCGGACTTTTCCAAGCCAAATAAAATCCATACACTGTTCCATCACCAGATGGAGGAAAAGATGTGGGGCCTTCCGGTTCAGGACCTGTTTATGGTGGGATCCAGAACTGCAAGAAAGCTAAATGGAAGAGGGATATTCACAATAGGTCATCTGGCTTCCCTTGACAGGGACTATATCCATTCCTGGCTTAAAAAGCCGGGTCTTCTTATCTGGGAATATGCCAACGGGATTGAAAATTCAGAGGTTAGAAGGGGAGGAACACCCATAAAGTCAGTTGGGAATTCAACCACCCTCCCCTTTGACGTGGAGACCCGGGAAGAGGCTCACAAGGTTCTTCTGGCAATATCCGAAATGATCGGGATGAGGGCAAGGGATCTTGAGATGTGCGGATGGGTGATTTCAGTATCAATAAAGAATCATCTCTTCTACTCCTGCTCGCATCAGAAGAAGCTTACAGGTCCAACGGATGCAACCTCGACAATCTACAGTTATGCTGCCCTTTTGTTCGATGAGCTTTGGGATGGAGAGCCTTTAAGGCATCTTTCCATAAGCCTTTCCCAGCTCCAGTCCAGTGAATTCTTCCAGCTTTCCATACTGGAGCCCTTTGATGTGAGAAACAGAAGTCTGGACAGGACCATCGACTCCCTGAGGTCAAAATTTGGTCAGAATTCAATATACCGTTCCTGCTTTCTCCACTCTGGAATCGACCCTGTAATCGGCGGCGTTGTCATGGAGGAAAGCTACCCCATGATGTCCAGCTATCTTTAGGAGGCATTTGCCATGAAAGTTTTAATGAAACCAATAGAGATGATTGCCTGGTTCAATGGCGAGAAGTTTCCTGTGCCCTTAAGGTTCAGACTTCAGGCTGAGGACGGGTCAAATCTTGTTATAAAGATAGACCGCATTCTTTTTCAGGAGGAGGAGAAGCTTGCGGGGAACAGGATGGTTGTGTACAGGTGCGAGGGTGTTGTTCAGGGGCTCAACAAGATTTTTGAGCTTAAGTATGAGATTCTTACCTGCAAATGGTTCCTGTTTAAGATATAGAGGTATATAATAATAGAGTTTGCCTTGCAAGCCCTTAGGTGTTTTGTTAAGTATTTTTTGTTATCTTCGGAAAGTCAGATGCCTCACTCTCGGATTCAAAATCAGAGATTTATCCATATGTTCGTTCATCTTGACTTTCCTCCTTAGTAATTTGGCACCCTTCAGTTAGTGTGTTAACCCGAAAGGTGCCTTGCAATATTATTTCAAAATAAGAGATCACTCGAATGGTACTTTGACAAGCAGTTCATATGAAAGAACGACTGAAAAATCCAGCGAGGATTTTGGAATGCTTTGATTCCTCCAAGCGAAGCGGCATAGGAATCAATGGAAAAAACGAGCTGATGATTTTTTTCGGACTTGAATCGAGAACTGCGGTCAAATACCTGAGAGTGAAAGAAAGCCAGAACAATTTTAGATCCCATTAAGATGTTTTGTTTTTACATTTTTCTATCAGTTATTTGTATACACTTGGAAAGTCAGATGCCTCACTTCGAGTGAAAAAATCTTTCTGATTTTTCCATATGTTCGCTCGGTCATCATGACTTTCCTTCTGCTTTCAACTTTCCACTTTCTACTAACAACCAACCACCAAAGCTGTTACCCATTTCCTAGTTAAATCCTTAAATCTATTCATTGTGAATCGTGAATTTCTTCTACTCCAACTCCTCCAAAATCTCCTCATAAAGGTCCTCCGTCTCCTGACTGTCCCTGAAATTGATCACAAACAGCCTTTCCCCCGTCCTTATATGGATAAATGGCGGGGTGTTTTTCTGCACAAACATGGTCGAGACCTCCCCTCCCTCTATCCTGAAGGTTCCTCTCAAGGTGTTTCCGACACTGAGCCCATTGACCTGGTCCTGGATCTGGGGAAGACCCTCCTTAAGGCTCACTTCCTCAACATCACCAAGATGGATATTCCTCTTATAGAGTCCACTTACCTGTATGGTGTCCCCCTCAACCTGGACATCCGGATCCAGAACCACCACCAGGAGAACCCCTGCGACCAACACGGTAATTCCAAAGATAATGGACATCAGGGTTATTGCCCAGGACCTTCCCTTATTGCCATTTCTCCTGTGTCCTATCTTGTAGGCCAAAGCCCCCAATATGGCAGCTATGACCAATACTGGAATAAAAATCATGATTCCTCACCTCCAAAGGTCAGAAATTCCTCTGTTCTATAGAATTCTATCCTCTCCTCAATTGGCGGATGCGAGCTGTACCAGAACTTGTACAGCTCCGACGGCCTCGGAAGTCCGAGGCTCTTTTCATACAGCTTTGTCATGGCAATCACCGCAGATTCCCGGTCCTGCCCAAGTGATATCTGATACAGGTCCGCCTCCCTTTCAAAATACCTTGAAACACTGTTTACAGCTGGATTTCCTAGGAAAACAAACAGGTTCAAGAGAAGAAGCACCAGTGGAAGGGATGCGTAGTTATAAATGTTTTTGAATCCAAAGGCTCCTCCTGAGTATTCCAGAATCCAGTTGGCCGAAACATTCACCAAATAGAGAACCAGGAATATACCCACAGATCCCCCAAGGATTCCCTTCCATATGTGGCCCCTGATATAGTGACCCATCTCATGGGCTGCTATGCTAAGGACCTCCTCCTCCTCTAGATTGTTCAAGGTGGTGTCCCAGAATACTATCCTTTTACCGGAAAGGATTCCCGTCATATATGCGTTCATGGTCTTGGTATCCCTGCTCTTGTCAACCACATAGATTTCAGCAGCTCCTATTTCCCCTCTTTGGAGGAGGGTTTCCATATCATCCCTCAGCTGCCCCTGGGGAAGCTGGGTATAGTTGTTGAATACGGGATCTATGACAATTGGTGATATGAAAACCATGAAAATGGCTACAGGCACTGCCAGAATACCCATGGGCAGCCACCATCCATAAGGTTTCCATTGTATTATCATATAGGGTATCCATATGAAAAGGGCAAGAATTCCTTTGTTTACCAAAAATCCCTTAAGGCTAAGCTCCAGCCATCTTAATATGGTCTGGTCCGTCAAACCGTACCTGTGTCTAATGATAAATGAGCTGTAGAAGCTTAAGGGAAGATTTACAAGGTAAATGACTCCAAAAATTGCAAGTCCAACAAACAGACCAGAAATCACCACTCCAAATCTTTCGCCGGCGAAAACACTTGCCCTTTGAGCAAATCCGGTGAAAAGAAGTAAAAGTGGCAGTATAAATCCAAGAGGTAGCCTTATTGCCCACAGCTTCAAGGCATCACTTCTAAGATTGAAGGCATCCTGCGAGAGCTCCGGATACTCTTTCCTTAGCTGGTCCATATTCCTATGCTCTGCTCTCATTACTGCAAATACAAACAAAGCCAGCAATATGAAAAAAACTATTAATGTGACAATAAGTCTTCTGCTCATAAAAACACCCCTGATCATGGTTCTTTCTTACTTTATTGTACCATAATCTGGGGTGTTCAACTATTATTTTAAACTATGTCTATTTTTTTCTCAAGCATATATGATGTTGCAATGAATGCCCCCCCTATTAGAAGAAGCTGGAAGATAAGTCCCGGTATTGAAACCACTCCCTGTATGGACAGAGTCCCACCAAACTGTGAGTCTACTCCCAGGATATAGGCTTCCTGCTGTCCAATTATATTCATCCTTGAAAGGTCAAGATACATTGGCAGCTGATTTGCAATGAATTCCTGAATATAGGTCACAATGCTTGTAAGAACTATAAAGAGGATAAACCAAAGGCTCCCTATCTTTCTGCTCTTGATGCTTACCCTGCTTAAGGTTATGGCGAAATACACCAGAAGAAGGGTGACAGAGCTCTCCATGAGGGATGTTACAATTGAGCCCGCAAATAGGAATCCGAAGTTGTCAATCTGTCCTGCGATTCTCCACATTTCCCCGAAAAGATCATACCCAATCAATAGCTGAGCTAGGACCAGATTGTATAGGATTATGGATATACCCATTACCGTGCCCCAGAAAAGTGCTACAATAAGCTTTGAACCAAGAAGCTGACTGCCACTTAGAGGCAGTGAGAAGGTCAGGTAACCCCTGTCCTCATACAATTCCCTTCTGTAGGAGGAAATCAGATAAACCATCCCTCCGATTATTGCACCTACAACCACAAATACAAGAGCCACCATAAGGAATGCCATCAGGTCGGATTCCAGAGTCATCCCCCCCGATCTTGTCTCTCTTCTTATGAACAGCTGAATCCCCGTTGAAGCCCCCAGGGCAAGTATTATTGCTCCCATGAGGAACTTCATTGTTCCCCTTAATTCGTATTTTGCATACTTAAACATTCATATTCCCCCTAGCCAAATATTTCCTTGTACAGATCGTCAATCTGCATATTCTTCTCTTCCCTTAAGCTTTCTGCTTCACCTGAAAGAATTATCTCTCCATCTCCCAGAAAAACCACCTGATCGAATATATTCTCCATGTCCCTGACAAGATGTGTGGTTATTATCATGGCACTGTCCTCTTTATAGTTATCAATTATTGCATCCAGTATCTGGTCCCTTGCAACCGGATCCACCCCTGCAATTGGCTCATCAAGGATATATACCTTTGCCCTTCTTGAAAGAACCAGCGCCAGGTTTAGCTTCTCCTTCATTCCCTTTGACATGTTGCTGACCTTCATTGTCCTGTCCAGCTTCATGAACTGAAGAAGGTCTTCAGCCTTCTTATCATCAAAATCCTGGTAAAAGTCCTGATACATCTGAAGTGCGTCCTTTACCGTCATCCAGCTATAGAGTGCATTTCTGTCAGGTAGATATGATATTACCGACTTTGTATGCATTCCAGGACTTTCTCCATCAATCCTTATATCTCCCTTGTTTGGATGAAGCAAACCCATAAGTAGCTTTATAAGGGTGGTCTTACCGCTTCCATTGGGACCGAGAATACCCACAACCTTTCCCTTCTCAATTGAAAGGTCAATGTTCCTTAAAGCCTCCTTTCGGTCATATCTCTTGGTCAATCCTTTTATCTCTACAATATTCTCCATTATTTCCCCTCCACTATCATTTTTTCTATAATTCCTGGCAGCTCATCTCTACCGTATCCAAGCCGTTCCATGTCCTCCATGAAAGATATTATCTTTTCTCTGGCCATGGTGGCCTTAAGTCCCTTTAGGGTGGATTCCTCATCCGTGACAAAGGTACCCATACCCCTTTGTGTGAATACAATATTCTCCCGCTCAAGCTCTCCATAGCTTCTTTGAATTGTATTTGGATTAACCTTAAGCTCTGTAGCCATATCACGAACCGAAGGGAGCTTTTCTCCACTTTTCAAAATTCCAGTGACTATCCTGGTCTTGATTATCTCCACTATCTGCATGTAAATGGGAAGCCCACTATCAAAATTCACATCTTCACCTCCAAACAAAAATTAACAACCCTGGTGTATTACTTACATAGTACACTAGGGTTGTCATACTGTCAACACTTATTTTAATTTTTTTTATGCTACCACTTGATCTCCACTCCGCCCATTATGGCGGCTCCCTTGATTACCAGTACTGGCGCCGAGGGATCATCCACAACACCGGTTCTGTTTGAATATCCACCCATTATGGGAGTACCTCTCATTTCCACCTTCCAATGTCTTGGTACAATGATGTCTATTCCTCCGGCTATTGCTGTGGCTTCTATCTGACAATGGTCCCCAGCCATATTTGCTCCGGTAAGGTCAAGCTCTATTCCTCCCATGATTGCTATCAATCTTGCCCCCTTGAAATTCTGGGAGCTGTTGATGGTGTCAACACCGGACATGAGAACCGTTCGATCCATGAAGTCCTCACTGGAGATTGTCCAGTCACCCTTTTTCCTGGTTCCTTCCTCATCTGGACCTGTTTCTCTGTGATACTCATAGCGCTCCTTATTTTCACCCTTGCTAATCAAAAGGTTCAGCCCTACAAAGATAAGGATAACCGGGAAAATATATCTGAAAACATCCCCGTCCAGCATATCCAGTCTGTTAAGCTGAAAAATAACCCCCAACGCAATAACTATTAGGTTTCCAAAGGTGGATGAATGTCTGTCCAAAAGACCCAAAAGACCTGCCAGTATAAGAATACTGGGCCAATATGTGCTTAAGAGTTCCCCAAATGAAACCATCCCAAATTGGTCCATCAGAAATCCAGCACCAACAAGAATCAATAATATACCTATTAAATACCTGCCTCTCATATCAATCCTCTCCTCACTTGCTCATGCTCCTACTCTTATCCGCACAGCTTTTCATCGCTTCCATGACTGCCGACCTGAAGCCTTCCCTCTCCAAAGTTGTCACAGCCTCTATGGTAGTACCTCCTGGTGAGCATACCTTGTCCTTCAACTCTCCAGGATGGATTCCCGTTTCCAAAACCATCCTTGCGGCACCCAAGACTGCCTGGGCTGCAAAGGTATATGCCTGTTTCCTCTGAAGTCCCTGAAGCACGGCAGCATCCGCCATTGCCTCAATAAGCATATATACATATGCAGGGGATGAACCTGCAACGGCGGTTACACCGTCCATCTTGTTCTCTTCCACGATTTCCACCCTGCCAAATGTCCTGAAAATGCTTAGGATCTCTTCCATTTCCTCATTCTCAAATTCCTGGTCAACGGCAATAGCGGTCATTCCCTCTCCAACCATTGCAGGTGTATTTGGCATTGCCTTCAGGTACCTTGTTCCCTCTGGAAGGTTATTCTTAAGGAAATCCAGGGTTATTCCGGCGCCAACAGTTATTACAATAGCACCTTTCTTAAGATTTCCCTTGATATCCTCAAGCACATCCTGGTGCATGTAGGGCTTGACAGCCAATATCAGGTAATCTGACCTTTTTGCCAATTCATTATTATCACTGTAGACCTTGATTCCATACCTTTCACTTACTTGATTTATTGTTCCTTCAGTTTTTGCGGAAGCAATAACCATTTCCTTGTCCACAATACCGGATTCAAGCAATCCGTTTATCATGGCCTGTCCCATATTTCCCGATCCAATAAATCCTATGGTTTTGTTCATTAAAGCATCCCTCCTGATAACAATATAACACATTAACAGGCAAAAAAAAAGAAACCTTTCAGTTTCTTTTTAAGTCCTCCTAACAAAGGAAGTCTCGCATTTTGGGCACTTTATATTGACTCTCCCCTTCTTCCTGGGAACCCTCAGCTCCTGTCCACAGTTGGGGCATTTGAAATACTTGTAATCCTTTGAACTCTTTGCCCTGTTTTTAAACTTGAACAGCTTGTTCTTAATGGGCTGGTAGGATTTCAGGAATTTCTGATTCTCTGTGTACCTCCTGTTGATGTCCCTGGAAAAAATCCTGAAATAGCTCAGACCAAGAACCACCAAGCCGGCGGTATTCAGTATGGAATAATTGGTGACCATACTTATCAGTATGAGAATCACACTTATTGTAACCATGAAGTTGGAAAGCTGGTCAACCCCATACCTTCCCCTCATAAATTTCTGTAGCCAATTTCGCATAGTCTCTCTCCTTCAATTTCTTCTCAGGATAGATTATACCACATCGTTATACAAATAGTTAGTCCTGTAACCACCTTATTGCATAATAAGCGTAGTATGCGGCTCCACGATAAAACATTTTTTCGTCAAAATCAGTTTTTGGATGATGGTGTGAGTAGATGTAACCATCATCCGTGCTGCCCATTGACATTATGGACATAAAGGAGGGCACCCTTTCACTTATAAAGGAAAAATCCTCAGAGCCACTTAGCATACCATCATCCATATATCCATCCAGAGGCAGTACACTTTCCTCTCCAAAGAGTTCCTTTGCGTAATCAATCCCCTTCTGTCTCATAACAGGGTCATTTATTACGGATGGACATTGGATGGTATACTCAACCTCCGCTTCACCTCTGAAGGTTGAGGCTACACCCTTACTTATCTGAACCAGCCTATCCTTGAGGAACTCCCTGGTTTTTGGATTCATTGTCCTGATAACCCCGATCAGCTTTGCCTTGTCGGGAACCACGTTGCCAGCATCCCCTCCTGACATGTGTCCCACTACACAAAGAGCCTTTTCTCCAGGCTTTATTTCACGACTGATCATTTCCTGCAAAGCTATATGTGTATGGGCAGCGATGTTCAAAGGATCCACAGCAGTGTGTGGCATGGCTCCATGGCCACCTTTACCCTGGATGTTTATATGGAATTCATCAGGTGCCATGGAGGCTGCCCCCTCCTTGGGAACCAGCACCTTTCCAGCTTCAATTTCCAAGCCTGAAAAAACATGGATCATCATTGCTCCATGAACCTGTGGATTTTCAAGGACTCCTTCTCCTACCATTGCCTTGGCTCCTGAAAGGACCTCCTCACCAGGCTGAAACATAAGCTTTACATTCCCTGGTATTTCACTTTCCATCGATTTCAGTATTTCTGCGGCTCCAAGCAAGAGACTGGTATGGACATCATGCCCACATGCATGCATAGCCTTGCCTTGGGCTGAAAAGGGCAGCCCCGTTTCCTCCTGAATGGGAAGAGCATCCATGTCAGCTCTGAGGAGGATGGTTTTTCCCTTGGTGGGATCTCCAATATTGGCTACGACACCACCACCTACATTCTGGGATTCTATTCCCAATTTTGCAAGCTTTTCCTGAACAAACTTGACTGTCATTGGCAGCTCCATGAAAAGCTCCGGATTACTATGAAGGTGCCTTCTATTCTCCACCAGCTTCTCCTGTAGCTGTTCCGCCATTTCTGTTATTCTTCTTGAATCTCCCATAAAAACATCTCCCTTTTCTATAGTCTTACCGTCCCTGTTCCCTTGCCCTTCTTCTTTGATTCATACAAGGCCTGGTCGGCCCTTTTCAAGCCGTCCTCAAAGCTCTTGTCATCCTTCCTGAAAAATGTTGCACCTATGGAAGTGGTTATATTTACCTTATTGTCCCCTAAACTGACCTCTGTATTTTTTACCGCTGCAAGCACCTTGGAAATTACAGTCTGAATTGTTTCGGGATTGATTCCATCAAGTAGAATTACAAATTCCTCCCCACCCCATCTGTAGATTGTATCGGACTCCCGCAAGGATTCCTTGATGCTATTGACCACCTCAACCAGCACCCTGTCACCAGCATCATGTCCATAGCTATCATTAATATGCTTGAAATCATCCAGATCCATCAGTAGCAGGGCACAGTCTCCTCCTCTGGTGCTGAACCTGTTGAACTTCTCCTTCAGCTTCTGCATCCCAGCCCGTCTGCTTTTGGCAGAGGTCAATTCATCAGAAGCCAGTTCTTCCTTGAGATTCCTATTTGACATCCTGAAGTACCTTTCCTCAAGTATAAGGAACCATCCCATGCCTATGATCAAAATGACCAGGCCCGAGCCAAGAAGCACCGCCATTGATGCCCTTACCTCCCTCTCACTCGCCTCTCTTGCGCTTTCATAGTAGGCATCAATGGTATCGTAGTATATACCCATTGCAAGAATCCAGTCGTAATCCTCATAAAGCCTTGCATAGGTCAATTTCTCCCCTGTCTCATCATTCTCATATTTCTTGAAGTTATATGTAAAATAGACCTCTCCATCTTTATTTATTCCTTCAAGCTCCTCAAGATAGGGCAGATTTCCTTCAACATCCTCCATACTTGTGGACAGATATATCCCTTCCGTATCCTTAAGATTTGGATGGATCAGCCTTCTGGCGTAGCCTTCCCCGCCATTGTAATCCAACACCTCATTAACCCAGATATATGCTTCCTGGAAGTATATCTCCCTGTAGATTTTTTCCCTCAGCTCCTGCTCAATCTGACCCTTAACAGTTTCCCTCAGAACAAAGAGGGATATCCTGTACTGTCCATATTGATGCTCCCTGCTGAATTCAACTATTTCTTCCTCTCTGATCCGCTCAGAGGGCGGAAGACCCTCAGGACTTGAGAAGACTACGTTCCCTGAGGCATCTTCTATTACAATATCAAGAAGATTGCTGTTGTCAGGTTGAGAAAAATATGTATCAAATTCCTCCAGTCCAAGCTCAGGGTATGCTTCAAAATATCCTATTATACGGTCCAGTTTGCTTGCAAGGATACCCTCCTGTCTGCTTCTTATTTTATCCACAGCTTGAATGGTGTTGGCCACCGTATCCTTAAGAAAGTCCTTCTTAATATTTATGATCTCATTTCTTGTATATTCAGCATAGGTCTCACCCAGACTGTATATTCGTTCCATGAAAATTCCAGATACGATTATGGCAAAAACAAGAAAAAGGGTGGCACCAAATCCCAGGTAGCGTTTCCGCACCTGGTCCAGCTCCCTGTATCGTTGTAAAATCCTCTTAAACATGGCTTTTCTCCTATTATTTGCGTTATGTCAGTAATTATATCAAATTCTGCAATACTTTGCACCCTAAAAGTGAATTGATTGGGAAAAAACAACCCCCGGTAAACCGGGGGCACTTGTCCTATCTATACGCATTATAGAGCTTTTGGAAGGCTCCAAAGGATCTCTTGATCATCTCCGGATCCACACAATATGAAATCCTAACATATCCCTGGCACCCAAAATCATCTGCGGGTACAATAAGGAGATTCAGCTTTTTTGCCTCATCTGCAAAGCTCCTGGAGTCCTCATCAAGAGCCTTGACAAATAGATAAAATGCTCCGTCAGGCTTGACACAATTGTAGCCCATCTTGGTCAATCCCTCATATAGCTGTTTCCTGTTTGAGTTGTACAGCTCCACATCTGATGTTTTTCCCATGCATTTTAGGATCACCTTCTGAAACATGCTTGGAGCACATACATAGCCCAGTGAGCGACCTGCCCCACTTACTGCAGCATACAGCTCCTTTGCATTTACGACGCTGTCAGGGACCATTATATAGCCAATACGCTCTCCCGGCAGAGACAAGGATTTGCTGTAGGAGTAGCATACGATTGTATTTTCATAGAAATCTGGGACATATGGCACCTCTATTCCGTCATATACGATTTCCCTGTAGGGTTCGTCC
>JANKMX010000038.1:0-5703 GCA_024649995.1 Gudongella sp. | reverse complement strand
ATTGGGCTACCCTTCTCCTCAGACTTGGCTTTCAAGAGGTCTGCAATGGATTTGATTGTCTCCTCAGAATAAACCACCCCTGAAGGATTGTTTGGTGTATTGATTATTATTGCCTTGGTTTTGTGTGTAATGGCTCCCTCGAGTTTTTCCAGATCAATCTGGAATGTCTTTGTATCTGGGGAAACCTCCACGACCCTAGCTCCTGCGTTTCTTATGAATACCTTGTATTCCGGAAAGTAGGGTGCGATTATTACAACTTCGTCCTCCGAATCCGCTACCAAAGCCTTCAGGGTAATTGTCAGGGAGGCTGCCGCACCACAAGTCATATAAAAGTTATCCGCACCAAGATTGGTACCATATGTAGTGTTCATATGGTCTGCCAATCCCTTTCTTACATTGGCATCCCCCTGTGCCGAGGTATATCCATGAATTTCAGATGACTTGTAGGTCTGAAGCAGCTCTATTATTGATTCCTTTACACATTCAGGTGCTGGTACTGTGGGGTTTCCGATGCTGAAATCGAATACATTTTCACTTCCAACTATTTCAGCCTGCCTCTTTCCGTATTCAAACAGCTCCCTTATGGCCGACCTTTTTGAACCCAGCTCATACATTTCCTTAGATATCATTAGCTTTTCCTCCTCCGATCATTATAGCTCCATTATATCAGGTAAACGTTTGCACCGCCAATGGAAAATGAAAATATTCCTACCTATACAAAAGGCTCCGGAAAACCGGAGCCCAGAACCTTACTTATCCATATGAATACTCATTTTTTCCTTCAGTACCGCCTGTGCAGCTGCAAGTCTTGCTATTGGCACTCTAAATGGTGAACAGGACACATAATCCAACCCTATCCTATGGCAGAATTCAACTGAACTTGGTTCTCCCCCATGCTCTCCACATATTCCAAGCTTGATGTTTTCTCTGGTCTTTCTTCCAAGCTCAACGGCCATTTCCATCATCTTGCCGATGCCCTTCTGGTCAAGGACCTCAAAGGGACTCTTGTCGAATATTCCCTTCTCAACATATTCATTTAGGAATTTTCCTGAATCATCCCTTGAGAATCCAAATCCCATCTGAGTAAGGTCATTTGTACCAAAGCTGAAGAATTCAGCTTCCTCGGCAATCTCATCAGCGGTGATGGCCGCCCTTGGAATCTCGATCATTGTTCCTATCAGGTACTTGATTGAATCATTTCTCTCAGTGAAAACAGCCTCGATTTCCTCCAGAACCTGCTTCTTGACATATGCAAGCTCTTTAGCATCTCCAATAAGTGGAATCATTATCTCAGGTACAATTTCCACCCCGTCCTTGACCTTGTAGTCAAGAGCAGCTTCAATTATTGCCCTTGTTTGCATCTTTGCTATTTCCGGATAGGTTACAGCTAGTCTGCAGCCCCTGTGGCCCATCATGGGGTTGACCTCTTCAAGCTCATTGATTGTATCCTTAAGGTCTTCAAAGGATATGTTCATCGACTGAGCAAGACTTTCAACGTCCTCCTTCTTGCTTGGCAGGAACTCATGTAGTGGTGGATCCAATAGTCTTATTGTCACAGGTCTCCACTCCATTACCTGATATATCTCATAGAAATCCTTTCTCTGCAATGGAAGAAGAACATCCAGAGCCTTCTGTCTCTGGCTTTCATTGTTGGAAACAATCATCCTTCTAACGGCCGGTATTCTATCCTCATCAAAGAACATATGCTCCGTCCTGCAAAGTCCTATTCCCTCAGCTCCAAATTTCACGGCTGCTGCTGCATCCCTTGGCGTGTCGGCATTTGTTCTTACCTTCATTCTTCTCTTCTCATCAACCCATGACATGAATTCGCCGAACTGCCCTGAAAGCTCAGGCTGAACCTTGGCTATTTCACCTGTATATACTGTACCGGTGGTACCGTCAAGTGACAGGTAGTCCCCTTCATGGAGTGTAAGCTCTCCTGCCCTGATAACCTTGGATTCCTCGTCTACCCTTATTTCACTACAGCCTGCAACACAGCATTTACCCATACCTCTTGCTACAACGGCAGCATGGGATGTCATTCCGCCCCTTGCAGTAAGTATTCCCTCAGCGCTTACCATACCCTCAATATCCTCTGGTGAGGTTTCCTGTCTAACAAGAAGGGCCTTTTCACCTCTAGCCTTGGCTTCAACTACATCCTTGGCATGAAAATACACCTTGCCTGATGCAGCACCCGGTGATGCAGGAAGCCCCTTTGCAATCACCAATGCCTCTCCAAGAGCCTTGGCATCAAAGGTTGGGTGAAGCAGCTGATTAAGCTGATTTGGCTCTATTCTAAGTATAGCTTCATCCTTGGTTATTTTCCCTTCATTTACAAGATCCACCGCAACATTGATCGCTGCCTGTGCTGTCCTTTTTCCAGTTCTTGTCTGAAGCATGAAGAGCTTACCCTTTTCTATTGTGAACTCGATGTCCTGCATATCCTTATAGTGGCTCTCAAGGATTTCGGTCACCTTGGCGAATTCCTCAAATACCTCAGGCATAATGTCCTCAAGCTCAGATATGGATTTAGGCGTCCTTATACCTGCAACAACATCCTCGCCCTGGGCATTCATCAAAAATTCTCCGTAAATCTTGTTCTCTCCATTGGCCGGATTTCTTGTAAATGCAACGCCTGTTCCAGAGGTATCCCCCATATTACCATATACCATTGATTGTACGTTTACGGCTGTACCAAGATTTGATGGAATATCATGAAGCCTTCTATATATAACCGCTCTTGGATTGTTCCAGGATGAGAATACCGCTTCTATTGACAGTTGAAGCTGATCGATTGGATCCTGTGGGAAGGGCTGTCCCTTTTCTTCCCTATATATCTCCTTGAATCTCTCCACAAGCTCCTTCAGATCCTCTGCATCCAGTTCGGTGTCCAGTTCAACTCCCTTGTTGTGCTTCATTTCATCCATTGCTGAATCAAATCTTCTCTTTGGTATTCCCATGGCTATGTCGGAGAACATATGGATAAACCTTCTGTAGCTATCGTATGCAAATCTTTCGTTCCCTGTGGAATTGACCAAGCCTATGACGGACTTGTCATTAAGTCCAAGATTAAGAATTGTATCCATCATCCCAGGCATTGAAAAAACCGCTCCGGATCTTACTGAAACCAGCAATGGATTGCTTTCATCGGAAAATCTCTTGTCCAATGCCTTCTCCACTTCCTTCAGGTGGTTGTGGATCTCTTCAATAAGCTCAGGCCACAACTTTTCACCCTCCTCATAGAACCTGGAACAGGCCTCTGTGGTTATTGTGAATCCAGGTGGCACCGGCAATCCAATATTCGTCATCTCTGCAAGATTTGACCCCTTACCCCCCAACAGATTCTTCATTTCCTTTGAACCTTCACTGAAACCATAAACATACTTGTTTCCCATGTCATTCCCCCCTTGTTATTATGAGACAGTCTAAAACACTCTGATTGTTGATGCTAAAAATTACCAATATGGATAATTATAGCACAGGATTATATTGTATGTCACATTATTTTTTAGTATATCATATATATCCTGTATTTAAGGTTATTTACCCATAATTGAGTCCACTAAAGCCTTCTGCACTGAATTTGTGCGTTAGTTTGATATTGATTGTTTGTCATTTCACAGACACACTTTTTGACATATGTTTAGGACTTTTGTCCTAAACTTGTTAGAATGTCCTTTTTAAGCCATTTATACCCTGTGTACTTGTATTGATATTTCTTGATATGTGTTTAACATAGTGGTAAAATATACCCGTTGAGTAATTTGCTACACAATACATATTCAAGGAGGTTACATAATGACAGAGAACAAACAGATTTCCCGTAAGGACTTTATGAAGGGCGTGGGAGTCACCGTAGCTGGAGTTGCAGTGACAGGAGGTCTTGGAGGACTTCTAACAGGATGTGCGGCACCAGAGGCTGCAGCGGATACAAGAACTGCTCCAGAGTGGCCATTGCCATATCAGAAGCTTGACGCAGATGCTGTTAGAGAAAGAGCCTACAATGCATATTTCGAAAAGGGTGGCTGAGGTATAGCAGTTTCCGAAGGGTTCTTCGGTGAATTGGCAGAAAAGGTAGGATATCCATTTGACCACATCCCACCTCAGGCTTTCATAACTGCAGCAGGCGGTTACGGACAGGCCAGTCTTTGCGGTACTGTAGGTGTTGCAGCTGCATGCATCGGATCAGTATGTGATGCTGACACTTCAAAAAAACTTCTGGCAGAGCTTTCAAAATGGTACAAGGCGGCTGAATTCCCAATGTACCAGCCAGAGCACGATCTTCCAACAACTGTAGCAGGATCAGTTATGTGCGACGTATCAGTTGGAGAGTTCATGGAGGCTACCGGATTTGAATACGGTTCAACTGAAAGAAAGGCAAGATGTGCAGGTACTGCAGCTGATGTTACAGGTAAGATCGTAGAAATGCTTAACGGGGAGCTTGCATAATGGGAAGACTCGGCGCACCTGAGCTGATTCTTATCCTGGCAATTGCACTTGTTATATTTGGACCTTCTAAGCTGCCGGAAATAGGCAAATCCCTTGGTAAGGCCCTCGGTGAGTTCAAGTCACAGGCAAACAAGGTAACAGAGGAATTTACAGAGGATAAAAAGGAAGCATAAATTTCAGATAATAGGAGGATGGTCATAGGACCATCCTCCTATTATTATTTTTTTTTGATATTTTTTTCTCATTATGGGTTGCTTGCCTTAACATCGTATGTTAAAATCTTATCAGTGTTAGATACATACATTTCAATTTATCAAAGGGAGGGTACATAATGTCAGAAAACAAACAAATTTCACGTAAGGATTTTATGAAGGGCGTTGGAGTTACCGTAGCAGGAGTTGCAGTGACAGGAGGACTTGGAGGACTATTAACAGGTTGTGCAGCACCGGAGGCAGCAGCAGATACAACAACCGCTCCTGAATGGCCATATCCTTACAAGAAGCTTGATCCAGCCAAAGTAGAGGAAAGAGCCTTCAAAGGCTATAAAGAAATGGGTGGCTGAGGCGTCGGCGTTGCTGAAGGTTTCTTCGGCGAATTGGCAGACGTAGTTGGATATCCATATGACCACATTCCACCAATGGCATTTGTTTCAGCAGGAGGCGGATATGGACAGGCAAGCCTTTGCGGATGTATAGGTGTTGCAGCAGCATGTATCGGTACTGTATGTGATGCTGATACTTCAAAGAAGCTTCTTGGTGAGCTTTCAAAATGGTACAAGGATGCTGAATTCCCAATATATCAACCTGAGGGACTTGGTCTTCCTACTTCAGTTGCAGAGTCTACATTATGTGAGGATTCAGTAGGTAAATACATGGAAGTATCCGGAGTTGCCTATGGAGATCCTGAAAGAAAGAGCAGATGTGCTGGAGTAACTGGAGACGTAACAAAGAAAATGGTAGAGCTACTTAACGAGGCCTTGGCTTAATGGGTAGACTGGGCGCACCTGAGCTGATTCTTATTCTTGCAATCGCTCTTGTTATATTTGGGCCGTCAAAGCTGCCGGAAATAGGGAAATCCCTTGGAAAGGCCCTTGGCGAGTTCAAATCACAGGCTAACAAGGTGACTGAGGAATTGACAGTAGATGAAGAGGCAAAGGCTTAACAGAAAAAATTTGGAGCTGTAAATCCCCAAGGGATCTACAGCTCCTTTTTTGTTATGCCACGATATTCATAAATCCTCTGCTGATGCTTACGA
>JANKMX010000037.1 GCA_024649995.1 Gudongella sp. | reverse complement strand
CTGATATTTCCCAAAAACCCAGCCTGTTCTATAAGGTAATGTACCGAATTATGCCAAGGATTCTTGGAAAGATGCATCTTGAATCCTTTAGGGAAAGGACATTGGAGGAGCTTTCCATCAAGGATTCTGTGAAGGAGTATGCAAGGGCTGCAATGGACCATATTCCAAAGGATGACTTTATCAAGATAATAATGTCTGGCGTTGAGGCTCTTTGGACTGAATCAGTTATACCTGCAGATCATAAGATACCGGTGCCCTTTCTGTTGATGCATGGTGATTCCGATGATGCCAACGGGAAGGTTTATCAAAAGGAATCTCCTGAATGGAAGAAGAGGCAGCCAAACTGCAGGTATGTTATTGTGCCTGAGGCGGGTCATACCTCTCAGATGGATAACCCTGAAGGATTCAACAGAATATTGATAGAATTTTTGAATCAGGAAGTGATTTAACTAAAAGGAGCTATCTATTCACAAAATGAATAGATAGCTCCTTTTTAGACATGTTGGTCAAAAAGTATGGTGTTACCGTCAGGATCTTTCACTGTAAAGCTTGCAGGACCAGAACCTTCAGGGTCTGCTTTATCAATTAAAGGGATCCCTTTATTGAGCAGCTTTTTTTGAATGTCTCGAATATCAATGAAATCCTCAAGGGCTTCCGCATTGCTGTTCCATCCTGGATTGAAGGTCATTATATTGCCCTCAAACATGCCTTGGAATAGCCCAATTACACAATCTTCATTTTTCATGATTAGCCAGTTGTCTTCAATGTTGCCATGAAATTCTTCGAAACCAAGTGCCTCATAAAATCTTTTTGAAGCATGTATATCCTTTACCGCAAGACTGACTGAAAAAGCTCCTATATTCATATTAACCCTCCTAATATCTATTTTCTAAATACTTACCCCTATATTATGCATCCAGACTTTTTTCTGGATTTTTCAACCCACTGGCATAAAGATATACCAAGCTGATTACAAGAATGATTAGATTGGACATTTGAATTAATTTTGATACAATAAAGTACAATAGAATCAACCTTAAATCAGGAGGAAATAAAATGCTAACTTCGAACAAGAGGCAAGGGCTCAATTACAGTGTAATTTTTAGTGGGTTTAGGTTTGGGATGATCCTTCAATTGGCCATTGGACCAATATTTCTGCTGGTGCTTCAAACAGCAATAACAAGGGGGTTCTCACAGGCAATGCTGGGAGTTCTGGGGGTAACACTTGTGGATGCAGTTTTTGTTGTTGCGGCAATTCTAGGACTAGGAGCAGTTATAAACAAGAGTAAAAATGCAAAAATAGCTCTTGGCTACCTGGGTCCCTTGGTGTTGATTGTATTTGGATTAAGCACGATCCTGGGAGCCTTTGGGATCACATTTATGCCAACCTTCAGCCTGTCTGCTGATGAAACCTCCAATATATTTTTAAAAACTGTGATACTTACCGTATCAAGTCCATTGACCATCGTATTTTGGGCAGGGGTGTTTTCTTCAAAAATTGCTGAAGACAAGCTTTCCAGAACAAGTCTCTACTTGTTTGGATTCGGGGCAGTACTTTCGACCTTGATATTTACTACCCTAGTAGCCTTGGTGGGAGACTCGGTATCAGCTGCGGTTAATCCTTCTTTACAAAAATACTTGAACGTTATAGTTGGATTATTTTTAGTTGGATTCGCTGTTAGGACGTTTATAAGAAGTAAATAATGGATTGCAAAGAAGGGTTGATGGATCATGAAGGGGTTTGTAAGGTCTAATCTAGATTTTTCACTTTGTGGACTTAACTGTGCCCTATGTCCAATGAGGTTGGGAGCTTATTGTCCCGGATGTGGTGGAGGCGCAGGGAACCAATCATGTTCAATTGCCAAATGCAGCCTGGAGCACAATCGGATTGAGTATTGTTTTCTATGCACTGAGTATCCTTGCAGCAAATACAAAGGAGCAGAAGAATACGATTCCTTCATAACACATCAGAATCAGCTTAAAGATTTGAGAAGGGCTCAGGAAATCGGAATGGAAGCATATAATGAAGAACTCCTTAGAAAAAGGGGGATACTTGATCTGTTGCTATCGGAATACAATGACGGGAGAAGAAAGACCTTCTTCTGTGTAGCTGTCAATCTTCTTAGTCTCGAAGGTTTGGAGTCAACCATTAATAACCTTTTGGAATCCACGTCAAAGGAAACCCTCACAGTAAAGCAAAAATCAGAATGTGCAGTTGAGCTCCTAAAGGAGCTAGCCAGTGACCAAAATATTATCATTAAACTAAGAAAGAAGCCTTCAGGAGATTAGGTCACTGCAACCATTGCTGAAAGGGAAGTCTAGGTAGCATCTTGTTGAAAGAGTGAATATGGAAGTTAAATATTTAGGAGGTTTTATGAGAGTAACGGGGAATGGAAATCTGGATCCAGATTTTACCAAAATAAAAAGGAAGGAAAAGCTACTATTTGAAATCAAAGCCCATAGTTTGTATGAGAGCTACCCTAGGACATGGATTCTTGATAGAATCAATCCGTCTTGTGAAAACTGCTCAAAAGGTGATTCTTTTAGTATAGTCATGAAATTTGTGTCCATTTCTTTTCTTAGGCTCTCAAAAAGATACTTCATCTCATGCAAAAATTGTGGTGAGGAGATTGAACTTGAATATTGGGAGTACCTGAAGCTTAAAGGTATATGAGGTTTATTCAGTCCAGGTATTAAAACCTGGGCTTTCTTGCGTTCACCATATAGTAATTGTTGCAATTACTATGTCACGTCAATATGATGAAATACACATTTACTTACATTGACCCTATTGAATGTGATGTGATATACTTTCACTAATAGTATTGAAATTGACGATAGCATGGGGTCATGTATACATTGCTTGTGATTCAACCCCTGAGACTGACAAAATGAGTGTGGAGGTTACAGGGGAGGTTGTTATGAAAAAGGACAAGCTGAAGAGCTGGGACGCAAGATATTTTCTGGTACCATTTATATTGTTGATCATAATATATTCGGTAATTACATACACTATAGTCATTAACCGTATAGAAGAAAGATATGGCAGCTTTGAGGAACAGGCTATAGGAATAGCGGACAGCTACTCCCAGGCACTTGTATATGCCCATGATGCCCAGTATACCATAACGAACATTCTGAATGAAAAGCTTACCATTGTAAACAAGGCAATTACCATGATTGATGGTCACGAGGATGTTGAGGTGCTTGAACGTTTGGCAGAGGATCTCAAGCTGGATGAAATCTCCCTTTACAACAGGGAAGGTGAAATAATTTACAGTAACTTCCCGGACTTTATTGGTTGGAAGGTCTACGAGGGACATCCAATAGATGCTTTTATGAAGAGCGACGAACCCACAATGGTTGAGGATATAAGAAGGGATGTCATCAGTGGAGTTTACAAGAAGTATGCATACATAAAGAATGAGGATGGATCCTTTATCCAGATTGGTGAGCTTGCGGAGGTTGTACATGAGCTTGTGGGACAGTTTGAGTTTCAGCAGCTGGTGGATATCATAGCCAGCAAGGATGACATTGAGTACGTTGCATTCATTGATAACAACTTTGATGTACTGGCAAGCAGTACCTTGGACAGCGTTGGAAAAACCATTGTTGATGATGACTATAGGGGAAGGATGGAGAGCAATAATTTCAGTGTTGAAAGAGTGGAGTTCAATGGTCAGGATGTTCTACAGACCAGCGTACCTATATATCATGATGATGAGCAGCATGGAATCCTTAACATATCCTGGTCAACAAAAAAGGTGGATGACGAGGTCAGAAGCCTCGTTTCAGAAAGTCTAAAGCAATTTTTTGTTTTATTTGTGTTTATGCTTGGAATACTTTACTATGCATACAGGAAGAACAAGTCTAATGTTGAAATAGCATTTTATGATAAGCTTACAGGTTTACCCAACGAGGAGTATCTGATGGAATACCTTGATGGGCTTATAGAGACGACGGATGAGAATAAGGCAATAATCCTGATAAACACTAGGAACTTCAAGACACTTAACATGACCTATGGTTATGCTTATGGGAACCAGATAATTGCAGAAATTGCCCAAAAACTTCGTGGCTCCTTAAGGAATGAGGACAGACTGTTCAGATTCAATGCGGACCGGTTCGTCCTGGTTGTCAATTGGTACGAGACAAGGGATGAGCTTGTTGATCTGGTAGAGAATATTTTTGAGATATTCAGAAAGGAATCCCTTGTTATAAGTGAGTACCAATATGTGAATGTTGAATTTGGTATAGTTGAACTTTAAAATATGGACACGACTGTAGACAAGCTGTTGCAGGATGCCACTCTTGCTCTGTCCCATATGGACAGTGGGAGAAGTGGATCGATTCATTTCTATGAGGATTCAATGGAGGAAACTGTCATAAGGGAGGACAGGATAGAGAAATCACTGAGAACCATTATATACAGTGGAGGAAATGATAACTTTTACCTATGCTATCAGCCAAAGCTGGACCTGACCACCAAAAGAATAACCGGCTTTGAAGCCTTGGCCAGATTGAAGCTGGAGGATTTGGGATTTGTCTCACCCTTGGAGTTCATTGATATCGCTGAAAGGAGACAGCTTATTTATGACCTTGGCAGGATAATTCTGAAGGAATCCTGTGAATTTATAAGCGGAGCACATGCTATGGGCTTTGATGATATTGGTGTATCAATTAACATATCGGGTATTCAGCTGCTCAGAAAAGAGTTTGTGGAGGATGTGTCGGAACTTGCAAAGCAATTTGAAATGGATCTGGGCTGCCTGGAGTTTGAGATCACAGAATCTGTGCTGCTTGAGAATTATGAGATAATTAACCATAAGTTGAAACAACTCAAGGACATGGGTATAAAAATCTCCATAGATGATTTTGGAACGGGTTTCTCATCCTTGGCAAGGCTAAAGGAGCTTAACATTGATATTGTTAAAATTGACAAGTACTTCATAGATGCCGTAGCTGAAAAGGATAAGGACAGCTTGATAACGGCTGATATAATTTCAATGTCGCATAAGCTGGGGCTAAAGGTTGTGGCTGAAGGCGTTGAGAATCGGGAACAGCTTTATTATCTGGAGAAGAATAACTGTGATATTGTACAAGGCTACTTAATTTCCAAGCCTTTAAGGAAACAGGAGGCAATTGAAAAGTTAGAAGAATCTAAGTTGTAGATATTGGCAATCATGCAAGCATGAAACCTATGTCCAAAGGAGTTGATTTATATGATCCGTTACCCCTTCCTAAAAGAGGAAACTACAATAGGAGTGACTGCTCCATCATCTGGAGTGAAACCGGAAATGCACGAATTACTGAAGGATGCAATAAAAAGCATGGAAAAAAAAGGCTATAAGGTAGTTTGTGGTGAGACACCATGGAACCAGATAAAAGCCACTTCTGCACCAGCAAGGGTAAGGGCAGATGAGTTCAACAAGATGATGGAGGATGATAGTATAGGGCTAATAATTCCACCATGGGGTGGAGAGCTGCTCATGGAAATATTTGAGTATTTGGACTTTGATAAGATTAAACAAAAGTGGGTTATGGGCTACTCTGACACCAGCCTACTACTACTTGCAATAACCTTGAAAACGGGGATCGCAACGGCACATGGTACCAACCTTATTGACTTGCGAGGGGAGTATTCAGACGCAACTACTGAAAAATGGCAGGAAGTATTGACAACTAAAGTCAATGGATCCGTACTCCAACATTCATCTCCCATGTATCAGCGAGAGTGGGATTTTGAGAATCCAAGCCCTCACATCTTCCATTTGAACGAAAAGACCTGCTGGAAATCGACCCAAGGGAGAAAGGTTGAAATGAAGGGTAGGCTTTTAGGTGGGTGCGTGGATACAATAAGACATATTATAGGTACTACGTATGGGGATGTTCAAGGTTTTCTGGAAGCTCATATCAAGGGAGATTCAATTATCTGGTTTCTTGAGAACTGTGACTTATCAACAACAGACCTTCGTAGAACTCTGGTACAGATGAAGCTGGCCGGATGGTTTGATGACTGCAAGGGGATAATGTTTGGCAGGAGCTCTGCAAATGAAACAGTGGATGATTATACTGCCGAGGATATTTACAATCAGCTTTCAAAAGAACTTAATATACCAATTGTATACGATATTGATTGTGGTCATGTACCACCTCAAATCACCTTCATAAATGGAGCATATGCACAGGTGGAGGTAGAGAACGGAAGAGGTTCAGTGCTGCAGGAATTCATTTAGAATCCAATTGTCAAGCAATATTCTGAATAGAGTAGTTAATTAATAAAATTAAGGGATTATGTTGACTGTAATGGGTATAATGGTTAACAATAATATGTTTTTACTACTGTAGTTTTTGATTTTAAATTTAGAAATTAAACAATTGTAAATCCATCAAAACTCCTGGATACAACTGGTTCGGGAGTTTTTTGTTGCATTTGGCCCAAAAGAGGTACATGATTAATTGTCAACATATGACAACAAATAGACGAATGCGCAATAATTAGAAAATTCTTGCTTTATTCTCAACTCTTGAGTATAATCTTTATAAGTGTTATTCAAAACAAGAATATCAAAACATGTTTTTCAATACGAGAGGAGGAATGCAAGCACTGAATAGGATCAGCATTTACGTAACGTTTAAAAAGAAAATCTAGGGGGGATTCAAATGAAAAAAGGTATAGCGCTATTATTGGCATTGATGATGATGTTAAGTCTAGTAGGATGTGGAGCACCTGCAGAAGAACCAGCAGAGGCACCAGCAGAAACTCCAGCAGAAGCTCCAGCAGAAGAACCGGCAGAAGAGCCAGCTGAAGCTGCAAGCTACAAGATTGGTGTAATGACAGGAACTGTTTCTCAGGGTGAAGAGGAGTTCAGAGCCGGTGAGAACATGAAGGAAAGATATGGCGACATGATAGTCCTATCTACATACCCTGACAGATTTATGCAGGAGCAGGAGACAACCATAACAAACATGATGGCAATGGCTTCAGACCCTGAAGTTAAAGCAATTGTAATGGTACAGGCAGTACCGGGAGCAGCTGCTGCAATTGCAAGAGTAAAGGAAATGAGAGAGGACATTCTATTTGTTCTTGGTGTTCCAGGAGAAGACCCAGACGTTATAGCTGAGTACGGAGATGTAATAATTCAAACAAATGACCTTGCAAGAGGTTCACAAATAGCACAGCAGGCTAAGGACATGGGAGCGGAGGTTCTTGTTCACTATTCATTCCCAAGACACATGTCATATGAAATGCTGGCAGCAAGAAGAGACCTTATGAAGGAAGAAGCTGAGAAGCTTGGTCTTGTATGGGTTGAGCAGGATGCACCAGACCCAACTGGAGATGCTGGAGTTCCTGGAACACAGCAGTTCATAATGGAAGACCTTCCAAGAAAGGTCGAGGAATACGGTGTTAATACAGCGTTCTTTGGAACTAACTGTTCAATGATGGAGCCTATGATAAGACAGACCGTAGAAACTGGAGCGATATTCCCAGTTCAGTGTTGTCCATCACCTTACCATGCATTACCAGCAGCACTTGGTATTGCGGTACCTGAGGACAAGGCTGGAGATCTAGACTTTATCCTAAGCGAAATCGATGCTAAAGTTGATGAAGCTGGAATGGATGGAAGAGTAGCAAGCTGGTCAGTGCCTGTAAACATGATGTATGTTGAGGCTGGAGTGGAATATGCCATAGAGTATCTTGAAGGAAATACCAATGGCAAGGCTGATGCAGAGGTTCTTACAAGAATCATGGAAGAAGTAGCTCAGGGAGAAATCATACTTGGAAACTACGGAAACTACGACCACTACTTCCTATATCTTGGAGCAGCAGTTCAGTTTTAATAATTTAAACCGATAAAAACAAAATGATGCAGATTACAATATTGTGCAAGGCCTAGGCCTTGCACAATATTATGTCACTCTCTGAAATTTGTTTAAAGGAGGGAACAACCGTTTGAAGACAGAACATAACAATGAGCATTATGTCCTGGATATGAGGGACATTGGTAAGGAGTACTACGGAACAAGAGTATTGTCGGGAATCAATCTGAAGCTAAGGCCGGGAGAAATCCATGGAGTACTTGGAGAGAACGGAGCTGGCAAATCAACCCTGATGAACATACTCTTTGGTATGTCAGTAATACATAACACAGGTGGCTTTGAGGGAAAGGTCTATGTGGATGGGGAAGAGACCTTTATTGAGTCCCCGGTTGAAGCCATGTACAAGGGAATAGGTATGGTGCATCAGGAGTTTATGCTTATTCCAGGCTATAGTATCACTGAGAATATTAAGCTTAACAGAGAAATTACAACTCCAGGAATATTGAGCAGGGTTGCGGGAAAGAAGCTTGAAACCCTAAATATGGAAGCTATGAACAAGGATGCCAGAAAAGCCTTGGACAAGCTGGGAATGAATGTTGAGGAATGGGTCAAGGTTGCAGGTCTACCTGTCAGCTACATGCAATTTGTTGAAATAGCAAGGGAACTTGACAAGGAAAACCTGAAGGTTTTGGTGTTTGATGAACCAACGGCCGTGCTTACAGAAAGCGATGCCGACAAGCTTCTGGAATCAATGAGAATGATTGCGGATTCGGGAATTGCGATCCTGTTTATAACACACAGACTTGACGAGGTAAAGCGTATTGCAGATAGAATTACAGTACTTCGTGATGGTCAGCATGTTGCAACAAAGAACATTGAGGATACCGACGTGTTTGACATGGCCAACCTAATGGTTGGTCGAGAGATAAAGATGGACTCAGCTAAGTCCGTGTCAAGCGAGGGAAAAGCTGTAAAAATGAAGATAAGGGATCTTTATGTTGATATGCCGGGAGAGTTGATTAAGGGAGTTGACCTGGATATATACGAAGGGGAAATCCTTGGAATAGGTGGACTTGCAGGACAAGGGAAAATTGGCCTCGCAAATGGAATAATGGGATTATATAATTCTGAAGGTAAAGTTGAGGTTGATGGTCAGGAAGTTGTTCTGAACAATCCTGAAAAAGCCTTGAAGCAAGGCTTGGCTTTTGTTTCTGAGGACAGAAGAGGAATTGGACTCTTGCTTGATACATCCATTGAATTAAATATTGCTGTAACTGCCATGCAGATGCAGGAACAGTTCATAAAAAGAGTGGGCCCCTTTACACAGAAGGACAATAAGAGAATTAGGGAGCATGCCCTTAAGATGATAAAGGATCTGGATATAAGATGCACGGGACCTCAGCAGATAACAAGACGGCTGAGTGGAGGTAATCAGCAGAAGGTTTGCATTGCAAGAGCTCTCACCTTAAACCCAAAGGTTTTATTTGTTTCGGAACCCACAAGGGGTATTGATGTTGGTGCGAAAAAACTTGTTCTTGATACTTTGCTTCAGCTAAACAAGGACTACGGTATGACAATCATAATGACATCAAGTGAGCTGGCGGAGCTTAGGATGATATCCCACAGAATAGCCATAGTAAATGAAGGCAAGCTTGAAGGGGTGTTGCCACCAGATGCCAGTGATGTGGATTTCGGTCTGATGATGTCTGGTGAGTACCACAAGGTCAAAGGTAAAGAGGTGAAGACAGATGGATAAAGCAAAGGTATTGATCAATCGGTTTGGGCTTCCTAGGATAATAATCGTTGCATTCCTTCTAGTGTTGCTTGTAATGGCAGTAATGCTTGACATACCCCTGAACAATCTTATTTCGGATGCATTGGTTCGTACTGGTATGAACGGTATACTTGTTCTTGCAATGGTTCCCGGTATATTGGCGGGAATAGGGTTGAATTTCGGGATTCCTATTGGTATAGTGTGCGGACTTTTAGGTGGACTTATTGCCATTGAATTGGACCTGTATGGTTTTCAAGCGCTCTTTACTGCTGTGGCAATTAGCATTCCCCTATCCCTTGTGGCAGGGTATTTCTATGGGCTGTTGCTTAACAGGGTTAAGGGTTCTGAAATGACGATTGCTACATATGTTGGTTTCTCAATAGTTTCTCTAATGAGTATAGGTTGGCTGGTACTTCCATTTACCAGTGAGGATATGAGATGGCCAATAGGTACAGGATTAAGGACAACCATCACTCTTCAGGGAAGATATGAAAGAATTTTGAACCAATGGGGATCCTTCGACGTGTTCGGAGTAACAATTCCAACTGGTCTGCTTTTATTCATGCTCTTCTTTTGTCTTCTGGTATGGCTCTTCTTAAGGTCAAAAATGGGTGTGGCAATGATAGCCGCGGGAGATAGCCCCAAGTTTGCAACTGCATCAGGAATAAATGTAAACAGGATGCGAGTTGTTGGAACAATGCTTTCGACTGCACTCAGTGCCGTAGGAATTGTAATTTATAGTCAAAGCTTCGGATTTATCCAGCTTTATCAGGCTCCCATGTTTATGAGCTTTGCGGCAGTTGCTGCAATCCTTATAGGAGGGGCTTCAATCAAGAAGGCTAATATAGCTAACGTGCTTATTGGAGCACTCTTATTTCAATCACTGCTTGTGGTTTCGCTTCCGGTTGCCAACAAGGTATTGGAGGATGTAAGCAGCTTGGCGGAAATCGCCCGTATTGTAATAAGTAACGGTATAATTCTTTATGCATTGACACAGATTGGAGGTGGAGAATAATGGATGAAAACATCAAAATAACCCCACCTGAAATGAGTCTAGGACAAAAGATCAAGAAAATATTAACCCACAATATGGTTACAGTATTCTTCGTTGTGCTATGTTTGATTGGGTACTACTATTCAGGATTGACGTTTGGTTTTCTCCTTAACGATATTGTTACACGTATGGTGAGAAACAGCTTTCTTGTACTTGCATTGCTTTTGCCTGTTATGGCAGGAATGGGACTTAACTTTGCAATCGTACTTGGAGCAATGTGTGCTCAGGCAGCGGTGATATTTGTCACTCACTGGGGTATAGTTGGTCTCCCAGGAATTGGTGTGACAATATTATTAACTACTCCACTGGCTATGCTTTTGGGTTACCTTACTGGTCTTCTTTTCAATAAGGCAAAGGGACAGGAAATGATCGGTGGAATGATTCTGGGATTCTTTTCAAACGGAATTTATCAATTGATTTTCCTTATACTGGTGGGATCCTTGATTCCGTTCAACAACGAAACCCTTGTGCTTAGCTCAGGAGTTGGACTTAGAACAACAATTGACCTAGCTGATGGTTTGAAGTACGCAGTAGATGACTTCTGGAGACTTCCATTTACAACTGCTGGAATGGGATTTGGAGCACTTATGCTGGTTCATGGAGTCATTAGATATATCAAGGGAATACCCTCCCTTGGTCAGAAGGCTGGAAACAAGAAGTATATCCTATCCTCAGTTGCAGGCGTTGCGCTGGCAGGCTGGCTATATTACATAAAGGGAACTGAATCCTTTATAAACTTTATCAAGGTGCCTATGCTTACAGCAATATTGATAGGTCTGATGTGTGTTTTCACCACCTATTTCATAAGAACCAAGCTCGGACAGGATTTCAGAACGGTCGGTCAGGACAGGCACATTGCAGATGTATCAGGAATCCACTCAGACAAGACAAGACTGACTGCAATGATAATGTCTACTGTATTTGCATCCTGGGGACATGTGATATTCCTGCAGAATCTTGGAACATTTTCAACATATGGCAGCCACGAGCAGATAGGCTTCTACTCTGTAGCGGCACTTCTGATTGGAGGAGCTTCGGTAACAAACGCGAAAATCAGCCATGCGTTGTTGGGAACTCTACTGTTCCATACACTGTTTATAGTATCTCCACTTGCAGGTAGGAATCTGTTTGGGGATGCTCAGCTAGGAGAATATTTCCGGGTGTTTGTGGCCTATGGAGTAATAGGCGTTTCACTTGTAATGCATGCTTGGAGAAAGCAGCTTGAAAACAAAAGAAGATTAAGTCAGCAGTAGAACAATCATTGAAATGGGCTCCAGGATATCCTGGAGCCCATTTCAATGAAGCTTGACTAAAAAAACTCACAGGATATAATTAACTTAAATGAAAAAGGGGTAAAAGAAGTACGTAAACTGGACTGAAGGAGGATAAAGATGAAAAAAATCAAAATTGCAGAGGGGATACATATGTTATCCATGAATGTAGAAGATATGCTTTTTGAAGGTATCTGGGAGATTGCAAACGGAGTTACTCTGAACTCATATATTGTGCAAGGTGAAAAAACAGCAATAGTTGATGGTGTAATCGGATGGGATGGAATACCTGAAACACTGTATAAGAATCTTGAGGAGATAAATGTAAATCCAAAGGACATAGACTATCTGATAGTAAACCATATGGAGCCTGACCATTCAGGTTGGATTTCAAATTTTGAAAAGATTAAGGAAGACTTTACGATCGTATGTACTGACAAGGCTGCAAAGCTTGTGACATCCTTCTATGGAAAGGACAAGATCCGGGTTGTAAAGGAAGGGGATACCCTGGACCTTGGAAATGGAAAGTTACTAAGCTTTCACCCCGTGCCAAATGTTCACTGGCCAGATACCATGTACACTTACGAACACAGTACAAAAACCCTTTTCTCATGTGACATGTATGGAGCCTTCGGAAAGATGGGAGAGCATCATTTCGATGATGAAATGACTCCGGAAGAGGATGAATTTTTTGAGAGGGAAGGAATTAGATACTATTCAAATGTAATGACCACCTTCACACCAATGCTTAGAAAGGCAATAGAAAAATCCAAGGAATTTGATATAAAGACAATTGCACCTGGACATGGTCCACTTTACAGGGGAAATACTGATAAGATAATGAATGATTATTCCAGGTTTTCAAAATATGCAGAGGGTGCAGGAAAGAATGAAATTACAATCCTGTGGGGATCCATGTACGGTATGACCGGTAAGGCAATAGCTTTTGCCGAGGAGGTTCTCAAAAGAGAAGGAGTCAAGTACAATAAGCTAGAAATGCCACTTGAAAGCGAAAGTGAGATGATAGCTACAGTATTCAAGTCAGCAGGAATCATCATTGCTGCCCCAACCTATGAGTACAAGCTTTTCCCACCTGTGGCAGCTGCACTGGATGAGATAGGTAGAAAGAAAATAACAGGTAAGTCAGCCTTCCGATTTGGGTCCTACGGATGGTCCGGTGGAGCTGAGAAGGAGCTGGCTGAAATACTTGAACGAAACAGAATGAAGTGGGATATGGTACCTTCAGTGGAATTTGAGGGCTCACCTAAGGCGGGCGACTTTGAGAAGATTGAAGCTGGAATCATGGAGCTGATAGACAAGATGAAGGATAAGGTAGTAGAGTAGGAATCAAGGCTGGTCTCCGAAGGAGACTGGCTATTTTTCTTAGGTGAAATAAGTATACCCTGTACAAAAGGACATGAAATGTCGGGTATCGGTTCTCCTTTTTTGATATATTCATAATTGAAAGGAGCTAAGGATATGAATTGGCTTGACAGAATGAACAGGGCACTTGACTATATTGAGGATAATCTTTCAGGAGATATAGACTATTCCATTGCAGCTGAGAAGGCACATTGCTCAGTATCGAACTTTCATCGGATGTTTTCATTCATATTGGACTTTCCTCTATCTGATTACGTACGAAGACGAAGACTTTCCCTTGCGGCCCTGGAGCTTCAGAAAAGTGAAATCAGAATAATTGACCTGGCCTTTAAGTACGGTTATGAGTCTCCGGATTCATTTACAAGAGCATTTCAAAAGCTGCACGGAATCACACCATCCAATGCTCGAAAGCAGGAGGTGCAGCTAAAGGTCTATCCTAGAATTTCCTTTCATATTTCGATAAAGGGAGATGTTGAAATGAATTACAGAATTGTTGAAAAGGAACAGGTAAAGGTATTTGGAAAGAGCATTGCTGTAGGGATGGATGAGGATCCCAATGAAATCCTACCTAGGTTTTGGGTGGATATTCAGGAGGATGGAACCTATCAAAGGATCTGTAAAGCTGCGGGAGCTAAGCCATATGAGGATATTTCATTAGGTGGAGCATTCTATGATTCAGAAGACGCAAGGGCTGTAAAGTATAATTATCTGATTTTCACTGAATTCAAAGAAGGTATGGATATTCCACCTGATATGGACTCAATTACAGTTCCAGGTGGGAAGTGGGCGGTCTTTTCAGAGGAGTATGACGACATTGATGAATGCCCAAGCAAGGTGCAAAGCCTGTGGAAGCGCCTGATGTCAGGATGGATCCTTTCATCTGAGTATGATATAGCAAAGGGACCCCAGCTGGAGGCTTATCCACTGGATAGAAAGCTTGTTGAAGTGTGGATACCTGTATTGGAAAAATAAGTTTGGGAAGGAGAAATAATATGCCAGCCTTTGATTTCAAGAAAGAGTATAAGAGTCTTTACAAACCCAAGAATGAACCAGAGATTATCGATGTACCAGAGATGAGGTTCCTTATGGTAGAGGGTTCTGGAGATCCAAACTCCTCGAAATCATATGAGGAGGCGGTTCAGATACTCTATGGGCTTTCCTATGCCATCAAGATGACCAAGAAGAATGATACTCAGCCAGAGGGATATTTTGACTTTGTGGTACCTCCCTTGGAGGGGCTTTGGTGGTTTGATGAAGACCATTTCAGCGGTGAGGTTAAAAGTCGAAAGGATGAGTTCATCTGGATAATGATGATACGTCAACCGGACTTTGTGACTCCTGAAGTGGTTGAAAGGGCAAAAGATATCCTTTCCAAGAAGAAACCGGAACTAAACCTTTCAAGGACAAGGCTGGTAGACCACAAGGAAGGACTTTGCTCTCAGATCATGCACATTGGCCCCTATGATGATGAACCCGATACCATAGCCAGGATGGAGAAACATATTAGAGCTGAAGGCTACATGACCCTAATGGATGGTTTGAGGCAGCATCATGAAATCTATCTCAGTGACCCGAGAAAAACAGCACCTGAAAAGCTCAGGACCATAATCCGTCATCCTATTGTCAAGAAGTGAACCTACAGCTCGATCCAATAGCGTTTGATGGTTTCCCCATCCACCTGGACGTCCTTGTCAAAGATTCCACCGTTGACAAGGATTGTTTTTTTGCTGGGAACATTGTCTGCATCGCAGGTCACCATAACCCTTGCCAAGCCGTGGTCTCTACATTTCTTAAGAACCTGCTTCAGCATTTCCTTAGCATAGCCCTTTCTTCTTTCGGAGGGTCTCACGGAATATCCGATATGACCTCCCCAAAGTCCCAGGATTGGGTGATCAATATGGTGTCTGAAGTCGATGATGCCGACAACTCTGTCATTATCAATTCTCACTGCAAGATAGGTATTTGAGCAGACCTTATCATCAGGACAGGTCTCTTCGTTTTCAAGAAGGTCTATTTCCTGAAGCCAACCTTCTACAGTTTCCTGGTCCCTGAGGCTTCCGCAGCCTGCCATGCTGTCTCCTGATTGGAGAAACTCTTCCCTGTATTCCATAATATCCTCCGAATAATCAATATTGGGTTTCACAAGCTTTATTTTGGACATTTAATCACCGTCTTTCAAATATTTCAGAAAATAAGTTAAGTGTTTACTAGATAATACTATAATGAAGCTCGCCATTCAATCCAAACATCCTTAGATATTAAAAAATACACACATCAGACAAATAAGTTGTTAAATATTTACTGAGTTGTTGTATAATCAAGGTGACGTGACATTAAACACCGTTAAGGATATTGTTCCTTAAAAATTGCTAACAGGAGGGGAATATGCAAATAGTAAAGACATGCTTCGACAAAATTAAGGACATGATGGAAAAAAACATTACTGAAAATGGAATTACAGTTGATTCATTCTGGGAAGACCATGTGCTGGAAGGGAATCATTACTCCATACAGGATGAAGATTCATCCGTTGGGTATTTTACTATCCATGGAGAGGACACCATAACATCATATTACCTGATGGAGAAGTATGCAAATCTCGGTCAGAAATATTTTGAGCAGATAAAGAAATATGAGAAGGTTACAAGTGCAATGGTACCAACAGGAGATGAATTTTTTTTGGCCCACTGTGTGGATGGCTTCCAAAGGATGGAGAAACAGGCTCATTTTGCAATCTATAGAGATGAGGTACCCTCCGGTTTCTCCAGAAGAGAGTTAAGCTTTGAAAGAATACTGTCCGGGGAGGATGCATCAAGCATAAAGCTTGCCGGAGATTTCTTCAGAGAGGATGAGGAGGAATGGATCCTTAGGAATAGAGATTATTACAGAGTCTACAGAGCTCTTGAGCAGCAGGAGCTGGTTGGATTTGGAGTTGTTGAAATAGGAAGGGTCATCAAATCAATAGCCAGCATTGGAATGTATGTTATGGAAGATAAGAGGCGGCAGGGCTATGCAAAAAATATCCTGAGACAGCTTAAGGAGCTGGTTGAACTGGAGGGCTATGATGCCAGGTCAGGATGCTGGTACTATAACCATAATTCCTTAAAGAGCATGAAAAGCGCTGGTGCATATCCAAAGAGCAGACTTCTCAGATTCTACTTTTAGTGGAGATCAGATTAATGATAATAATATGAATTCTAATGAAATTTTAATCTTGCTCAAATTGTGTTTAAAGGTTGTGCTGCTACAATTAAACCATACTAAACAATAGGAGGTTTGAGATATGGTAACTTTGGAACAGGTTGAAAAACTAAGGGAGTATGCAAACATTTCATATGAGGAGGCAAAATTGGCTCTTGAGGAGACAGATGGTGACATTTTGGAAGCGATTGTAAATCTTGAGAAGAGAAACAGGATCAACAGGCCTGAGGGAGGTGGAAGCTTCAGCTCAGACAAGACAAAAGAGGAATCTCAGGAGAAGAATACCAAAGCGGGTGAAACCACCTACACCAAGTCGGAAGGATCATCCTTTGGGCAGATGGTGGGCAAACTCTTCAGAAGCCTAGGAGAGATTGTAGGCAAGGGAAACAGAAATACCTTTGATGTGATGAAGGGTGAAGATAGGGTAATGACCATACCGGTAACAATAATGGCAATACTCCTTCTCTTTACATTCTGGGTGACAATACCACTTGTAATCGTTGGACTATTCTTTGGGTATAGGTATAGAATAATAGGACCTGACTTGGGAAAGGAAAATGTCAACAAGGCAATGGATTCAGTGGCAGACGCAGCTGAAAAATTCAAGGATGAAGTTAAGGGTGATATGAAGGATGGAAAAGATTCTGATAATTGAAGATGAAGAAAAAATAGCCCGCTTTATTGAGCTGGAGCTTAAATACGAGGGCTATGAAGTTGAGAAGGCATTGAATGGAAGGGATGGGTTGGAGCTTGCCACAACCCAGCCCTTTGACCTTATTCTTCTGGATATCATGCTGCCGGAATTAAACGGCATTGAAGTCCTAAGAAGAATCAGAAGGGTTTCAGATGTACCCATTTTGCTCCTTACTGCAAGGGATGGGGTGGTGGATAAGGTGGCAGGTCTTGATGGTGGTGCAGATGACTATATAACAAAGCCATTTGCAATAGAGGAGCTGCTTGCCAGGATAAGGGTGGGATTGAGAAAGAAATCGAGTGACGGTACGTCTAGGTCTTCCAATGAAATCTCAGCAGGCAGATTATCCTTGGATCCGGTTAAACGTGAGGTCAAGGTGGATGAAACTATAATCGACCTTACAAAGAAGGAATTTAACCTGCTTAATTATCTTATGGAGAACAAGAACATTGTAATCAGTCGGGAGACAATTCTCGAGCATATCTGGGGATATGATTTTTCCGGGGAGACCAATGCGGTGGATGTGTACATAAGATACCTCCGTTCAAAAATCGAGGAACCATTTGGCTTAAAGACAATTCATACAGTTCGTGGAGTGGGGTATGTGATAAAGGATGAAAAGGACTAAGAGTACAGGATCAGGTACAATTAAAAACAGAATTCAATCCTCACTGGTCTTAAGACTAAATGTAAGGATGATGGGAAGACTGCTTGCAGGATTCATTTCAATCAATATTGTCATAGTCCTGATAAGCTTTTTTGTGGTTTTTTGGAATGCTGAGAATGGAATCGATGGAATGGTCCATTTGAAAATGGATTTTCCTGAGGAAGGAGAGCTTGAATTTGGGAAATTCAAACTGACCCAGGAAGAGGAGAATATATCAGGCTTTGAAATAAACCAGATATTTTTGGAATATCTTGATCGGGATGACACCGGTGGAACAAGAGAGCTGGGAATATTTCAGTCTGACCTGGAGAAGAATCTCACGGACAGACTTGAAGCAATCAGGTATATAGCATATATTCAGATTGATGGAAATGATGGCTTCATATACTACCCGATTGGCAACGATTTTATGATACTTTTGGGTTTGTTTCTCATAATACTTGGATTCGAAGTCATCATACTTACGACTGGATTTGTTAAGGGGTCACGTATGATAAAAAGAACATTGAGACCTTTGAATGAACTTGCTGAGGCGGCAAGGAGCTTGAATGTAGAGGTCGCTTCTATGAGTTCCAAGTCACAGGACAGGTATCTGAAGGACCTTGCTGGGGCAATAAGCAGCATTGATGCCAACAGGCTTGACCAGCATATATCCGTGGACAGCTCCCAGGAGGAGCTTAAAGGTCTTGCCGCTGCCATAAATCAGATGCTAAACAGGATAAATGATTCCTATCAATCCCAGGTTCAATTTGTTTCAGATGCATCCCACGAGCTAAGAACCCCTATTTCTGTAATACAGGGATATGTGAATCTACTTGACCGGTGGGGGAAGAATGACGAAAAGACATTACAGGAGTCAATAGATGCAATAAAGGGCGAGACGGAGAGCATGAAGGAATTGGTGGAGCAGCTATTGTTCCTAGCCCGGGGAGATAATGAAACAATCCAACTTCACAAGGAGACCTTTGATGTTTGTGAAGTGATTCATGACATCGCCAGGGAAGCTGATATGATAGACAAGAGTCATGATTTCCAGATGGATTTGAAGTGTGAAGCATTTATAAGTGCTGATAAACAGCTAATAAAGCAGGCCATAAGAATACTTGTGGACAATAGCATCAAGTATACTCCGGAAGGAGAAAGTATAATCCTTCGAGTAAACGGAGATGAAAATACAATAAGGATTACGGTTCAGGATAGTGGGATTGGGATTCCGCCTGATAGCATTCCTAGGATCTTTGACAGATTCTACAGGTCTGATGAATCGAGGGCAAGGAAAACCGGAGGCTCTGGCTTGGGATTGTCAATCGCCCAATGGATAATTGAAAGGCACGGGGCTCATTTTGAGGTTTTAAGCAGGGTGGACATCGGAACCAGAATTACTATTGTTATGCCAAGGGCAGAATGAGTCACCGGGGACGGTTCTTTTTGACTCACATCCGTAAGCTGGAGGAAAATTTCTAGTGGATGGAATCTTGACATCCATAGAAGGTGTATATATAATGATATCGTAGTAAATCAATAGAAAGGCAAGGTACTGTATACGATGAAGTAATATCCACTACTTTAAGAACTAGATGCAAATATCAAGAACCTGAAGGAGGTTCATTTGATGTGTGCAAATTTAGATTAATGAGTGGATAGTATTGGATTTATTGTATGTGGATATATTTGCCTGGGAATTACCTGTCTGATGAATTGCATTCCAAATGCAAAAGGGGTAGTTCAGCATATGATGTTTAAATGTACTATCCTCTCCAGATACAGGGAGGATTTTTTATGTTATTGATAGAGTGCAAGGATATTAGGAAGTATTATGGTGAAAGATTGATTCTTGAGATTGACGACCTCAAGATTTATGAGGGTGACCGGATAGGTATTGTGGGTATTAACGGTTCAGGGAAGACAACCCTGCTTAATATACTAAGCAAAAGACTTGAGCCAGACGAAGGCTATGTCAGAAGCCATGGAAGCCTCTCTTATGTTTCTCAGATTGATGCCCCTGACAAGAATGTCCTAAGTGATGAAATGGCGTCCAGGTTCGGGGTGGATAGCTCTTGGAAGGAATCAATGAGTGGCGGTGAAAAAACAAGGTTCAAGGTTGCCGCTGCATTGGAGGAAAATTCAGATGTCCTATTTGCAGATGAACCTACTAGCAATGCGGACCTGGAAAGCATAAGACTTATGGAGGACCGCTTCAGTACCAGGAATGGAACATTGGTTTTGATTTCCCATGACAGGAGATTTTTGGATAGGCTTTGCAATCGGATTATTGAAATAGAGGATGGCAAGGTAAGAACCTATAAGGGAAACTATACTGAATATAAGGAGAAGAGGGATCAGGAAATTCAAAGAGCTCAATTTGAATATCAGGAGTACGTGAATGAAAAGAAACGACTTCAGTCAGCTATTGGTGAAATAAAGGGAAAGAGTAGTTCAGTCAGGCAGGCACCCAGGAGAATGGGGAATTCTGAGGCTAGGCTCCATAAAATGGGAGGTCAAAGGGCAAAGGCTTCCATGGATAGTGCAGCAAAGAACATTGAGAAGAGGATTGAACATATGGAGAGGAAGGAGAAGCCCAGAGAAGAGACAAAGATTAAATTTGACATCCCGGATTCCAGCAGAAGTCACAGCAAAATTCTCGTCGAAGGTAAGGATCTGAACAAATCATTTGATAAGAGGGTGATTTTCAAGGACTCAGAATTCATGGTAGAGAATGGGGCTAAGATTGCTTTGGTTGGTCCAAATGGCTGTGGCAAAAGCACCCTGTTAAAGATGATTATGGACGGTGAAGAAGGTATTCGAGCTGCAAAATCAGCAAAAATTGGATATTTCAGCCAGGATTTGAGCATCTTGAAGGAGGACTGGTCCATTCTTGAAAATGTAATGGAATACAGCATCTATCCGGAGACCTTTGCTAGAATTTTCCTTGCAAGGCTTCTATTCAGAAAGGAAGCAGTCCACAGGAAGGTTAAGGTGTTAAGTGGAGGAGAAAGGGTCAAGGTTTCCTTTGCAAAGATCCTAATGGAGGACTTCAACATGCTTGTTCTGGACGAACCCACCAACTACCTTGACATCATGAGCCTGGAGATAATTGAGGAAGCCCTTAAGGAGTATAATAGAACACTTCTCTTCGTGTCACATGACAGAAGCTTCATAGAGAACATCGCAGATCAGATAATGACAATTGAAGAGGGAAGGATTAAGATTTACAGGGGAAGCTATAAGGATTATCTGACTGGTATTGACGGAACCGTTGATATCAGAGAAGAACAGATCATGGTCCTCAAGAATAGATTATCTGAGATTGTCAGTAGGATTTCAATGGCATCAAGGGGTGAAGATCTAGAGAAACTTGATTCGGAATACAAGGATTTTCTGGAGAAACTAAATAGGATCAGATAGAAATAAAGTCCCACTACAAGGAGCTTATGATTACATGTAGGGGGATTTTATTTTTCATTAGAAGAGAAGATATCTTCGATTGGGGTAATTAATGGATGAGGAGGTGGAGAAATGTATAAGCTGTATTGCAGGCTATACCAGATGATTCTAAGAGGTGTATCCGGATTTTTGCCCTGGAGGATGCCAGAGCTACTTCAAGGCAGAGGAAGCATAAGAAGATTACCCGTCTTTATCAAGGAGAAGGGAATAGAAAACCTGTTAATAATAACCGACAAGGGAATAAGGTCAATCGGCCTAATGGATGAATTGCTTTTAAATCTTGAACACGTGGGAATGGACTACAAAGTATATGACAAAACAGTAGCCAATCCCACAATAGATAACATCGAAGAAGCCTTAAGCCTTTATAAGGCCAATGATTGTCAAGGGATCCTAGCATTTGGTGGGGGGTCTCCAATGGACTGTGCAAAAGGTGTTGCTGCCCGTCTTGCAAGGCCCAACAAGACTATACCCCAGATGAGGGGGCTGCTTAAGATTAGAAGGACAACACCTCCGCTGATTGCAGTGCCTACAACATCAGGGACGGGAAGTGAAGGCACATTGGCAGCTGTTATAACAAATAGCAGTACCCATGAAAAATATGCCATCAATGATATTTCACTTATCCCCCATTATGCTGTGCTGGATCCAGCTCTTACAATTGGATTGCCTCAACACATAACCGCAACAACTGGGATGGATGCTTTGACCCATGCTGTGGAAGCCTACATAGGAAGAAGCAACACCCATGAAACTAGAGAGTGGAGCAAAGAGGCCGTAAGGCTGGTTTTCGAGAATATATTTGAAGCCTATGAGAATGGAGATAATATTGAAGCCAGGGAAAATATGCAAAAGGCAGCCTATTATGCGGGACTGTCCTTCACAAGAGCCTATGTCGGCTATGTACATGCTGTGGCCCATACTCTGGGAGGCTTCTATGGAATGCCACATGGCCTGGCCAATGCAGTCATATTGCCATATGTACTGGAGTACTTTGGAGAGTGTGTTCACAGGCCACTGGCTGAACTGGCAGATGTTGCGGGAGTTTCCCAAGGGTTGAAGAGTGACAGGGAAAAGGCGGAGAGGTTTATTTCAGAAATTAGAAGGTTAAGTAAACAGATGGACATACCAGAAAAGCTCCAGGGAATTGAGGAGAAGGATATACCCGTGATGGTTGAAAGGGCATTCCATGAATCAAATCCTCTATATCCCGTACCAAGATTTTTTGACAAGGATGATCTTGGTAACATCTATAAGCTAATAAGAGCCTAGCAACAAAAATAGGGAGGCATCCATCATGGGTGCCTCCTAAATAATCACTCTTGTTCAAAGCTTCCAATCTTCTCAAGATAGATTTTCATATCGAATTTTCGCTTAAGCCCCTTGTCGTTCATATATCTAATCTTGCCGAAGACATCCCTTTCCTTCCAGCCCCGGTCATGCTTCCCGAAGCACCAGGCAACCCCTGTGAAGCCATTGGGATCCCTTCCGTCAATATTATACTTGTTGTTAAGATATATAGCCATATTATAGGCCTTCTCAGGGCTTTCACTCCACTCAATGATTTTCTTGCCCCAATACATTCTCATATAGCCATGCATCTTTCCAGTAATGACCATTTCCTTCTGGGCAGCATTCCAGTAGGGGTCATGTGTCTCTGCCCTTTCGAGGGTCTCCAGGGAATATATGTAATCCCTCTTGTCATCTTCATGGTCTGAAAGGCTTTTTTTTGCCCAATAATGAAGTGAATGAATTGTATCATACCTATGGTTGTAGAAGACGAAGTTCATGCTCAGCTCCCTTCTGACAACTAGCTCCTCCAGAAAGTCTTCCTTGTCCTTCAGGTCCACCTCCATGAGCCTTCTGTATATGTATAGGGGGGAAATTTGTCCAAAATGGAGATAGGGACTCAGGTTGGAGGAATAGTCAAGACCAGGCTCATTCTTAAGTTCGCTATATCTTTCCAACTTGTTCTCAATAAAGTCCTCAAGGTGAATTTTGGCCTGTTTAGTTCCTCCAGCAAATTTATCGACAGGCTTGACCGACATGTCTATATCAAGCCTTTCTATTGCCATATCCAAAGCATCCATATCAAATTCTTTAAGCGCCAGATCTATACCCGTGGAGGAAATTATGACTTTCTGTTCATCCAGTGGAATTATAAAATCATCAAGTAGTCTGTTAAGCTTACGTCTAAGGGTAGCGGCTGAATATTCCTCCTTTTGGGATGCTGTCTCTATTGGTACAATGACATTTGTCTCCACCTGGAAAAGAGGGCATTTTGCATTTTCGGCAACCAACCCTCTCCACTGCCTTTCAACCCTTAGATAGCCTCTGTCCACCACCATCAAAGCTGCCTTTGAGGCCAGTTCAATAGCTCCTTTCTCTGGGGAGACCATCCTTACGATCATTTTGATGTTTCTCTTGTGGAGATCATTCCTAACCTCCTTAAGTCCCTCAAGCATAAACCTGTAATGCCTCCAGTTGGCTTCTGGAAAGCTGTCGGTTATTCCGAAATAAACCAAGATGGGCTTGTTGAGTTCATTGGCCTTTTCTATGGCATACTCCAGGGCATGGTTATACTCCACTCTTTGTGAACTCTGCATCCAATAGATTACATAGGGATTGTCCAAAATCTTCTTGTCATTGAGTGCCTGTATTCTTTCCTTTTGTATCATTTGTAATCCCCCTGATTTACATTAATATGTACTAGATTATACCCCAATTATGTATTGGACCTGCTACTATGTGGTAATTAATGGTATCATTATAAAGAATTATTTGATTTTACCCGTTATGTGGGTATATGTACGAAAGAAGCTATGATTTGAAGGACAATACAGTTATAGGATATAGGAGGGAAGTGTAATGGAGAGAAAGATTAAGAAGAAGGTTACGGGATTTCAGACCCAGGATGGGGCTGGGGTCAAGCTTGTAAGGGTACTTGGACATCAGAC
>JANKMX010000036.1 GCA_024649995.1 Gudongella sp. | reverse complement strand
CAACAATTGTTTTCCCTGAACCAACATCACCCTGAACAAGTCTGTTCATCTGTTTATCATTGCCCATGTCAGTCAAAATTTCATCTAAAACCCTTTTTTGAGCCCCTGTAAGATTAAATTCAAGATTATTTATGAAAGCATCAATCAACCCGTGCTTTGGCATCCTAATGCTGGATGTGACCTGAGAACCCTCATTCTTTAGTTTAAGCAGCCCAAGCTGCAGTATCAGTAATTCCTCAAAGGCAAGTTGGTTCCTGGCTTTTATCATCAATTCCGGAGAGCTTGGAAAATGCAGCTGATAGATTGCATCCCTTTTACCAATGAATCCATACTTCATTTTGATTTTTTCAGGGAGGATATCCTCTATGCTCTCCAAGTAATTGTCTAATGCAAACTTAACAATTTTTATCATATCCTTGTTTGTGATACCTTCTGTAAGTCCATAAACAGGAGCGATGACCTGATCGTGACCTTTGTCAACCCATTGCTTGAACTCTGGATTCTGGATTTGCAAGCCATAGGAATCCTTCTTCAACTTTCCATAAATCAGATATTCCACGCCAGGTATAAGCTTATCTCGAAGATATTCCTGATTAAACCAGATAAGCTGTGCTTCATTGGAGCTATCTCTGACCTGAACCTTCAAAATTGTCAAACCTCTCCTGGGTCTGGATATGATTGGACGAGAACAAACCGTTACCCTATACAGACCTTTCTCATTGGTTTCACCATTGGAAAGCAACGAGATGTGCCTTTTATCTTCATAATCCTTGGGAAGATAGTAGAGGACATCCTCAACGGATTCCAATCCCAGTCTTTTCAGCCTATAGGCTTTTTTTGGTCCCACGCCCTTTATGTATTGTACTGAGGTACCTAACATTGACATAATCTCACTCCCTTGAATACTCTGTATCTCCCAAAAAATTTCTTATGCTCTAAGCCTCTATCATATTGGTCCTTACTCTTTCAAATTTCAAAGTCATGTGGAAATTCCATAATTGCTTTTAAAATAAAAAATAAGCCCTGCCTGGAGGCAGGGTTATTCAATGGCAAATAGATAGTAGTAAAGTGGTTGCCCACCGAATACAACCTCGATATCCAGATCACCGAATTTTTCTTCTAGTGCTTCAGCAAGCTCATTAGCCTGCTCATCAGTAGTATCGCTTCCATACATAATGGTTATTATGGAGGAATCATCATCAACCAGTTTTTCCACAAGCTGCAGCGACACCATGTTTATGTCATTACCGGCAGCAAGAATATCCTTGTCAGAAAGACCAATGATATCATTTTTCTTAATGGCAGTTCCATTGAATTCGGTATCCCTTACTGCAAATGTAACCTGGCCAGTCTTTACCTCATCAATGGCTACGGTCATGCTTTCAATATTGGATTCCAAATCAGCATCCTCGTCAAGAACGAGCAAAGCAGCTATTCCCTGAGGTATTGATTTTGTTGGTACAACACTTATGCTGCGATCACTTAAATGCTTGGTCTGCTCAGCTGCCAATATTATATTGCTATTGTTTGGAAGAATTATTACATGCTCCCCCTCTGTGCTATTTACTGCAGAAAGTATGTCTTCTGTGCTTGGGTTCATTGTCTGCCCGCCGGAAACTATTATATCCACGTTCATATCCTTGAACAGCTCATCAATTCCTACTCCCATGGATATGGCAATGACCGAATACCTCTTGACTTCATTATGATGCTCAGTCTGTTCTACTTCATTCATTCTGGAAAGCTCATCCTTTAGAAGAACCTCTTCATGTTGATATCTCATGTTGTCTATCTTTATATCACTAAGCTCACCAAGCTTCAGAGCCTTCTCAAGTACATTCCCAGGATTATTGGTGTGTATATGAACTTTAATAAGTCCTTCACCGCCCACTACAAGTAAGGAATCACCGTTTGCAGAGATCTGTTCCCTAAACTCCTCAACATCTCCATAAGTGGTATTTATCATAAATTCAGTACAATAACCGAATTCAATATCATCAGTATCGATATGCTCCCTTTTCTTTGCCTTGGTTTGAACCTCCATGACCTGTGTTCTTTCAGATGCAACCAGAGACCTCTTTTCATCTGAAATTGCTTCAAGTGCTCCCTCAATAAGATACAATAATCCTTTGCCACCAGCATCAACTACTCCTGCCTGCTTAAGAACCGGAAGCATTTCTGGTGTCCTGCTTAAGACTTCATTTCCATGTTCAAGAATCTCCTCAAGAAAACTCACCATATCATCATTATGATTACAGATTGACATCGCCTTTTCTCCACATTCCCTGGCAACAGTTAGTATTGTCCCTTCAGTTGGCTTCATCACTGCCTTGTATGCAGTATCAGCTGCCTTTTTTAGGCCCAGTGCAAATGTTGGGATATCAATCTCCAATTTTTCTTCAAGACCAGAGGCAAAGCCTCTGAATAGCTGTGAAAGTATAACGCCTGAATTTCCTCTGGCCCCCATAAGTGAGCCCTGGCTTGCCGCCTGCGCCACTTTGTAGGCGCTATTGTCTTCCACTTCAAGACCCTGCTTTAGCGCTGATTTCATTGTCAAAAGCATATTTGTACCAGTGTCTCCATCAGGTACGGGAAACACATTCAGTGAGTTTACCTCATCCTTGTTTGCTTCAAGCTTGATTGCTGCACTTTCCAATATTACCTTTAGCTTATATCCATCAATTGTTTTAGTGTTCATCATTGGCCTCCTAATTACTTGTCGACTCGGATTCCCTGGACAAAGACATTAACCTTGTCTACCTTCAATCCGGTGAAGTTCTCTATATTGAATTTAACCCTGTCAATTATATTCTTGCAAACCACAGAGATTTTTACTCCAAACTCCAATATAACGTACATATCTATTGTAATAAGGTTGTCCTTGATATATACTTTAATTCCCTTGGTCAGTGAATCTGATTTCAATAGTTCAAAGAATCCATCCTTTGCATCCTTGGAGGCCATCCCCACAATCCCATAGCTTTCCATTGCTGATATTCCAGCAAGAGATGCAAACACGTTGTCATTAATATTCAACTCTCCTATTTCAGTCTTTGTTTTGACTGGCATAACTATTCCTCCCCGTGTTTTACTCTTATCCATATTATTTTACATGATTAAGGATAATTGTTCAACTAAAACAACAATATTTCGCAATATTATGTTGCAATTCTATAATATCTTGTGTTAAAATATAATATGTTGCAGAGAATGAATATTTAAAACATTATACCTGTCAGGAATTAAGGAGGTGTTTTCATGTCTAAGAAATGTGAAATTTGCGGAAAAAGTAAGGTATTTGGAAATAAGGTGACCTTCTCAAATAAAAAGAGTTCAAGAACATGGGCTCCAAATATAAGAAGAGTAAAGGCAGTAGTAAATGGATCAGTCAAGAGAATCAATGTATGTACAAGATGCTTGAGATCTGGCTATGTTAAAAGAGCCATTTAGTCCATACTTACAAGAGTAAAAAGCTTATTATGAGATAATCATAATAAGCTTTTTTTCTTTGTGTAAAATTAATCTCTGGATTTTATAAGAAAGCCTTCCCCACTGTGAACGGTTATACTTCCTTCAGGCTCTTCTAGATAATTGCTTATGCCTAAACTTGAACCATACTGAATGAGTTCCTTCTTCAATGGATAGTGAAAACCCTCAAGAGTCACAGTTATACCCTCAGGGCCCACTGGAAGTATGGAATGATAATAACCCATCTCCTTAACTAATTTCTTTTCACCGGAAAGATATGAAATTTCATTGTTGTTGTCAATAATCCTAATTTTGATACCTAATCGGTGGAATCTCCTAAGCAGATATATGTTTGACATGGAATGATCCATCCTGCTTCCAATTGCTCCTATGATGGCTATTTCATAACAGCCCTTCTGGATAAGCAAATCTATGGCAAGCTCAGTGTCAGTCTTGTCCTTCTCGATAGGGTATTTTTTAACCTGAATTGATACATCAAGGTCCTCAATCATGCCTTTGTCGGAGATTGAATCGAAATCCCCTATCAAAAAATCAATTCTGCATTCATTTTCTAAAAGACTGTATAATCCACTGTCAGCTGCAACAATAATGTCAGAAGCTCTGCAAAGCCCCTCGAGATATTCTCTCTTTAAGCCAGTCCCACCTGCTGCTATCAATCCCTTCATAAAATCATCCTTACCTTATAAATTTCTGTATCGGCTTCCACACGATTATCATTACTATCAGTGATATGACCAGTTCTGGTACAAGGTAGGTTGCGTTATATACTATGGAATAAATCCACGGGTTTTGACTACCAGCATATTCTGCAAAAAATACCACCCCTGACAGTACATGAAAAATAAGCCTTCCCACTATTGCCAATGACACTCCAAGCATTACAGGTCCATAACCAGATTTACCCTTGTTCTTTGTAAGAACATAGGCAATCCCGGCTAAACCCAAGGAACCAAATGCCAATGGATAGTCCAAAAGCAGCTGTAATGGATGAACGAAATAAGGCTTAAGTATGAAATCCAGCAGTCCATAGGTTGCTCCAACGGCAAGACCAGGACCTAGACCCCACCTAATGGCAAAAATCATTATGGGAATCATGCTTCCAGCAGTAACACTTCCACCGTTGGGTGCCTGATAGATCCTAACATAGCTCAAAAGAGCGGATAGCGCAATCATCATGCCACCTTCGGTCAACATCAATACTTTACTTCTTTTTTGTTCCATATTATATTAAACCTCCCTATTTGGTTTGAATATGACAGCAAAAGATGGTACAAAAAACTCATTGCTTAGAGGCAATGAGTATAATTTCTATACACACTTCCCTCCGCTAGAATTACCTAGTTCAGGTCTTAAGGGTCGAGATCAAGTCTCTCTCAGCTAATGCTCCCCCAGTGCTGTAAATATTCTTTTATCAAGTACATGATACCACATTAATAAACAATTCTCAATAATTATACAGGTTTTCTGATAAATCTAGCCAATTATTTCTTTGAACTCCCCAATTCTCTTTTCCACATCCTGAGCGTTGAAGATTCCTGATCCAACTACTATCAAATCAGCTCCTGCATCGATAATCTCACTTGCATTATCAAGCTTTATACCCCCATCCACCTCAAGGATTATATCATTTCCTGACCTAAGTATCATGTTTCTGAGTTTTTTAATTTTTTCAGTCATAGCAGGAATATAGCTTTGACCTCCAAATCCTGGATTCACTGACATTATCAGAATAAGGTCCACATCATCCATAATATGCTCCAATACATTCAAAGGTGTAGAAGGATTAAGTGAAACTCCTGCTTTAACTCCTTTTTCCCTAATTGCCTGAAGTGTTCTGTGAAGATGAATGGATGCCTCTGGGTGTACGGTTATTATATCTGACCCGGCATCTGCAAAGTCGTCAATGAATCTTTCCGGCTTATCCACCATTAGGTGAACATCAAATGGTAATTTTGTTGTCTTTCGTATTTTCTTGATCACTGGAGCTCCAAAGGTAATATTTGGAACATAGATGCCATCCATAACATCTAGATGAACATAATCTGCTCCACTTTTTTCAATGATTTCAATCTCTTCTCCAAGCTTTGAAAAGTCTGCAGAAAGCAATGATGGTGCCAATTTTGCCATGCTAATATCTCCTCTTTCTGTTCTTGATTTCTTCTACAATCATCAAATAGTTTTTGTATCTTTCTTTACTTATAGTGTTTGTTTCAACAGCTTCCTTAACTGAACATCCAGGTTCATTCACATGGATACAGCTGGAAAATTTACATAGATTGTTATATTTTTCAATATCTTTAAAGTAGAATCTAATCCGTGTTTCATCCTCAATGAAATCCAAATTAAGTGAGCTGAATCCTGGGCTATCCAAAACATAGGAATTATTATTTAGCTTTAGTAGCTCCACATGCCTGGTTGTATGCTTTCCTCTTGATGTCTTCAAGCTTATTTTCCCGATCTCCAAGTCATAATTTGAATTTATGGAGTTTAATAAAGAGGACTTTCCGACACCTGATGGTCCTGCAAATACGCTTATGTGATTCTCCATGAAGTTCTTTAGCCTCTCAAGACCCTTCTGTTCCTTTACACTGGTCAGGATTGTGTTGTAACCAGCTTTTCTATAGATATCCTCCATCTCTCGGGCTCCATCCCTATCAAGCTCACACTTATTGATGCATATCAAAACCTCTAAATCCTGTTCCTCAGCCATTATAAGCATCCGATCCAAAAGCCAGGTATTCAGCTCAGGATTCTTGATGCTGGAAACAACAACAGCCTGGGTTACATTAGCAACTGGTGGTCTGAGAAGAACAGATTCCCTTTCGAATATCTCTTCAATGTAACCGTTGCCATCTTCTTCACTGATTCGAACTCTAACCCTATCTCCGACAAGGGGTGTTGTGTTTGTCTCCCTGAATATTCCTCTAGCTCTGCATTGAACCAAATCATCATCAGTCTGAACGTAATAGAAGCCACCTATGCCTTTTATGATAGTCCCTTCGATCATAATCAACCCTCTTTTACTCTTGTAAATTGATAGATTCCATCGTAATATACCTCAAACTGTGCTCCTGGTAGTCCTTCCACGGTAACCTGGAATGCTCCATCACTGGCTTTATGTGTTGCTGAATAGACCATTGTTGGGTCTCCACCCTGCTTCCTAAAAATGGTTACCTCCGTTTCCTCTCTATCAGTAAATGGTGTCAAAGTAAATGTAAAGCTGGTTTCTTCTCCAACCTGAGGCTGTCCATTATCTGGATTTTGTGGATCTTCTCCAGGAACCGGTTCTGGCTCTGGCTCTTGTTCCGGCCCTGATGATACATACAGGTCCACTGCTGTTTTTGTTTCAAGGGTTGTGCCTGCATCGTATGATTGCCACGTTACCTCATTTGCAGGAGCCTCGTTGTTTGGTTCATAGGTAACTTCTCCAACCACAAGGTCCATGGCAACAATGTCATTCATTGCCTGACTTATTTGTGTTCCAATCAGCTGTATCATAACTACTTCGCTTACTTCCTCACCCTTGCTTACGACTAGGTCAATCCTAGTGTTTGGTTCTACATCAGTGAATGACTCCATACTTTGCTCCATAACAACATCAAGTGGTACAGTGTCAGAAAAATCGTATGCAACATTCATCCTCAATCCAGCTTCCTTTAGTATTGCCTCTGCTTCAGTAAGTGTCCTATTCACCAAAAGCGGAACTGAAACCAGATCAGAACCCAAGCTGACTGTTATGGAAACTGGATATCCAGGTCTTATTCGAACGCCTTCATCCACATTCTGTGATACTATTCTTCCGGCCTCGAACTCAGAGCTGGATATACTATCCACAATGTTTAACTGGAATCCTTCTTCCTCTGCTATTACTTCCGCCTCTTCCTGAGTCATGCCAATCAGTGAGGGCATGAAAATATCATCATTGACAGAAATATTGTCTCTTAGTCTCATATACCCTGCAAAAATCCCTGTAGCCAATATAAAGGCTGCCAGAATTGCAGCAATGACAACAAATGCCCTATTCTTTTCATTTTTCTTTTTCCTGATTCTATCCACCCTCTGACTTTTTGAAGTATCCATATCGGTCCCAACTGTTGGTATTACCCTGGTCATTTCACTGGTCTCTTCCATGGACTTGTTTTCTGGTATGGTTCTAGTATCAATGTATGCTCTTAGATCCCTTAACAATTCATCAACATTTTGATACCTGTCGCTTTGTCTTTTCATTACACATTTCATGATTATGTCATTTACTTCCTTAGGTATATCTTCTGAAGCGTCAGCTGGTGGAACAATTTCCTCCTGAACATGCTTCAGTGCCACACCAATTGGGGTGTCACCATTAAATGGAACTTTCCCGGTCATCATTTCATACATCACTATACCCAAGGAGTAAATATCTGATTTTTCGTCAGTATATCCCCCCCTTGCTTGTTCAGGTGAAAAATAATGAACCGATCCCAGTACGCTTGAAGTTGTTGTAATAGTGGACGATGTAACTGCTCTTGCAATTCCAAAGTCAGTTACCTTTACTCTGTTATCCTCAGTAACCATTATATTGTGTGGTTTGATGTCTCTATGAATTATATGGTTCTTATGCGCGTTGGATAGAGCCTCCGCTATCTGAGAGGCATAATAAAGGGACTGATCAACCTTTAATTTATCATTATCCACAATTACCTCTTTTAATGTTTTTCCTTTGATGTACTCCATAACAATGTAGTGGATTTTTTTGTCGTTCTGTTCTTCCGATCCTACATCATAAATATTAAGGATGTTTGGATGAGAAAGACTTGCAGCTGCCTGAGATTCTCTCCTGAATTTTCTTATGAAGTCCTCATCCTCAGTGAACTCTTCCTTTAACACCTTGATTGCTACAAATCTATCAAGTAAGTGACATTTGGCTTTATATACAAAAGCCATTCCCCCACTTCCTATCTGTTCAATTATTTCATATCTATTACCAAGCATTTTACCTATCATCATTTTCACCTCAGTTAAAATCTAATCCCCAAAACAGTAATGTTATCGCTGCCGCCTTTTAGCTTTGCCCCTTCAATCGCCTTTTCACAAGCACTTTGAATATCGGTCTCATTTATGAACAATTTCCTTAGTTCATCTTCAGAGACCATATTTGTAAGCCCATCGCTACATAATACCACAGTATCATCTTTTTTGATATCCAAAGTCAATACATCAACTTCAATTTCACTGCTTGTTCCAACAGCTCTAGTAATTATGTTCTTTTGGGGATGGGACTTAGCTTCACTTTTAGAAATCCTTCCTTCCAAAAGGAGTTGCTGTACCAGTGAGTGGTCCTGCGTTATCTGAGTCATTCCATTCGAACTAATCAAATAGGCCCTACTATCTCCTACATGACCTACCACAATCTTATCCCCAAGCACATATACCATGGTCAGAGTTGTTCCCATTCCCTTACAGCCTTCTATCGACTTGGCATGGTAATATATGTGCCTATTTGAATATTCAACACTCTTCACCACGGCTCTTCTTATTTTTCTGATTGTAGTCAGGTCAGTGCTGTTCTCAACCATCCATTCCCGAATCTTATCAATTGCCATGACACTGGCAATCTCACCAGCATTGTGTCCACCCATACCATCTGCAACCATGAATAGGGGCAAGGTTAAGTTTTCTGGTATGTAGAAACTATCCTGATTGATTTTACGTACCAGTCCTATGTCACTGGATGCTCCAAATTTCACGATATCACCTCGTTATTATTTTTCCTCCAGTACACTACGTCTGAGCTGACCACATGAGGCACTGATATCCGAGCCCATTTCTCTTCTTATGGTGGCTATTACTCCAAGCTTCTTAAGCATTGACTGGAATTTCAAAACATGATCCTTGTCTGGTCTTCCCTCATTGTATTCCCTGATTGGATTTAGTGGTATAAGATTCACATGAGCAAGCATACCATTCAAAAGTCTGGCTATTTCAATAGCTTCCTTTTCACCATCATTAGTTCCCTTGATCAGGGTGTATTCAAATGTAATTCTCCTGTTTGTTATTGCGGAATAATGCCTTAAGGCCTCCATCAGTTCCTCCAGACCATACTTATTTGCTATGGGCATTATTTCTGCTCTCTTGTCGTCAAATGGAGAATGAAGTGAAATGGAAAGTGTTATTGGAATGTTTTTCTTGGCAAGTTTATATATTCCAGGCACTATTCCACAGGTTGACAAGGTTATGTTTCTCAAGCTAATATTTCTGCCTAATTTACTGTTTATTATATCAAAAAAATCCACTACATTCTCATAATTATCCAAGGGCTCACCACTACCCATCAACACAACATTTGATATTCTAATCCCAAGATCCTTCTCAGCCTCATATATCTGGTTTACCATTTCAGCGGCAGTAAGATTCCTTACAAGGCCTTCCTTTGTGGATGCACAGAAGCTACATCCCATCTTGCATCCCACTTGAGTCGAGATGCACATCGAATATCCATGTGAATAGCTCATAACAACACCTTCAATGATATTATCATCAGGAAGCAGAAATAAATACTTAATTGTTCCATCAACCTCTGATTTAAGCTTATGAAGTATTCTTAAACTGTTTACCGTGTAGTAGGAGGTTAACTCCTCTCTGAGCTTTATAGGGATTATATCTATGTCCATTATACTCTGTCCATCCTGCTGATGAAAATATCTGAATATCTGCTCAGCTCTAAAGCCCTTTTCACCGAGTTTTGTGATTGTTTCCTTTAAACTGCTATGTGTCATACTATTTATTTCCATATAATTTCAACTCTCTCCGTTCACATTATACCATGATATCATGGGATGAGTATTAAAAGCCTAACTACTATTCTTTTATCATATTTGCAATAAAAAATCCATCAGTTCCATGTATGTGAGGATAAAGTTCAATGTACCCCTCTTTTTGAATTTCACTTACAATTTTCCCTCCAGGAAGTTCAATTGGATTTAACTTAAAGCTACTATTGGTTCTAAGAAATCTCTTTATCTGGTTTATATTTTCGTCCATGTTAAGGGTGCAGGTGCTATATATTAGCTTGCCTCCAGATTTGACATACCCTGCGGATTCTTTCAATATGCTTGATTGAAGCTTTATCAGAGCTTCTACATCCTCCTGTCCTCTATTGAACTTGATATCAGGTTTCCTCCTGAGCAATCCAAACCCAGAGCAGGGCGCATCAACAATGCAAACATCAACCTTTTCTCTTAAAGCCTCATCAAAAACCTGGGCATCATGCACTTCACCTTCTATTATATCAATTCCCATCCTTCTTGCATTGTCCATTATGAGGTCAATTTTTTGAGCATACAAGTCTCTAGCAATAATCCTACCATCATTATTCATTCTCTGTGCGAGATGAGTAGCCTTTCCACCAGGAGCACTGCAAACATCCAGTATCAACTCATTACTCTTTGGACTAGCAATTTCAGTTACCATCATACTGCTTTCGTCTTGAATTGTAAACAAACCGTCTTTAAATTCTTGAGTTTCTGTAATATTTTCGGGATTTATAACCCTTAAGCAGTCTGAAGATAGCTCACCCTTTAGCAGTTCAAGATCATATTTGCTTAATCTTTCCATTAGCTCATCTCTGTTTACTTTCAAAGTGTTCACTCTTAGGCTTAGCAATGGTTTTGAATTATTAGCCATAAGCAGTTTCCTGGCAAACTCAAATCCGAATTGTTCCACCCACATATTAACAAGAAACTCAGGATGAGAATACCTGAGTGCAAGTCCTTCTGCTGTAGTCGGATTTTCATAAGTAAAGTATACTTCACTTTCTCTTTCAATTTTTCTCAATACTCCATTTACATACCCTACAGTTCCCTTGTGACCATACTTCTTTGACAGCTTCACTGCTTCATTTATGGAGGCGTGGGCAGGAATCCTATCCATAAATCCAATCTGGTATACACCTATTCGCAGTATCTGAAGTATCATAGGATGAATCTTTTTCATTTTAACACTGGATGCAGACTTGATGATTTCATCGATAAACATTCTGTTTTCAACAACACCATAAACCAGCTCTCTAAGAAGTCTCAAATCTTCTTTTGAAAAATCGTTCTCTGAGTATTCCTGAAGTATCTTATTTGAAAATTTACCCTCATTCTCAATTTCTGAAAGCACTCTGACAGCTGCATCTCTAACATTAATCATTTTAACCCTCCAAAAAAAGGGGGATATCCCCCCTTATCTCCTTCTTCCACTTATGGCCAACAATCTCAGTAGCTCAGCCAGAGCTACAATGGTTGCTGCAACGTATGTCAATGCTGCCGCATTCAATACCTTTTTTGCAGGTTTTATGCTCTGAGCTGGGATCATCCCGTTCTCCAGATTTATCATTGCTCTCTTGCTAGCGTTGAATTCTACAGGTAGTGTTACAATCTGAAACAAAACTGCAGCTAAGAATAATGCTATCCCCACATCAATGAAGAATGGACTTATTATAAAGCCCAATATGATAAAGATCCAAACAAGTCGTGATCCGAAACTTGCTATAGGAGCTATATTGTTTCTTAGAATTAATGGAAAGTAACCCTCAGCATGCTGAATGGCATGTCCAACCTCATGTGCAGCAACACTTACGGATGCGATGCTGCTACCTGTGTAAACGTTTTGAGACAATCTTATAACCCTCTTTCCTGGATCATAGTGGTCTGTAAGGTTGCCTCTGACTGCCTCGATTGGAATGTCTCCCAAACCATTTCTATCCAGTATATGTCTGGCAACCTGGGCACCAGTCATTCCGGATTCGCTGGGAACTTTAAGATACTGCGAAAAAGTATTCTTAACCTTCATTTGTGCATAGCCAGCGAATATGATTGCCGGCAAAACAAAAATCATCCATGAACTTCCATAAAAGCCTGTATACATGAATATCCCTCTTCTCTAAAATATATAACCCTTTTCAATATCATTACCCAAGAGCAGGTCCCTAACAGACATGGATCTTTTGCCTGGGAATTGAAGCTCTTTTATTATTACAAAGCCATCAGATACTGCTACCCTTATTCCATCCGGATCAACTTCTGTGATTGTCCCCGGCAAAATATCATGATCTTGTTTTTCAATCTCAACCTTATGGATTTTTATCTTTTGTCCCTTGTATTCAGTAAAAGCTGAAGGCCAGGGCTTTAAGCCCATAATCTTTTTGTAGATTGTAATAGTTGGCTTAGTCCAGTCTATATTCCCAACACCCTTATATAAAACTGGTGCATAGCTTGATTCCTCATGCTTTTGAGGAACGAATTCAGCATCTCCAGATATTATTTGTTCGATTGCATCTATTATAAGATTGGCGCCAAGGTCAGCGAGCTTATCATGAATTATTTCCGAATCATCTACCCAATTTATTGGAATTTCACCCTTCAAAATCATTGCACCTGTATCCAGTCCCTCTTCCATATTCATGATTGTAATACCAGTCTTGTCCTCTCCATTTGCTATAGCCCAGTTTATTGGTGCTGCACCCCTATACTTTGGGAGGAGTGATGCATGTATATTTAGACAATTATACTTTGGTAATTCAAGAATTCTTTTCTTTAATATCTGACCGTATGCTGCAACTACAAAAAAGTCAGCATTGAGAGCAGAGATTCGGTTAAAGGATTCCTCTGAATTGATATTCTCAGGTTGAAATACCTCCAGTCCAAGTTCAATGGCTTTCTCCTTTACAGGTGTTGGTTGAAGCTTTTTACCTCTTCCTCTTTTCTTGTCAATCTGAGTTATGACAAGTGGTATTTCATAGCCTTTGCCATAAAGTTTTTCCAATGGCTTCACTGCAAATTCTGGAGTCCCCATATAGATTATCTTCATTATATCTCCTCATCCTCATCCTCATTTACATTTGCATGAACTTCCTTTGCTTTGTCAGTATATAAAACACCATCCAGATGGTCTATTTCATGGCAGAAAACCCTAGCCAGATATCCCATGGGTTTCATTTGAACAGTCTCCCCTTTTTGATTCATAAAAGTAACAGTGATAGTCTCCGGTCTGTCAACAGTTCCCGCCAAATCTGGAACTGACAAGCAACCTTCCAGCCCTTCCACTGAGCCCTCTTCCTCTTCTATCACCGGGTTTATTGCCTTAATGGGCTCCTCTCCAACATCAATTGTGATTACTCTCTTTAGAATACCCACCTGGGGAGCAGCTAGACCAATTCCATTCTCATGTCTCATGGTTTCAACCATGTCATCCAGCAGTTCCAATATCCTGTCGTCGATTTCAGAAACTTCCCTGGACCTTTTTCTTAATATTGGATCCCCGTCCAACCTCACTTTACGTAATGCCATTTCAGTCCTCCTTATTGATTAGCTTTATAATATGCTGTTTGGGTTTATATCTATACTAGTCTTAACATCTTTTTCTATTAAACTACCCTTACCTATAGTATATACCCTGCGGATAATATTCCTCATATCCTTGCCATGATTGTAACCAAATTTTAATAATATTTGCCATCTAAAGTTGTTGTTGATCTTCTCCAAAGGTGAGGGGTTTGGTCCTAGAATTTCAACATCAACCAGACCTGCTTCCCTAACTGATTCCATTAATGTTAGAGAGGATTTTTCCATTGATTCTCTAACTTTCTTATAATCTCTACCAAAGAGGGTAATGGTTGCTATTTCTTTAAAAGGAGGATATTCAAACTCTCTTCTAAGTTCCAATTCACTGTGAAAGAAATCTTTATAGTCATTCTTCATGGCTGCTCCTATGCTGTAGTGCTCAGGATTATAGGTTTGCAGAATTACATTCCCTTCTACTTCCCCTCTTCCTGCTCTTCCTGCAACCTGTGTAATAAGCTGAAAAGTTCTTTCTGGAGATCTGAAATCAGGTAAATTTAAAGTAGTGTCTGCAGCAATTATCCCAACCAAGGTGACAGAAGGAAAATCCAGCCCCTTAGATATCATCTGAGTTCCTATCAATATGTCTATTTCTCTTTTTTTCATTGCTTCCAGGGCTTTCTCATAGTCTTCTCTGGTCTTTATATTGTCACTGTCCATTCTTGAAGTTCTTGCATTTGGAAATAATTTTATCACTTCCTCCTCAACCTTTTCAGTCCCGATTCCAAAGCTTTTGAAATACGTGCTCCCACATGATGGGCAAGCCTTTGGAATAGCATGGGTTTCACCACAATAATGACATCTGAGTCTATTTGAGGATCTATGATAGGTAAGGCTGATATCGCAATTATTGCATCTGGCTACATAGCCACAGCTTCTGCAGGTTATAAAACCTGTGTACCCTCTTCTGTTTAAAAAAAGTATAATTTGATTTCCGGTTTTTAAAGTTTTTTCCATCTCATGATATAGATTTCTGCTGAAAATTGATCGGTTACCCTCCTGGAGTTCCCTTCTCATATCAACAACGCATATTGAAGGTAGAGAGTTTCTAGTTGCCCTGCTACTCAACTCATACAGTTGGAACTCTCCAAATTTTGCCTTGTAATATATCTCCACTGAGGGTGTTGCTGTTCCTAACACAAGCTTGGCACCCTCAAGTTCACTGATTTTCCTTGCAACCTCTATAGTGCTGTATTTTGGGTTGTTGGATGATTTGTAGGTGTTCTCATGTTCTTCATCAATAACAATAAGTCCCAGATTGTTGAAAGGTGCGAACAAGGCAGATCTCGCACCAATAACAATATTGTATTCACCAGACTTGATTCTTCTCCATTGGTCAAATCTCTCGTGCTGTGTAAGCTTGCTATGAAGTATAGCTACCTGGTTCCCAAATCTTCCCACAAATCTGTCTGTAGTTTGGGGAGTTAGTGAAATTTCAGGAACTAGTATTATTGAATTCTTACCTTTGGCGAGCATTTCCTCCACAAGCTGAAGGTAAATTTCCGTCTTTCCACTTCCAGTTATTCCATGAATAAGTGATAAATGGTTCTGTGATTTCATTATGCCTTCAAAAACTGCCCTTTGCTCAGGATTAAATTCAATCCTTTCATAATCTGGAATTTTGCCTGATATTGGTTTTTCCTTGACTACCCTGTTTTCCATCTTTATTAGATCTTTTTTTTCCATAGCTTTCAATACTGAAAGACTAGTGTTGAAATCACTTAATATACTTTTTGCTGTAGCTTCCTTGGATTTATTGATGAACTCCCATATATCAAGCTGTTTTTTAGCACCTTTTCCTGCTATATCAACACCTTGAAGGTATGATATTTTAGAATTCGCAACTACATATTTCTCAACTCTGGCAGTAGTATTTTCTCTTACCTGGAGTATCAGTCTCACTGCTCCTGCCCCTTCAAGGCTTGATATCTCCTTGCTAAAGCCACTGTCATTATAAAGGCTTCTAAGTTGAGAATATTCTATCCTACCTGCCTCCAAAACGTGATTCAGAATTTTTTCAGCTTTTTTATTCAAGGTATCGAATCCTTCAAAATCTTCTTTCGCCACTACAATAGTATTTATATCCCTAAAGTCACCTGGAGGCAATATTGGTTGCATGGATTCGAATCCAGTGCAGATATATTCCTCCTTAATCCATTCAGCCAACTCAAGTCTTTTTTCAGATATTAAAGGCTTATCATCAAGAATTCGAATTATATCCTTGGTCTTAAACTTTGATTTGAGGCTTTCGGTGATTTTAACTATGATTCCCATGGTTGGTTTATTGTATCTTCCAAAGGGGACAACCACCCTTACTCCAATCTTGGCATCATCAAAGAGCTCTCCAGGGATATTATATGTGAACCTTCGGTCCACACTGGTGGACTTATGATCGATAATTATTTCTGCATAGCTCATTCAATGACTCCTTTCAGACTTACCACCTCAAGTCGCTTCAAGTTTGTATGAATAGTGCTTTAACCTTGTCAAGTATAACCGAAGACAAATCGTCTTTGGTCATAATTGGCAAGTTTTCCCTCTTGCCGGATCTGTCGATGATGCTTACAATGTTAGTGTCGCCTTTAAAGCCCGCACCTTCTCGAGTTACATCATTTGCCACTATGAAGTCAAAGTTTTTTTCCTTCATTTTAGACAATGCATACTCTTCCATATTATTGGTTTCTGCTGCAAAGCCAACCATTATCCTCTTTCCCTTGATCTTTCCGAAGTATGCAGCTATATCAGGATTTCTGGTTAGCTCTATGGACACATTCTCCGAGTCACTGTCTCTTTTCTTTATTTTTTTGTCATTGTAATTCAAAGGCCTGAAATCAGATGGAGCTGCAGCTTTTATTAAAACATCACAGCTGTCGAAGTATTCCTTTACTGCTTCCAGCATGTCATTTGTGGATTCTATCTGAACCAAGTTGACACCTGATGGTGCACTAAGATTTACTGGCCCAGATATAAGGGTCACATCAGCCCCTCTCATTGCTGCATTTCTAGCTATGGCATAGCCCATTTTCCCGCTGGAGTGGTTGGTAATATATCTTACTGGATCAATAGACTCAATAGTTGGGCCAGCAGTTACAACCATCTTCTTTCCTTCAAGATCCTTCTCTGTAAAAAAATCTTCGAGGTACTGTACAATTTCAACAGGCTCCGCCATTTTACCCGCTCCAACATCTCCACAGGCAAGTCTTCCCTCACCTGTACTCATGAAAAGATGTCCAAGTGCCTTCAACTTCCTAATGTTTCCTTGAGTTATTGGGTTTAGGTACATTTTAGTATTCATGGCTGGTGCAAAAATTAATCTGGCAGTAGAAGCCATAATTACTGTGGTTAACATATTATCAGCAATACCATTTGCAATTTTCCCAATTGTATTTGCAGTGGCAGGGGCGATTAGTATTACATCCGGCCTCTGTGCAAGGGAAATATGCTCTACCTCCATATTGCTCTCAAGGCCAAACAAATCAAAATGTACCTTGCTTTGTGACATTGTCTGGAAGGTCAACGGGCTTACAAATTCAGTAGCGGATCTTGTCATTACAACATCCACCTTTGCACCAGCCTTTATCAGCCTGCTTACCAGATCGGCGGACTTATATGCTGCAATCCCACCTGTTACTCCCAGTAGTATGTGTTTATCCTTTAACATTTCCTCACCTACTTAAAGCTTCCAGCTGAAGGATTATCGAACTCCACCTTTCCTTCCGCTATCTCATCCAGGGCAATTGTTACAGGTTTGTTGGCCTTTGTATCCACCCTTGGTGTTGAGCCTTCAACCAATTGTCTAGCCCTTCTTGCAGCTACCATTACAAGAGTATACCTACTTTCACCTGGTAGACAGTCTTCCTTTATCTTATCGTTCATTTCCATTCCCTCCCTTTCTTGTAACCTGTTCCTTAATACCACTATGTCTTTTTACTCTCAGTTTCTCTGAATGAATAATTGCTTCAATATCTGCAACAGCAGCCTCTACCTTATCATTTACAACAAAAAAGTCATATTCTCCTACGAAATCCAACTCCTTGAAAGCATTTGAGAATCTTGTGTCTATATCCTCGTCTGATTCAGTTCCCCTCTTTACAATTCTATTTCTCAATTCATCCATTGTTGGAGGCAAAAGGAAAATAAATACAGCTTCCTTATAATTCTTCTTGATTTGCAGGGCCCCCTGCACATCAATTTCCAACAACACTATTTCCCCTTTTTCTATCTGGTCGAAAACAAACTTCCTTGGTGTACCATAATAATTTGTATGAACAAATGCGTGTTCCAGAAACTCACCATTTTCTACCATATCCATAAATACATCCTTATCGTAGAAGAAATAGTTCTCCCCGTCCACTTCAGTTGCTCTAGGCTTCCTTGTAGTAGCTGAAACCGAGTATACAATGTCATCCCTCTTTTTCATAAGGGCCTGACTCACAGTACCTTTTCCACTACCTGAAGGTCCTGAAAGAACTAATAAAAAACCTTTTGCCATAATTTCACACCATCCTTCTTCATTATTCATGCCCATCCTCTTTGGTATGGAGTCTGTGTGCTATAGTCTCCGGTTGTAAAGGGGATAATACAATATGACCACTATCCATTACAATCACTGCCCTGGTTCTTCTTCCATATGTTGCATCAATAAGGGTCCCCTGCTCCTTGGACTCCTGAACGAGTCTCTTTATAGGGGCTGATTCCGGACTTACAACAGATACAACCTTATTGGAAGCAACAACGTTTCCAAAGCCAACATTAATGAAATAAACCAACATTCCAATGCCTCCTACTCGATATTCTGAACCTGCTCTCTGATTTTTTCAATTTCGGATTTTAGCTCAACCACTGCCTTGACTATCTCTGTATCACTGGACTTGCTCCCTATGGTGTTTACCTCTCTGTTAAATTCCTGAATCAGGAAATCTAGTTTTCTACCGATTGCACCATCCTCAGATAATATTAGCTTCAATTGAAGCACATGACTCTTTAATCTTGTCAACTCCTCATCAATACTTGATTTATCAGCATAAATCGCCACTTCCATTGCAAGTCTGTCAGGATCAACAATAGTCCCATCATCAAGAATTGACTGAATTCTTTCATTTAGCTTCCCCTTATATTCCTCAACAACTAGTGGGGCTCTTCCTTCAATCTTTGTACTTATTGCTTCAATGTTATCCAGCTTGGTATAAATATCAGCCTTAAGCTGCTCTCCCTCATACTCCCTCATCTGGAGGATAGTTGCTAAGGCAAGTTCTGTAGCTTCCTTGATTGTTTCCCATACGAGATCCTCATCAAGCTCCTTCTTTTCAGTTCTAACGACATCAGAAATAGACAGGATGTTGTTTAGCCTAATGCTATCCTCAATGTCCAACTCACCTCTTAACTCCTCCAAAGCCTGTTTAAAGCTTCTAGCCAATGGAATATCAACCTTAACATCCACTGAAGCGGCATCAGCAAAGTCAAAATTAACAAAGACATCAACCTTGCCCCTGTTTATTTTTTCCTTGATCAATTTCTTTACCCCTTCCTCAAGATAAATTAAATATCTTGGAAGCTTAACATTGATGTCCAAATATCTGTGATTAACAGACTTAAGTTCAATTTTAAGCTTATATAGCTGATTCTCAGATTCTCCCTTTCCATAGCCAGTCATGCTTCTTACCAAAGAAATCCCTCCCTTAACTATATTTGGTTCAATATTTAAATTAAAAAATAGTGTAATTAAAAGCTATGCCATTTGTAAGTTATAGACTATTATACATCTATGAATATAAATATCTACACTTTATTACAAATTGTTAATATTTAAGGTTTGAATTTAGATCACACTTGTAGATTTTTCATCTGAGCTATTTATGATATACTAGTTGAATAACATAGTCTATGGAGGTATATAATGTCATTTGATGGTATAGTTACAAGATCGGTTGTATCAGAAATAAATAGCAAATTGGTTGGGGGTAGAATAGATAAGATATATCAGCAGGAAAAGGACGAGTTACTTTTGCAGATATACAGCAAGGGAACAAATTACAGACTCCTTATGTCTGCAAGCAGCAATAACCCAAGAATCCATATAACTAGATCTTCAAAATCCAACCCTTTATCACCACCTATGTTCTGCATGCTACTTAGAAAACATCTATCTGGTAGCATAATACTGGATATTCGTCAGCATCATCTGGATAGGGTAGTGATTTTTACGATAACAGGTAAGGATGAACTGGGACATCCCACACAGCGTGATTTGATTATTGAGATTATGGGAAAACACAGCAATATAATACTGATAGACAAGGAGTCAAAGCGGATAATTGATTCAATAAAGAGAATTCCAGCTGAAATTTCCAGAGTAAGGCAAGTACTTCCCGGCTTTTCATATTCATATATAGAATCTGAAAACAAGGAGGATCCTTTAAATTTAAGTCGTGATATTTTTTATGAACAGCTTGAAAATACAAGTGGAAGTCAGAAAATCTTCAAGTTTCTTTATCAAAGCTTCACTGGATTAAGCCCCTTGGCCGGTAGAGAAATCTGCAGTATTTCCGGACTTGAGCCTGATAGAGTGATTCTGAGCCTGGAAAATAAAGAAAAGGAACAGCTGTATAATAGTATGAATGATTTCATTATAAAAGTAAAAAACCAGGAATTTGAGCCAGTGTATATTTTGGGTGATGATAATCTTGATGTGGTGGCATTCTATGCATTTCCCCTAACCCAGTATAGTGGTTTAAATCAGATATATTCTGATAGCGTGTCCCAAATGCTGGAAATTGTATACAGATCAAAGGATACGAATGACAGGGTCAAACAAAAATCCGCATCCTTGAGAAAAGTTTTGGGTACCAAACTGGAAAGGGCACAAAACAAACTTTCCAAGCAAAAGGAAGAATTGTTGCTTAGCAAAGATAGGGAGAAGTACAAGATATATGCTGACCTTCTACAGTCAAATCTTTACAGAATCAATAGAGGTAGTGACCACGTAATTCTAGAAAACTTTTATGATGAAGATTTGAAGGAGTTAAGTGTTCCCCTTGACCCAAAGCTCAGCCCAGCCGAAAATGCACAACGTTACTATAAAAAGTACGGAAAGCTAAAGACAGCAAATCAACTTCTTCTTGAGCAGATTCCTGAAACCGAGGCAGAGATATCCTACATTGAGCATGTGCTTGTAAGTCTTGATAATGCAACTGATGTCAAGGAGCTGGATGAGATAAAAGACGAGCTGATTATTGAGGGATACATTCAAAGAAGGAGCATGAAAAATAGAAGCAAAAAAGAAAAAGTTGCTGGCCCGTTAAGCTTCACTTCCTCTGATGGATTTGAGATATTGGTGGGTAGAAACAACAGGCAGAATGAGCTTCTGACTATGAAAACTGCCAAGAAAGAGGATATATGGCTCCATACAAAGGGTATCCCTGGCAGCCATGTAATCATAAGGACCGAAGGCCAATCCGTACCAGATAGAACATTGTCAGAGGCTGGAGTATTAGCTGCATATTACAGCAAGGGCAGAAACTCAGGAAGCGTAGAGGTGGATTATACCGAGAAAAGATATGTCAGAAAACCCAAGAATGGTAAAACAGGACTTGTGGTTTATGATAATCAAAAAACCCTTGTAGTTAATCCCTATCCTTCCATTGTTGAGACATTGAAAAAGTAAGCTGCTAAAGAAATAGGTGATTTCTCATGCAAATCACCTATTTCTTCATTATGACAACTTCATCCTTGCCATCTATTTCATTTAGCTTTACACCAACTACCTCACTTCTGGAAGTAGGTACATTCTTGCCCACATAATCAGGCCTAATTGGGAATTCCCTGTGCCCTCTGTCCACAAGAACTGCCAACTGTACTTTTTTTGGCCTCCCATTGTCAATCAGAGCATCAAGGGCAGCCCTTACTGTCCTACCAGTGTATATTACATCATCTATGAGTACTACCTTTCTTCCGTTAATTTCACCCTGGAAAGTCTCATTCACTACAGGCTGGTCTCCAATTTCTGCAAGGTCATCCCTGTAAAGACTTATGTCCAATGTGTATACAGGAATAGTCTCACCTTCAATTTCAAAAATCTTCTCTGAAATTCTTCTTGCAAAAGGAACCCCTCTTGTCTTGACTCCAACCAGAACCAATTCCTTAACCCCTTTGTTTCTCTCAATTATTTCATTTGAGATTCTGGTTATTGCTCTGGCTATAGCCTTTTCATCCATAATTACGGCTTTTATAATCATAATTGAGCCTCCTTATCCAGCTTTTCCAATATCAATCTGAAATCTTCTGGAAGTTCACATGAAAATTCAACACTCATTTTTGTTGATGGATGTATAAATCCCAGTTTTTTAGCATGCAGCAGCTGTCTTTTTATGTGAAACTCGTTCTTTCCACTGGAATATACAGAATCACCTACTACTGGATTACCCATATATGAAAGGTGAACCCTTATCTGGTGAGTTCTCCCCGTTTCAAGCTTCAATGACACCAAAGTGTACTTTCCATATCTCTTAGACACTGAGTAATGCGTTACAGCTTCCTTGCTGTTCTTATGGGTTACGGCCATCTTCTTTCTATCCCTCTGATTTCTTCCGATGGGTGCATCTATTGTTCCATTGTCTTTTTTGATGTTCCCATGAACCAATGCAAGGTACTCTCTATACACCCCATGGTGTTTAAGCTGCTCAGACAGTCCTCTATGAGTTTTATCGTTCTTGGCTATAACGAGCAAGCCTGAAGTGTCCTTATCAAGCCTGTGGACGATTCCTGGCCTTATAATACCATTGATTGATGACAGGTTATCCATGTGGAACATAATAGCATTGACCAAGGTCCCTGAATAATTCCCAGGCGCGGGATGAACAACCATACCATGCTGCTTATTTATAACAGCCAAATCACTATCTTCATACATAATTTCTATTGGGATATCCTCTGGGACGATCTCTAGAGTCTTAGGCTCCGGAAATACAACTGATATTGTGTCACCTTCCTTGACAAGATAGCTGGATTTCTTTATCTCCCCATTCACCTTGACCAAGCCATCCTTCACAAGCCTCTGTGTCCTTGTACGGGACACCTCGTCCAGTTCAAGTGAAAGATAGTAATCAAGTCTCTCATTATCTTCTTCACCCACATATATCTCAATTTCCTTCACTAAACATCACCTGTGCTTTTTTCATACTTATCGAGTAGTATTACAAAAATTAACAATCCCGTCCCTAAAACTATGAATATATCTGCAATATTAAAAACAGGAAAATCATAGATCCTAAGATCTACCTTAATAAAGTCAACGACATATCCCAACCTTATTCTATCTATCAAATTTCCAAGGGCTCCCCCCAATAGAAATCCCATAGCCAGATTTGCTATCTCGGTTAATTTATTCCTATTCCTGATCATGTAAATAGACATCCCAATAAGAACAAGACTTGTTATTGTGATAAAGAAAACCCTCTGATTCTGCAGTATTCCAAAAGCAGCTCCGTAGTTCCTGACGAAATGAAGCTCCAACAGATTCTCTATCAACACCACTGGCCTCTTATCCATAAGGTATACCACCGATAAGTATTTAGTTGCCTGATCAGCTATTATAATCAGTATTCCCAGTAAAAACCCCAACTTTCTTTCCTCCCACCATGTTGCAATATACAGAACAAAAAGGAGCTGTCGCTCCTCCATTCTAGTACTTCAGGTCTACCTCTTCCGTCTTTCCGTTTCCAGTCTTCCCCCTGCTTTCACTATTGTAATATTCTTCCAGTGACATCAGTTGAGACTTCAAAAATGATTCATATCTGGTTTTAAAAACAAATAATTCCTTTTGCAGATAATCATATTCTTCCTTGATTGCCCTTACATCATCTCTTGATTGGTCAATGATCCTCCTGCCTGTATCTTCTGCATTCTCAATGATTATTTCCGCCTTGTTTCTGGCATTTACTGTAACATCATCCGCAGCCTGCTGGGCCACAAGCAATGTACTCTTCAAACTTTCCTCCATAGTTTGGAATTGTCTTATCTGATCTGTAAGCATATTGATTTTGTCCTTGTACTCAATGTTTTCCTTATACATCCTCTCATAATCGTCAATCATTTCGTTCAGGAAGGAATTAACCTCCCTAGGACTGAAACCCCTGAAGGTCTTTTTGAAATTCTTGTTCTGTATATCTAAGGGTGTTATCATTTGATCACTCCATTACACTAGTTTTCTGATTTTCAGATTGAGTCTCCCCTTCTTTGACATACCTCCAATTTCATGAAGGATAGTCCTTCCCTTTCCTCTTACCGATATTACATCATCTGCTTCAAGTGTGTGGTCAGCCTTGCTTGTCTTCCCCCAGTTGACTTTTACATTCTCTGATTTTATTAGTGCTCTGCTCTCACTCCTTGAAATATTATAGGCTGCACTGAGATAGGAATCCAGCCTTAGGGATGATACAAACCTGCTAATTTCGATAAAATCCAGCTCAGGATACTCAAGACCATAACCATCTATTTCAGATATGTTGATATTCTGCCTGCCTGCCTTTTCAAAATTTAGCAGAATATAGTCCTTTATCTCCTTCTTAACAATTATTAAAGTAAAATCCTCATATAAAAGTATGTCTCCTATCTTCTCCCTTGTGATTCCAAGACCCAATATTGCGCCTAGATAGTCCTTGTGAGAAAGATCTTCCAATTGTCCTTCAATTTTTAGATAAGCTACAACAGAAGGTACGTCCGTTTCTTGAATATAGTCGGGATAGATAATAATAGATTTTCTCTCCGACTCTTCCAAACCCCCGTCAAAGCTATATGACAGCTCCTGAAATCTATTCAGTATGGATTCGGCAGTTCTTCTTTCATATGGGTCAAAAAAATCTGATTCAATAATTGAATGATTTTTAAGTGAAGATTGTATGTGATCCAACAATCTCCTCATCTTAAAGATGACCTCATTGTCAACTATGTGATTTAGATAAATATCCTTGTCAAACATAGCCTACCCTGCCAGATTTAAAATTACAGTATAGACAATCCTCAAAAAAATTATTGCTACCCAGGGAGAAAAGTCTATAAATCCTCTTCCTACCCCTAATTTATCCAATAATGCTCTTGCAGGAGCCATAATTGGTTCAG
>JANKMX010000035.1 GCA_024649995.1 Gudongella sp. | reverse complement strand
CATCACTGATAAAGCTTATGGAGGAAATGGGAATAGGAAGACCAAGTACCTATTCTCCAACAATCTCAACCATACTATCTAGAGGGTATGTTGTGCTAGAGAAGAAATCCTTCTATCCTACGGAGCTAGGAATGCTGGTTAATGAACTACTGACGGAGTATTTCACCCATGTGGTCAATGAAAAATTCACAGCAAATCTAGAAGATGAGCTTGATGATATTGCCTCAGGGAGTATATATTGGAAAGAGGTTGTCAGAGAATTCTACAAGGATTTCCAAAAGGAACTTAAAATTGCTGAAGATGAAATAGATAAAATTGAGATTGAAGATGAAATCAGTGACGTAGTATGTGAAAAATGTGGAAGAAATATGGTGGTGAAACACGGACGTTTCGGTAAGTTCCTTGCTTGTCCGGGTTATCCTGAATGCAAGAACACAAAACCTATTGTAGACAAAATAGATGTACCTTGCCCACAATGTGGTGGGGATGTCGTTAGGAAAAGGTCCAAAAAGGGGAGAGTCTTTTATGGCTGCAACAATTACCCGGATTGCGATTTTGTTTCCTGGGACGAACCGGTAAAGGAAAAGTGCCCTGATTGTAAGGGACCAATGGTAATAAAGCGTTTAAAAAGCAGAACAACTGTTAAATGTGTAGATTCAAGTTGTGGTTACAGTAAAAATATTTAAAAAATCAAAAAAACAACTGTACATTTTTCCTCGGATGTAGTATCTTATATATAAATGGCGAATATTCTGAATTGTTCAAAGAATAAATAATTTAGTAGGAGGAAAAAATGGAGAGTTTGTTAAAAAAAACCAGAAGACTTAATAAGACATTGCAAAGCTATGGTTCACAGCCTGTTTCATTCACTGATCTCAGCAAGATCCTTTCTGATATCCTTGAAGCAAATGTTTATATCGCAAGCAGGAAGGGAAGGGTACTTGGATATGCATTATCAGATGGATTTGAGTGCGACATTATCAATTCGGAGGTAGTGAAGGAAAGAAGATTTCCAAAGAAGTATAATGAAGAGTTGCTAAAGGTTATTGAGACAAGTGAGAATATCAAGGAAGTTACGGATTGTGTATTCGACAATGTATCAGAGTGTGACTATCCAGACAAGATTTCTACAGTAGTCCCCATAAACTCAGGTGGAAATAGATTGGGAACTCTTTTAGTTGCAAGATTTGGAAAGGAATTCACTGTTGAGGACCTTATACTTTGTGAATACAGTGCAACTGTTGTCGGAATGGAAATTCTAAGAGCTACTACTGAAGAGATTGAAGAGGATGCAAGAAAGAAATCAGTCGTCCAAATGGCGATAGGAACCCTATCTTACTCAGAAAAGGAAGCAATGGAGCACATATTCAATGAATTGGATGGCATGGAAGGCTTGCTGGTAGCTAGTAAGATTGCAGACAGGGTAGGTATTACCAGATCAGTTATTGTTAATGCCCTGAGAAAATTTGAAAGCGCAGGCGTCATAGAGTCAAGATCTCTTGGAATGAAAGGAACTCACATCAAGATTCTTAACGAGAAACTTGTTGATGAACTCAAGAAAAAATAAATTTGAGGCACTCCATATAGGGGTGCCATATTTATGAGCAGAGAGTAAAAAGGAATAAAAAATCGTTGTAATGGTAAATACACTGTGATATAATACTATGGTGATTACACACATCTGTTGATATTTAGGGTTGTGCTCTAATGAGTCCCGAGATAGAAGATGCAGATGGAGGAAAAAAACATGGAGGTGAAAGTATGTCAGTAGTATCAATGAAAAGTTTATTGGAAGCAGGTGTTCACTTTGGTCACCAAACTAGAAGATGGAATCCAAAGATGGCACAGTATATCTTCACAGAAAGAAACGGGATATACATTATTGACCTACAGAAGACTGTCAAGAAAATTGACGACGCATACAACGTAATGAAGGAAGTCGTTGAGAATGGCGGAGAGGCTCTTTTTGTAGGAACAAAGAAACAAGCTCAGGAAGCGATCGAGAATGAGGCAAAAAGATGCGGCATGCACTTTGTTAATCAGAGATGGTTGGGTGGTATGCTAACTAACTACAAGACTATCAGGAAGAGAATTGACAGATTGCACCAGCTTGAGAAAATGGAAGAAGATGGAACATTTGAGGTTCTTCCAAAGAAGGAAGTTATTAAGCTGAGACATGAAGCTGAAAGACTTGAGAAGTTTCTAGGTGGTATAAAAACCATGACTAGAATACCAGATGTCCTATTTGTTGTGGACCCTAGAAAAGAAAAAATTGCTGTACAGGAAGCTCATATTCTTGGAATTCCTGTAATAGGAATAGTAGACACTAACTGTGATCCAGATGAGATTGACTACATCATTCCTGGTAATGATGATGCAATAAGAGCTGTAAAACTGTTGACTGAGACAATGGCTAATGCTGTTATCGAAGCAAAGCAGGGTGAGCAGAACGAAGCTGAGGAAAACGTAGAGACTACAGAAGAGTAAGAAGAAGGTAAGGATTGCAGGTTTTTCTGTATTCCTTACCGTTTTAATGATATAGGAGGTATATTATGGCTATTAGTGCTTCTTTAGTAAAAGAGTTAAGAGAGAAAACAGCAGCTGGTATGCTGGATTGTAAAAAAGCGCTTGAAAAAACAGATGGTGATATTGATAAGGCGATAGACTACCTTAGGGAAAAAGGTCTTGCCTCTGCATCAAAAAAATCCGGAAGAGTAGCATCAGAAGGTCTTGTAGAAGCATATATCCACGGTGGTAGAATTGGAGTTCTTATTGAAGTTAATTCTGAAACTGACTTTGTCGCAAAGAACGATGAATTCAAGGAATTTGTTAAGGACATGGCAATGCAGGTAGCTGCTGCTAATCCCAAGGTCGTATCAAGAGAAGAACTTTCAGAGCAAGAAATTGAGCATGAGAGAGAAATCCAAATGAACAAGGTTGTCAATGAAGGTAAACCTGCTCACGTAGCTGAAAAAATTGTTGAAGGCAGGATGGAAAAATTCTTCGAGCAAATTTGTCTTCTTGATCAAGGATTTATAAAGGATCCAAGCATAAAGGTTAAGGATCTTCTTGCATCCAAAATCTCAAAAATCGGTGAAAATATTGTTATTAGAAGATTCACAAGATATGAAGTTGGAGAAGGTCTTGAAAAGAAAGAAGAAAATTTTGCTGAGGAAGTAGCAAAGCAAATGAACATGTAGTTAATAAAGGAGAACACTGGTTGTTCTCCTTTTAATAAGTTCGGATAGGATTATTTCCAAGTCTTAATAGCTTGGAGATAGAGTATATATACTTTTTCTGAGGAGTGTAGCCATGGAATCCATTTTTAAAAGGATCATATTGAAGCTAAGCGGTGAAGCACTTGCAGGTGGCAAGGGCACGGGTATTGATATTGAAACTGTTAGCAATATTGCTGAACAGATAAAAAAATTAAATGATTTTGGAGTTGAAGTTGCAATAGTAGTTGGTGGTGGCAACTTTTGGAGAGGACGAACAACTGAGGACATGGATAGGGCAACCTCCGATTACATGGGAATGTTGGGAACAATGATGAACGCCCTGGCGTTACAGGATGCTTTGGAAAATATGGATGTAGTTACCCGAGTTCAATCTGCAATTGAAATGAGACAAGTCGCTGAGCCATATATAAGAAGAAGAGCAATCAGACATCTTGAGAAAGGTAGGGTTGTAATTTTTGGAGCCGGTACAGGCAATCCTTACTTTTCAACTGATACCACAGCTGCACTGAGAGCCGCTGAGATTGAAGCTGAAGTTATACTGCTGGCCAAAAAAGGTGTAGATGGAGTATATGACTCAGATCCAAAGTTTAATTGTGAGGCAAAAAAGTTTGACACTTTAAAATATATTGATATACTAAAATTAGGCCTTGGAATAATGGACTCCACAGCAACATCATTATGTATGGACAATAGAATTCCACTGATAGTTTTTGGAATTGATGATCCGGATAATATTGTAAATGTTGTATTAGGCAAAAAAATCGGAACCCACGTAAAGGAGGAGTAGTTATGGAATTGGATGTACACAAGGAAGCGGCATCGAAGATGGACAAAACCATATCCGTCTATAAGGAGGAGCTTGCAGCCATAAGGGCTGGTAGGGCAAACCCTGCTTTGCTGGACAGAATTAACGTTGATTACTACGGTCAGATAACTCCCTTGAAGCAAGTAGGTAGTGTGTCTGCTCCTGAACCAAGATTACTGGTAATTCAGCCATGGGATGCTAAGCTAATACCCGTCATAGAAAAGGAGATTATGAAATCCGATTTGGGATTAAATCCATCAAATGATGGGAAACTCATTAGACTTGTAATTCCACAGCTAACTGAAGAGAGAAGAAAAGATCTTATAAAAGTGGTTAAGAAGAACAGCGAAAATGCGAAAGTTGCCATAAGAAATACAAGAAGAGATTCCATTGACAAAATAAAGAAAATGGAGAAGGATAAAGAGCTGACTGAGGATGACAGAAAACAGGCAGAGGATCACATGCAGGAGATCACAGACAAACACATCTCTATGATAGATGAAATAACTGCAAAAAAAGAAGAAGAATTGATGGAAATATAATTTAACCCCTTCTCAAAGAAGGGGTTTTTGTTGATGGAGGAAGACATGACTGAAAATATCAGCAAAACCATAAAGGATATAGATAAGGAAAGATTACCGGTTCATATTGGGATCATAATGGATGGAAATGGTAGATGGGCTAAAAAGCAGGGACTACCAAGGCATCTGGGACATCAGGAGGGTATGAGAAAGGTAGTTCAAATTGTTGAAGCATGCAATGAATTGGGTATAAAAAATCTCACTCTATATGCATTTTCTACAGAAAACTGGAAAAGACCAAGTGTTGAAGTAGAGGCATTGATGAATCTCCTGGTTGTATTTGTCAGAAAGGAACTGCGGAGGCTGAACGAAAACAACGTAAAGATAATGATTCTTGGTGACATATCCAAATTACCTGATTTGCCAATGAGGGAAGTAGAGCGTGCTGTGGGGATTACGTCAAGTAATACAGGAATGACCTTAAACATCGCTCTCAATTATGGTGGAAGACAGGAAGTGACCATGGCAATTAAAGATATTTTGAGAGATGTAAATAAGGGTAATATAAATATAGATGAAATAGATGAGAAACTGATTTCTGACTACCTCTATACAAAAGGACAACCTGATCCTGATCTTATAATCAGACCCAGTGGAGAACTAAGGTTAAGCAACTTCCTGATTTATCAGGCTGCATATTCCGAATTCTGGTTTTCTGATGTATTGTGGCCAGACTTCAAAGCGGACCATCTATACAACGCCATAGTTGAATATCAGAAAAGAAATAGGAGATTTGGGGGTGTTTAAGTGGGAGACCTGGGAGTGAGATTGATATCAGGAGTTATTGGACTTGCACTATTGGTTGGGGTTCTCCTTCTGGGAGGGAATTATCTAGGCTTCTCAATTTTGATCCTATCATTGGTAGCCTTGCGAGAGTTCTACAATGCAGTTAGGAAAATGGGAGTGAATCCATTTGAAACAGTTGGATACGCAGCGACGGTATTGTTGTTTCTATCCAATAACTTTGCAATTATTTCTTTTGATTTTATTGTTTCGAGTATACTGTTAATATCACTGGCTGCAACTGTTCTTATAAAGGAAAGTGACATTAAGGATTCTGCAATGACAATTACTGGGATACTCTACATACCTTTTCTGCTTTTCCATATTCTTAACCTTGAGGGAAGTGTTTTTCTTTGGGTGATTTTTTTGATAGCATTCGGTACTGACACCTTTGCATATCTTGTTGGCAGCAAGTTTGGGAAGAAGAAGCTATGTCCTGAAATAAGTCCCAAAAAATCTGTTGAAGGTGCAATAGGCGGAATAGTTGGGAGTATAGTCGTAACTATAATATACTCATTATTTGCTGGTATATCACCCCTGTGGAGTGTAGCAACACTGGCTTTTTTGGGATCAATAATTTCTCAATTGGGCGACCTAACTGCATCCAGGATCAAGAGAGCCGCAGGAATAAAGGATTATGGAAGAATTATGCCGGGACACGGTGGTATGTTGGATAGATTTGACAGCATAATATTTACTGCTCCAGTTGTTTATTATTATGCATATTACTTTTTTATGTAGAAAAACAGAGGTGAAATAAATGATAACCGCATTAGCTGCAATATTTGTCTTTTTATTGGTTGTCCTCGTTCATGAGGCAGGCCATTTTACGGTAGCAAAGATGGTTGGAATAAAGGTTAATGAATTCGCCATAGGAATGGGACCCAAGCTGATTCAGAAAAAGAAGGGTGAAACACAGTACACCTTAAGGGCTCTACCAATAGGTGGTTATGTTAAAATGGAAGGAGAGGATGAATCCTCCAATGACCCCAGAAGTTTTAACAACGTATCTGTTTCGTCAAGGATTGCAGTAATTTCAGCTGGTGCAATAATGAACTTTGTCTTGGCAATAGTCGTGTTGTCCTTGGTGGCTTTTAATGTTGGAGTACCTTCAACAACAATCGATGAGATTATTGAAGGCAGCCCAGCACAGGAATATGGAATACTGCCAGGGGACAGAATTGTTCAGATTGAAGGTATAACCATAGGCAATTGGGATGATATAGTAACCACTATAAACAAACAGGACCCTGATACTTTTATACAGGTTCAAGTGGAAAGAGAGGGTGAATTGTTAAGCCTTGACATCAGGCCGACACTAGATGAGGGCAGAGTTGTCATCGGAATAGTTCCAGCATATGAAACAGGTTTTTTTACTGCAATCAAGTCGGGATTTCAAGAAACATGGTATTTTCTTAAACTAATGTTTCAGTTTTTGGGGATGCTGTTCCAGGGAAATGTATCAACAAATGACTTGGCGGGACCTGTTGGTGTAATAAATGAAATTGGAAATGCTGCAAGTATGGGTTTTACAAGTGTTCTTTACATTCTCGGGTTTATAAGCATCAACCTTGGTTTTTTCAACCTTCTTCCCATACCAGCTCTTGATGGAAGTAAAATAGTGTTTCTGCTAATAGAACTTTTAAGAGGTAAGCCTATTGATGCGGACAAGGAAGGGTTTATCCATTTCATTGGATTCATATTCCTGATATCACTTATGCTAATTGTTACCTATAAGGACCTTATTAGGATCGACCTGTTTTAAGTAGCATAAAGGATGTTAAACACACTTGGACCTAAAAAGAATATATAAGGTGGATTATATGATTACTAGAAAGAAAACAAGAAAAATCAAGGTGGGGGATGTATATATTGGAGGAGATGCACCCATAAGTGTCCAGTCAATGACCAACACACCCACATCTGATGTAAAGAAAACCCTAATACAGATTCAGGAACTGCAGGAGGCTGGCTGTGATATCGTAAGGTCAGCTGTTTCTTCTTTGGAGGATGCAAAGGCCATAAATGAAATCAAGAAGCATATAAGTATTCCAATAATTGCGGATATTCAGTTTGATTACAAACTTGCAATCGAATCCATCAGACAAGGTGTTGATGGCTTAAGGATTAACCCTGGAAATATTGGTAGTCAAAAAAATGTCAGGGAAGTTGTGAATGCTTGTAAATCTGAAAATATTTCCATCCGAATAGGGGTAAATTCAGGCTCGATTAAAAGAGAATATCTTGAAAAATATAATGGAGTAAATGAAAACTCAATGGTTGAAAGTGCTTTGGAACAGATAAGACTTCTTGAAGAGATGGATTTTCATGACATTAAAATATCATTGAAAGCCAGCTCAGCTCCACTAACCATAAGCTCCTATGCCTTGATGTCGGAGAAATGTGAGTACCCATTACATCTTGGAGTGACTGAGGCGGGGACACCTTGGAGGGGTACAATCAAGTCTTCGGTCGGGATAGGTACACTTCTGGCAATGGGGATTGGAGATACCATTAGAGTGTCATTAACAGGAGATCCTGTTGATGAGGTGAAGGTAGGAAAGGAGATTCTCAAATCTCTCGGGTTGAGAAATGATGGGATTGAGTTCATATCCTGCCCAACCTGTAGCAGAACCCACATTGATCTGATCGGTATTGCCCAAGAGGCTGAAATGAGACTGGAGCACATAAAGAAACCAATCAAGGTAGCGGTGATGGGCTGTGCAGTGAATGGCCCTGGAGAAGCCCGTGAAGCTGACATAGGCATAGCTGGTGGGAATGGTGAAGGACTCATCTTCAAGAAAGGTGTAATTATCAGAAAGGTACCTGAAGAAAAACTTCTTGAGGAATTGATGAAGGAAATTGAGGAACTGGAGAGTTGATTAAGGAGAGTTAATACATGGCAGAGAATAAAACTATAAAATCATTGTTCCCTGATGAAAAAAACATTTCATCATTTATTGATGATCTTACTATAAAATCTGTTATCCTTGATAACAAGTCCATGAAACTGTCAATGGAATTAGAGGATAGACACTGGGTTACAAGAAAGCAAAAAGCCTCCATACTCTCGGCATTCAAGGATAAGTTCCAGGATATGGTCATTGAAATCAAGTATTCTGATATAGGGGCATCTCTGGATCAGGATCAACTACTGGATTTGATTAAAAGAGAAATCAGCAAACATATACCCTCTAGCTCATCCTGGTTAGAGGATGTTGTTTTAAATGAGGGAGAAATTGTTAACCTGGTATTGCCAGGTGATTTACCCTATAGGTCAGTGACAAGAAATGGACTTTTGGAGGAGTTGACCGAAATAACTGAGAAGGCAACCGGTAAGGCATTGAATGTAGATTATATGGATACACACGAAAACGAGAAGTTCTTTTATAACAGGGAAATGGAAGAACGCAAAATTCTCAAGGAGATGATGATGAAAAAACCTGCTGATAAGTCCGGAAAAAAATCCAAAAGCAAGGATTATTGCTTTGGGAAGAAAATCAAGGGTGACCCAATCAGAATAATTGACATAGATATGCAAACAGGTAGTGCCATAATTGAAGGCAAAATATTCCAGATTGAGATGAAATCCATAAAGGATAATCGAACTCTTGGAATTTTCTATCTTTCAGATGGAACTAATTCAATTTCAGCGAAAGTTTTCTTGAACGGAGAGCAGTCTGAAGAGTTCACTGCAAATATTGGAGAAGGATCCTATGTGCTATTGAGTGGAGATGTTGTATACGACACATATGCCAAGGAAATGACTGTTATGATCAAATCTATTCAGGTAAAGGAACAAACAATAATGAAGGATAAAGCGGATGAGAAGAGGGTGGAACTTCATCTTCATACCCAAATGAGTTCAATGGATGGTGTATCTCATACAAAGGATCTTATAAGGAGAGCCATAGAGTGGGGTCATGAGGCAATTGCCATTACCGACCACGGTGTTGTTCAAGCTTTCCCCGATGCAATGGAAATGAGCAAGGACATCAAAATCATATATGGAGTGGAAGCCTATATGATTAACGACAAGAAGCAGATTGTAACTGGAAATATTGAGGGCAGACCATTGGATGACTTTGTTGTATTTGACCTGGAGACTACTGGTCTATCGCCTAAGAATGATAGAATTACTGAAATCGGAGCAGTGAAAATACAAAACGGAGAAATAATTGAAAGCTTTAGCCAATTGATAAATCCCGAAATACCAATACCAGAGCTCATAACAAAACTTACAGGAATAACTGACGATATGGTCAAGGACAAGCCTACAATAGACAAGGTGCTTCCAGAATTTCTGAATTTCATAGAAGATAGCGTGTTGGTTGCTCACAACGCCTCATTTGACATGGGGTTTGTTCGGGAAGCATATGAAAGCATTGATGTTAATCTAAAAAATCCTGTTTTGGATACACTTGAACTGTCGAGAGCAATGTTTCCGACCATGAAAAGCCACAAGCTTAACCTTGTAGCAAAGCATCTCAAGGTTGAACTGAAAAATCACCATAGAGCTGTTGATGACGCTCTTGCCACTGGAAACATTCTACTGAAGATATTGGAATTGATCAGAGACAGAGATTTAAAGGTACTTAAAGATATAAACAAACTCACAGGTAATTCGGACTCTACAAAGGGAGACATGCACCATATCATACTCCTGGCGAAGAATCAATCTGGTCTTAAAGACCTGTATGGATTGATTTCAGAATCACACCTGAACTATTTCCATAGAAAGCCTAGGATGCCCAAATCCCTAATAGAAAGTCACAGAAGGAACCTGATTGTAGGAAGTGCCTGTGAGGCTGGTGAATTATATAGAGCCATCATAAGAAACAAGCCTGATCAGGAAATAAGAGAAATCGCTAAGTTTTATGATTATTTGGAAATCCAACCCCTGGGGAATAATGAGTACATGGTGAGGGAAGGTATTGTAAAAAATCAGGAAGAGCTTAAGTCCATCAACAAGATGATTTATAAGCTGGGAAAAAGCTTGGGGAAGCCAGTTGTTGCAACTGGAGATGTTCATTTTCTGGATCCTGAGGATGAAGTCTACAGAAGAATTCTCATGTCTGGACAAAAATTTCAGGATGCGGATAATCAACCCCCACTATATTTCAGAACCACTGAGCAGATGCTAGAGGAATTTGATTATATGGGTGATGACATTGCAAAGGAAGTTGTAGTTTCAAATCCCAATAGGATAAGCTCTCTTATTGACAAGTGCATTCCAATACCTGAAGGAACGTTTCCACCTCAGATTGAAGGTTCTGACCAGGAGCTGAGGGAGATAACCATTAACAGGGCTGTGGAAACCTATGGCAGTCCTCTGCCTGACTTGGTTAAGAAGAGATTGGAAAGAGAATTGGACTCCATAATCAAGAATGGTTATGCAGTAATGTATATAATTGCACAGAAATTGGTTTGGAAATCCATGGAGGATGGTTATTTGGTTGGCTCAAGAGGATCTGTTGGTTCTTCCTTTGCTGCAACGATGAGTGGAATAACTGAAGTGAATCCTCTTCCTCCTCACTATGTTTGTCCAGCCTGTAAGAACAGTGAATTTTTCACAGATGGTTCCATAGCGTCAGGCTATGATTTGCCTGATATGAAATGTCCAAAATGCAATGAGAATTACATCAAAGAAGGACATGATATACCCTTTGAGGTATTCTTGGGATTTGAAGGAGACAAGGAACCTGATATTGACCTTAACTTCGCCGGAGAATATCAGCCTAGAGCGCACAAGTACACTGAGGAGCTTTTTGGGGAAGGGAAGGTGTTCAGAGCAGGAACGATAGGTACGATTGCTGACAAGACCGCCTATGGATTTGTGAAAAAATACTTTGAGAAGAGGGAAATGACTGTGAGCCAGGCTGAAATCAATAGGCTCCTGAAGGGTTGTACAGGAATAAAAAGGACTTCCGGACAGCACCCTGGAGGAGTAATGATCGTGCCGGATTACAAGGATATTCACGACTTTTCGCCTATTCAATACCCTGCAGATGACAAAAAGTCTGGTGTAATAACCACCCATTTTGATTATCATGCCATCAGTGGTAGGATTCTGAAATTGGATATCCTTGGTCATGATGTTCCGAGTATAATTAGAATGTTGGAGGATATTACGGGAATTGATCCAACAACCATTCCTCTTGATGACAAGGATACAATGGAGCTATTTACAAGTACAAAGTCCATTGGCGTTGATCCTGATGCAATAAACTGTCCGGTTGGTACATTGGGGATCCCTGAATTTGGGACCAAGTTTGTTAGACAGATGTTGATTGAAACAAACCCCACCACTTTTTCTGAATTGGTCAGGATAAGTGGCCTTTCACATGGTACTGATGTCTGGATCAATAATGCACAGGAGCTGGTAAAAAATAAAGTGGCCCCCTTGGCAAAGGTTATATCAACACGTGAGGACATAATGCTTTCACTGATAAATGCTGGTATGGACAAGAAACAGTCCTTCTTTATCATGGAGAAGGTAAGGAAGGGAAAAGGCCTTAAGCCTGAAGAAGAGGAAGCTATGAAGAATCTAGGTATACCTGAATGGTACATTGAATCCTGTAAAAGGATTAAGTACATGTTTCCAAAGGCTCACGCTGCCGCCTATGTTACAATGAGCTTCAGGATCGCATACTTTAAGGTTCACCATCCACGGGCTTTTTATGCAACCTATTTTACAACAAAGTCCTCCGATTTTGATGCAGATATGATTCTCAGGGGAGAATCAGCTGTAAGGCAAAAGCTAACTGAACTGGAGCAAAAAGGTATGGGAGCAACAACCAAGGAAAAGAATCAGATAACAGTCCTTGAGGTTGTTCTTGAAATGTACACCAGAGGTTTTGGGTTTGACAGGGTAGATCTTTACAAATCAGATAGCGATAGGTTCATTTTGAATGAAAAGGGTGTTTTACCCCCCCTCAAAGCTCTTGATGGAGTAGGGGAAAATGCAGCCAGAAAGATCGCCGAAGAAAGAGAAATAAAAGCTTTCATGTCAATAGAGGATCTAATAAAAAGGGGAAAAGCAACCAGACCAGTAATAGATGCCCTCAAGGGACACGGATGTTTGGATTCTCTGCCTGAGAGCAATCAAATTAGCTTATTTAGCATTTGATTTAATGGTCTCAATATGTTATAATAAACAAGACAATTAGAGTGATTTCCGGCAAGAGTGGGTTTTTCCCACTCTTCGTTTGTGTCAGGGAGTCTGAGATGGAGGTGTATGATGAGTAAGAAAGGTTTTATGACAAGCATTGAGAACTTATGTGAAGAGGTCACTTCTGAGCTAGGCTATGAGCTGGTAGATGTGGAATATCTTAAGGAAAGCGGAGACTACTACCTTCGGGTCTATATCCATAAAGCTGGTGGAGTGAATCTTGATGATTGTCAGATTGTAAGTGAAAAACTAAGCCAAAGACTTGATGATGAGGACTTACTACAGAAGGCTTATTATCTCGAGGTATCATCTCCTGGACTTGACAGACCCCTGAAAACAGACAGGGATCTGGAAAGAAATCTGGGAAAGGAAGTAGAGGTTAGTCTCTACAGGGCAGTTGACGGAGTTAAGAAATACGAAGGAATATTAAAGTCATATAACGGGGATTCAGTGGAGCTGGAAACAGTAGATAAAATGGTTGAAATACCGAGGGAAACAGTATCCTTGATTCGGTTGACCATTAAATTTTAAGGAGGAATATACGGATGAATGTTGATTTCATCAATGCTCTTGAGGAAATAGAAAGAGAGAAGGGCATTTCCAAGGATATTATATTTGACGCATTGGAGTCAGCTCTGATATCCAGCTACAAGAAAAATTTCGGTTCATCGCAAAATGTAATTGTGGAAATGGACCGAGATACAGGAGAGGTTGAAGTTTTCGCAACCAAGGATGTTGTGGAAAATGATGCAATTGAAGACGAGCTTTTACAGATGCCGTTAAATGAGGCAAAGGAGATTAATGCCAATTATGAGGTTGGAGATGTTGTAAAGCTGGAAATAACACCTAAAAACTTTGGAAGAATCGCTGCTCAGACGGCAAAACAGGTTGTAATCCAGAGGATTAAAGATGCTGAAAGAGACGTGATTTTCGATGAGTTCATTAACAGAGAAAACGAAATCATAACAGGTCAAATCCAGAGAATTGCAAAGAATAATGTATATATCGATTTGGGAAAGACTGAAGGGATACTGCCCCCTTCTGAGCAGATTTCAGGTGAGGATTACAATCAGGGGGACAGAAAGAAGCTATTGATATTAGAGGTCAAGAAGACGACAAAGGGACCTCAAATAGTGCTGTCAAGAGCCAATACAGGCCTTGTGAAGAGGCTGTTCGAGCTGGAAGTTCCTGAAATAGCTGAAGGGATAGTTGAAATTTACTCAGTATCCAGGGAAGCTGGTTCTAGGACAAAAATTGCAGTATTCTCCAAGAATCCCGATGTGGACGCCCTGGGATCATGCGTAGGATTTAAGGGAGCCAGAGTTAAGGCGATTGTGGATGAACTGAACAGCGAAAAGATTGACATTGTAATTTGGAGTAAAGAGCCTGCTGAATTTATAGCGAATAGCTTGAGTCCATCCAAGGTTGTAAAGGTTGTTCCAAACGAGAAGGAAAAATCAGCAATTGTTGTTGTGCCTGATTACCAATTGTCCCTTGCCATAGGAAAAGAAGGTCAAAATGCAAGGCTGGCTGCAAAACTGACAAATTGGAAAATAGATATAAAATCTGAAACTCAATACAAGGAATTTGTTGAAAAACAAAATATAAAAGATGAACCAGCTGCGGACAATGAGGAAATGGAAGTGGGACCATCTGATGATGACAGTACGAATTATTCTGAACAAACTTCAGGTGAGAACTCAGATGAAGGACTTGATACAATTTCAAGTGAGGCTTCAGATGAATCCTCAGATGAAAAGTAGATTGGAGGAATATCATGAGCGCAAGAAAAATTCCACTGAGAAAATGCATTGCTTGCAATGAAATGAAACCCAAGAAAGAATTGGTAAGAGTAGTCAAAAACAAGGAGAATGAGGTAAGTGTTGATCTAACCGGAAAAGCCAATGGAAGAGGCGCATACATATGCCCAACCATTGATTGCTTTGAGGAGGCTTATAGGAATAAAAAGTTCCAACGGGCCTTACAGACAGAAATAACTGAAGAAGTTTACTCCAGATTAAAGAACGTCATAGATAAATAAAGGATCACCTTAAACAAACAGGAGGTGCAAGGTATGACAAAAGTAAGAATTTATGAACTAGCAAAAGAGCTCAATATATCCAGTAAAGCGCTAATGGAAAAAATTGAAGGACTTGAATTGAAAATCAATAGCCATATGAGCTCGATAGAAGATGAAGAGGCACAGCTAATAAAAGAGCTTTTAACAGAGGAAAAGAAAGAAGAAAAAGCTGTCACGGAAGATGAAGACGAGCTTTATGACGAGGATGAAAAGCCGAAAGTAAAAAAACCAAAGAAAAAGCAACAAAAAATTGAAGAGACTCCAATAGAAAAAGAGGAAAAAAATATCGAAAAGAAGACAATAGAAATCGAATCAGAAGTTATAGTGAAAGACCTGGCTGAGATGATAGGAGTGAATGCATCACAAATCATAACAAAGCTTATTGGTCTGGGTGTAATGGTTAACCAAAATCAAGCCATAGATAGTGAAATTGCTGCTATTGTTGCGGATGACTTCAACGTTGAAGTAAAAGCCATTGAGCCTGAAGTTGAGCAAACCGAAGAGGATTTGTTGGATTATGACGATGAACCGGAGGATATGCTGCCCAGACCACCAGTAGTAACGGTAATGGGTCACGTTGACCATGGTAAGACATCATTATTGGATGCAATCAGACATACAAATGTAACTGACAAGGAAGCAGGAGGAATAACACAGCATATTGGTGCCTACGCAGTCAACATAAACAACAAGAAAATAGTGTTTTTGGATACGCCTGGCCATGAGGCATTTACATCAATGAGAGCAAGAGGTGCAAGTGTTACTGATGTTGCCATACTGGTTGTAGCAGCAGATGATGGTGTAATGCCCCAGACTGTAGAGGCTATTGCACACGCTAAAGCAGCAGGAGTTCCAATAATTGTAGCAATAAATAAAATTGATAAGCCAGATGCCAATCCTGATAGGGTAAAACAGGAACTGGCTGATAATGGACTTGTTCCAGAGGATTGGGGTGGAGACACCATAATAGTTCCGGTTTCAGCAATCCAAAGGACAGGCATAGAAGATTTGCTTGAAATGATACTATTGGTAGCTGACATGCAGGAATTAAGAGCCAATCCCGATAGAAGAGCAGTTGGTACAATCATAGAGGCACAGCTTGACAAGGGGAAAGGACCTTTGGCAACGGTGCTTGTTCAAAAAGGGACACTGCACGTTGGAGACATGGTTGTTTCAGGTACTGCCAGTGGGCGTATAAGGGCAATGCTTGATGAGAAGGGTAAAAACGTCAAGAAGGCAACGCCTTCAATACCTGTTATGATATTAGGCTTGTCAGAAGTTCCAAATGCTGGAGACCTTCTGTTTTCTGTTGAGAACGAGAAGGCTGCAAGAAACATAGCAGATGCAAGAAAGGATCTTATTAGAGAGGCTCAAATGAAGCAATCATCCAAGGTGTCATTGGATGACCTATTTGAAAAAATCAAGCTTGGTGAGGTCAAGGATCTGAACATCATAGTTAAGGGAGATGTTAGAGGTTCAATAGAAGCACTAAGCCAATCATTGAATAAACTGGACACTGAAGAGGTAAGGGTGAATCTTATACACGGTGGAGTAGGTGGGATTACCGAAAGTGATATTATGCTTGCATCAGCTTCAAATGCAATTGTAATTGGATTTAACGTGAGACCCAACCTTAACGCCATAGAAGTGGCAAAAAAAGAAGATGTGGATGTGAGAACCTACAGAATTATTTACGAGGCCATTGAGGATATACAAGCTGCAGTAAAGGGAATGCATGCGCCTAAGATAGTTGAGGAAATTCTTGGACGTGCCCAGGTTAGAGCAACATTCAGACTACCTAACGGCAACACCATAGCAGGAATATATGTTGTAAGTGGAAAGATCAGCAGAAATGCAAACATAAGACTCCTTAGGGACGATGTAGTGATTTTCGATGGTTCAGTTTCATCTCTGAAAAGGTTCAAGGATGACGCCAAGGAAGTTTTAACTGGTTTTGAAGCTGGTTTGGGACTTGAAAACTTCAATGATATAAAAGAGGGAGATAATCTGGAGGCATATGTTCTCAAGGAAGTCAAAAGAGATTAGAGGTGTGACGAATGAATGAAAAGAGAATAAACCGTATTTCCGAGGAAGTTAAAAAAGTTGTTTCAGAGCTGATTCAAAACGAGATCAAGGATCCTAGAATAAGCGGTATGCCCAGTGTAAACAAGGTTAGTGTTACCAAGGATCTAAGGTTTGCCAAGATATTCATATCGGTTTTGGGTAGTGAGGAGGACAAACAGAGTACCATAGAAGGACTTCAAAGCGCCAAAGGCTTTATAAGGAAGGAAATCGGAAACAGAATCAATTTAAGACATGTACCAGAGCCAATATTTATGCTGGACGAAAGCATTGAACAGGCACTATATATGTCAAAGTTAATAGAAGAAGTCAACAGGGACTCAAGGGAGGACTCTGATGATAAGAAAGAATGATCTTGATATCCTGAAGTCGGATATGGAGGCCAGTGAAAGGATAGCCATTGTCTCTCACAAGAGTCCGGATGGAGACAATTTGGGCTCCCTTTTGGCTATAGGCTTATCCCTTGAAAAGATGGGAAAGAGCGTTATGTTTGTAAAGGCAGACATGATACCAGAAGACTATTTATTTCTACCTGGTATAGAAAGGTTAAAGCCTGTTGACGGTAACATGGAAAGAATAGATCTTTTATTTGCATTGGATAGCAGTGATCCGGATAGACTTGGTGAAAACAAGTTTCTTATTGATAAGTCTAATAAAGTAGTAAATATTGATCATCATGTAAGCAACACTGAATTTGGTGATATCAACATAGTATTACCAGAGTTTTCATCTACTGGAGAGATATTGTTCGAATTGATGTTGCAGATGGATATGCCCATAGATAGGGAAATTGCATCTTTGATTTATGTTGCCATCAGTACAGATACAGGTAGATTCACATATCAGGGCGTAACTGGCAGAACCCATGAGAATATTGCAAAACTATATGGATATGGTATTGATGCCTATGAATTAAACACTAATCTATACCAAAGAAGAAGCCTTAATAGAACAAAGCTTTTCATAAAGGCAATCTCTGGAATGGAGCTCTACAATGACGGTAGGATTGGAGTTGTTAGGGTTACTAGATCAATGATTGATGAAACAGGTACGTCAATGGATGATACAGAAGGCATCGTTGAATTTGTTAGGGATACGGATTCCATTGAGGCAGCCTGCCTTTTGAAGGAAATAGATGAGGAAGTAGTTAAATTGAGCTTGAGAACCAAGAATATTGTTGATGCAAACAAGGTATGCAGCAGTTTCAATGGCGGAGGTCACAGCAGGGCATCAGGAGCTACTGTGGAGGATACCATAGAAAATGTTGAAATGAGATTGGTGGGAGAGATAAAAAAGTATCTATAGATAAGCTGGGTGATTAGATGGATGGTATAATCAATTTTTTTAAGCCGGCTGGCATGACTTCCCATGATGCCGTAGCATATTTCAGGAGAATATTGGGCACAAGGAAAGTAGGTCATACTGGGACTCTGGATCCAATGGCGACTGGAGTTCTTCCAATTTGTGTAGGTAAAGGTACAAAGGTATCTGAGTATCTCCTTGGAGTTGACAAGGAATATATCGCTGAGCTTACACTGGGGACTTCTTCTGATACCCAGGATAGTACTGGTACAGTTGTAAAAACCTCATACAAGCTTGTGACTGAGGAGCAAATCCAAGATGCATTCAACTCATTCAGAGGTGAGATAGACCAGATTCCACCAATGTATTCTGCAAAAAAAATAGGTGGGAAGAAGCTATATGAGCTTGCCAGAGACGGCATTGAAGTTGAAAGGAAATCAAGAAGAATAAACATCAAGGAGCTCAGGATTCTAAACAACCAGGACAATGGAAGAGTAACCTTCTATACTAGGTGTTCAAAGGGAACCTATATCAGAACCATATGCAATGACTTAGGCGAACTACTTGGAACATATGGTCACATGTCCTATCTCCTAAGGGTTGGCGTTGGAGATTTCAAGGTGGAGGATTCCTATGGAATGGATACCCTTGATGGTATGGATAAGGAAGCTCTACAAAATATAATCCAACCGATTGATAGTGCGATTCTCTTTATGGAAAGCATCAAACTGGATGGCAGCTACCTTAAGCCATTAACCAATGGAGTAAGAGTTGAACTGGGTGAAGGTATAGGAGTAACAGCAGGTAAATTGCATAGAATATATGTTTCAGATAAATTTATTGGTATTGGAAAAATCATGGAAGAAAATGACAGAACAACACTTAAAATGGATAAAGTACTGATCAGGTGAGAAAATGGAAATTATAAGGATTGACAATGCGAATGAAACAAGGTTCGAGACTTCCCTTGCTTTGGGTAATTTCGATGGTGTTCACATAGGCCATCAAAAACTTATTAAATCGATGATTGAGACCGCAAAAAAGTCTAAACTTCATCCATCGATGATGATATTTGAAAACCATACTAAATCATTTGTATTCAAAAATGGGCCTAGATTAATCAATAGTAATGTGCAAAAAAATAGATTTCTTGAAAAGCTGGGAGTAAAGACTCTTTATACTATGAAATTTAATGATGAAATCATGAAGCTCAGTCCTCAGGAGTTCGTGAGGTCCATATTGTATGAAAAGCTAAATTGTAGAGCAATTACTGTCGGACCTGATTATAAGTTTGGATACAAGGCCCAAGGAGATGTTGACCTCCTGATTTCTCTTAGCAGGGAACTGGGGATTGCGACGGAAATTATTCAACCTGTGTATCATAATGAAATATTGGTAAGTAGTACTAGAGTCAGAAATCATTTGACGGATGGGGAAATCGTTGAAGCAAATAGATTGCTTGGTAGACCCTTCAGTGTTGTTGGAGAGGTAATTCATGGCAAAGGATTAGGGAAAAAGCTTGGAGTACCAACTGCCAACATAAGACCCATGGACAAATATGTAATACCAAAGAAGGGTATTTACATGACATATACTGTATTGGAGGGAAAAACCTATCCCAGTGCAACAAACATCGGAGTCAATCCGACATTTGATGAGGTAGACCTTAAAATTGAAAATCACATCATTGGATTTGATGATGAGATCTATGGTAAGGAAATAGAGATATTCTTTCTTGAGTATATAAGACCAGAAAAGAAATTTGATTCAGTTGATGACCTCAAGATGAGAATGCATGAGGATATTAGGTATATTAAACAAAAATCCAATTTACATTTATAGCAAAGTATGTTAAACTTTAAATGTTAAGGATTACCTTTGGCAATGCTTGTCGTTCCTCGGCGCCTGCATAGCTGGAGGTGGATAATAAAATTATTTGGAGGTGCAAAAATGTTAACAAGAGAAGAAAAAGACAATATTATTGAAGAGTACAAAATGCACGAAGGTGATACAGGATCACCAGAGGTACAGGTTGCATTGCTTACTCACAGAATCAATTCTGTAAACGAACACTTGCAATCACATAAGAAAGACCATCACTCAAGAAGGGGTCTTCTAAAAATGGTTGGACAGAGAAGAAATCTATTAAGATATTTGCAGAATAAGGATATTGAAAGATATCGTTCTTTAATTGAAAAACTTGGCATCAGAGGTTAATTAGAGCGGGACTTCCCGCTCTATTAGTTTATTAGACTATATAATACGACACACAAATCATGAAATTACAAGGAGGTAATTTATGGAAAGAAAATTCCAATACACCTTGGCAGGAAGAGAATTGACCATTACTACTGGAAAAGTGGCAGAACAAGCGAGCGGAGCATGTTTGGTACAATACGGTGACACCGTTACAGTGGTAACAGCAACTCAATCCAAGAAACCAAAAGAAGGCTTGGACTTCTTCCCGCTTAGCTGTGATTACGAAGAAAAACTGTATTCAGTTGGTAAAATTCCAGGTGGATTCATCAAAAGAGAGGGTAGACCCAGTGAAAAGGCAATATTGACTTCAAGGCTAATTGATAGGCCGATTAGACCATTGTTTCCGGATGGCTTCAGAAATGAAGTGCAGGTGGTTGCAACAGTGTTATCAGTAGACCAGGATAGCAGTCCTGAGATCGCTGCCATGATTGGGTCATCCATAGCATTGTCAGTATCAGACATTCCATTTGACGGACCTACAGCATCAGTGAATGTTGGATTGGTTGATGGTGAAATAATCATAAACCCAGACAGCAAACAGAGAGAGATAACAGAATTGGACCTGGTTGTATCCGGAACAAAGGATGCAATTATGATGGTTGAGGCAGGAGCCAAGTTTGTATCAGAGGAAACCATGCTAAAAGCAATACTCACAGGTCATGCTGAAATCAAGAAGCTATGTGAATTCATTGACGGGATTGTTGCAGAAGTAGGCAAGGAGAAGGTCGAATATCAAGTATTCCTTCCTGATGAGGAAATCAGATTGAAAGTTGAAGAGCTTGGAAATGAGAAGCTTGCTCAAGCACTTAATACCGAGGATAAGGTTGAGAGAGAAGAGAAATTAACATTGGTTAAGGATGAAATCCTCCAGGAAGCCTTGGAATTGTTCCCAGAGGGTGAGAAGCATATAAAGGAAGTAATGAGCAATATAATCAAGAATAATGTTAGAAGGCTGATCACACAAGAATCAAAAAGACCAGACAACAGAAAGCTTGATGAAATAAGAGATATAAGTTCAGAGGTAGGTCTTCTACCTAGAGTACACGGTTCTGGTTTATTCAACAGGGGTCAGACTCAGGTTCTTACAATCGCAACCCTAGGTGCATCAGGTGATGTCCAGATAATAGATGGCCTTGGGGATGACGAATCCAAGAGATATATGCATCATTACAATTTCCCAGCTTATTCAGTCGGTGAGACCAGACCTATGAGAGGCCCAGGCAGACGTGAAATCGGACACGGAGTTCTTGCAGAAAGAGCACTTGAACCCGTTATTCCATCTGAGGATGATTTCCCATACACCTTGAGATTGGTCTCAGAGGTTCTAAGCTCAAATGGATCTACCTCTCAGGCAAGTGTGTGCGGTAGTACCCTGGCTCTACTTGATGCAGGGGTTCCAATTAAAGCTCCCGTAGCAGGTATTGCAATGGGATTGATAAAGGAAAATGATAATATAGCGATATTGACTGACATTCAAGGCTTAGAGGACCATCTGGGAGATATGGACTTCAAGGTAGCTGGAACCAGTGAAGGTATAACTGCAATTCAAATGGATATCAAGATTTCAGGAATCAGTGAAGAAATCATGAGGGAGGCTCTTGAAAAGGCTAGAATTGCTAGATTGTTCATTCTAGGCAAGATGGCAGATACCATAGCAGCGCCTAGAGAAGAAATGTCTCCATATGCACCAAGAATTCAGACACTTCAGGTACATCCCGATAAGATCAGAATGATCATAGGACCTGGAGGAAAGGTTATAAACAAGATCATCGATGAAACCGGAGTTAAGATTGATATTGATGACACCGGTAAGGTGGCTATTGTCTCAAATGATAGCGAAGGAAGCAGAAGAGCCATTGAAATGATAGAAACCATAATAAAAGAAGTTGAAGCTGGAGAGATCTACAAGGGAAAGGTTACAAAGATAATGAATTTTGGAGCTTTTGTGGAGGTCTTGCCCGGCAAGGAGGGACTTGTTCATATATCTCAGCTTGCAAAGGAAAGAGTCAACAAGGTCGAAGACGTTGTGGCTGTTGGAGATGAGATCATGGTAAAAGTCATGGAGATTGACAAACAGGGCAGAATTAACCTTTCGAGGAAAGTGCTTCTTAAGGATGAGCCAAAAACTGAAGCAGAGAATGAAGACAAGGATAAATAGAACCATAACATGAACCCTAAAAAGGTTCATGTTTATTTTTGTTAACAAATGTGTTATTAACTGGTAAAATAGAACTTGAGATCAGCTTATGGAGGAATTGATGTATACAATAAAAAGTCTGGATAATGGAATAAAAGTTATAATGCATAAAATTCCCTACTTGAAATCAGCAACCATTGGTATTATTGCAAACAGTGGATCTTTTTTCGAAGATAAGGAAAATAACGGTATATCTCATTTTATTGAACATATGCTGTTCAAGGGTACAAACAAGAGGAACGCCCGCGAATTAGCGGAGGCCATGGATGATATCGGTGGTCAGATAAACGCATTTACGAGCAAGGAGCATACCTGCTTCTATGGGAAGGTTATAGATGAGCATCTTCCAATAGCAATTGATGTCCTTGGAGACATGATAACAAACTCTAAATTCAGTGAAGATGACATTGAAAAAGAAAAAGGAGTTATAATCGAGGAAATCAATATGTATAAGGACTTCCCTGAAGACCTGGTATTTGAAATGTTAAACCAACAGACTTATAGGGACATGAGTCTTTCCTATCCGATTCTTGGTACCGATAAAACGGTCAATAGCTTTGATAGAGATATTATCTATTCATATTTCAATAAGAAATATACACCTGACCAAATGGTGGTTTCCGTTGTAGGCAGCTTTTCAGAGGAGCAGGTTATAAATATGCTGAACAAGGAGCTGGGAGCATTCAATAGCTTCAACAGGGGGGATGGAAACATACCTTCATATGACTATGAAGCGGGTCAGTCGATTCTAGGAGTGCATAAGGACATTGAACAGCTGAATGTTGCCATGGGATTTCAAGGCCCGTCCACCTATTCCGATGATATTTTACCAATGATGATAGTAAATAACATTCTGGGAGGTACAATAAGCTCCAGACTATTCCAGGAGATAAGGGAGAATAGAGGCCTGGTTTATACAATAGAATCATCACTTACATCCTACAATGGCGCTGGGATGCTATCAATCTACGCGGGCTTGACAAGGGAGAATTTACATTCCGTATCTGATCTAATCAAGATTGAAATTAACCAGATTAAGGATAGGCTAATATCCAACAAAGAACTTAATAAATCAAAGGAGCACCTTAAAGGGAGCTATATATTGAGTCTTGAGGGCACCTTTAGCATGATGTACGAAATGGGAAAAAATCTCTTGCATGAAAAACCAATTGAGACTCCTGAAATTGTACTTGAACATATAAACAATATTGGAATGAATGATATTGAAAGAGTAGTGAATAGGTATCTTTTGTGGGAGCAGATGAATCTATCATATGTGGGCCCTGTAAAGGACACCCAGAAACTTAATATGGAACTGAAATCTATTTTTGTATGATTGGAGGAATTTAAATGAAAGTGAAGGTTGTTAACAAGGGAAACCTGTCTTTGCCTGAATACAAGACTGAAGGTGCTTCTGGAGTTGACCTGATGGCTAGTCTTGAAGATTCAATAGTATTGAAGCCGATGGAAAGATTTATGGTACCCACTGGACTCTTCGTGGAAATCCCAGAGGGTTACGAGGCTCAGATTAGGGGTAGGAGTGGATTGGCAGCCAAGAATGGCATTACCCTTGCCAATGGAGTTGGAACCATTGATAGTGATTATAGAGGTGAAATAAAGGTTATCCTTATAAATCTTGGAAATGAGCCCTTTGAGATCAGTCATGGAGACAGGATAGCTCAGATGATACTTGCTAAATACGAAAAGATGGAATTTTCTGAGGTTGATACTCTTGATAATACTGATAGAGGAAGTGGAGGATTTGGGCACACTGGTTTATAGTGGTCTTAATAACACAATAGCAAGATGATAAGTAACCGTTAATGTGTTATAATCAAGTTATGTATTTATCATATATGCAAATGATTTGTTAAGCTTAATTGCATATGTGAGATTTCGCATGAGGAGGATAAAACTTGAATTGGATAGAAGCTATAGTTTTAGGTATATTTCAGGGTGTTGCCGAATTCCTACCCATAAGTAGTTCAGGGCACCTGGCATTGCTTCAGCACTTGTTTGGAATAACGGAAGGGAACCTGTTTTTCACTGAGATGCTTCATTTTGGGACATTAATATCAATTGTAATTGTTTACATTGAGGATGTTAAGAGGATTATAATCGAATTCTTTAGATTACTTGGGAACCTATTGACAGGTAAAAAAAATGGAGACCTAACCGATCATCAAAGACTGGGTCTTCTTATTATTGCAGGTTCAGTTCCCACAGCCATAATTGGAATAACCTTTGAAGATTTTTTTGAATCACTATACACATCATTGATACCAATAGGAATCGCTTTGTTGGTAACGGGATGTCTATTGTGGTTTGCAGAGAAAAAAGGTTCTGAGAATAAGGACATCCAGAAGATGACCTTGATGGATTCTTTAATAATTGGTATATTTCAGGGAATGGCCATCATACCAGGGATTTCAAGATCTGGATCTACCATAGTGGCTGGATTGTTAAGAGGCCTGAAGAAACCACTTACAACAGAGTTTTCATTCCTGTTGGCACTACCTGCAACCTTTGGAGCATTTTTGCTTGGAATCATCAAGGTGGCTAAGGGTGGCGATGGTGTAATTATTAATTTGCCCCTAATTCTCGGGGTATTATTGTCAACGGTAGTAGGGATTATATCAATAAAGGCACTTATAAAAATACTCAATAAAAACAAGCTCCACTACTTTTCATTTTACCTATGGATTGTTGGAGCATTTACAATAATCAGTCAGCTAATATGACAGAGGTGAAAAGTATGAAAAAGAAGGCAGCAACTAAAAACAGTAAAAAAAGCAAAAACAACACTTCCAGCAAAATGAACACCGATATTCTTGGAATGATTGTTCTTGCCGTCGGTGTGATAGTGCTAATAAGCCTTTTCAGCAGTAGAATGGGAATAATTGGCAACGTAATCAATGGGACCACATTTTCAATGATGGGCTTTGGTGGTTATTTCTTTCCCTTGTTTATAATAGGTGCTGGGATTGTCCTTTTACTTGAAAGGTTTGATAAGATACAGCTAAGAATAATCATTTCCCTTTTCATTGTTTTTATTGGATTCTTGATTGTTTTGGATGGCATAAACCCACTGGACCTTACTTTTCTTGAAAGGATAAGACAAGGAGTCGAAATTTCCAAGGCCAATAGGGGTGGAGGAGTTTTAGGGAGCTTTTTTGGATTTTTTCTATATAAATTATTCGGTTCAATAGGTACATATGTTGTAGTGGCTTTTGCTATTACTGTTAGTTTACTCATAATTACCAACCTTACTGTTAAGGAAGTCCTATCAAAGGCCAAGAAGATAGCCCCACAAATAGATACCGCCG
>JANKMX010000034.1 GCA_024649995.1 Gudongella sp. | reverse complement strand
ATATACAGAAACCACAGTGGCAATAGAGTTCATATTGCCTTTGGGTCTCTGGCAATCACTCTCGCCATAGCCGAGAGCATCTACTTCATACCTAGAGTATATGCACTTATAACAACAGGCCTTGGAGATAATTTAAGGCTGCTTGGGTGGGGGAGAATAGGACATCTTATTGTAATGACGCTATTCTTTTCAATGTTGATTGACTTGAACAAGGAATGCTTTGGCCTTCGCAGGAAGGTACCCCTAGACAAGCTGTTATACGGACTTCTTGTGTTCAGGGTTGTCATAGGCATATTTCCGCAAAATGGTCATTTTCAACTTGAGCCAGACAGAACATTCCTTCTGCTTAGGACAATTCCATTGATTGCATACCTTATAATCGTAGCCATTGTGATTATCATCTGCTCCTGGAACAGGGGTGCGACAGGAATGCCTCTGCTTGCAGTGATGCTCGTTCCCCTGGGCTTTTTAGTTGAGTTGGAGCTAATTGGGAACTCATCCTATATCATTCTGGTAATTAAAGCGGTAGTTAGAGCCCTGCTTCTACTGGGAATAGTGTTTATAGGATTTAGGGAAGTAAGAAAGGCCAATGAGCTTAGTAGATTTTAATATTAATTTTTGGGAAGGGCGAAAGCCTTCCTTTGCTTTGAAGGGAGAAATTATGAAAAAAGTGATTTTGCTGTTACTCCTTGTAATGGCTTTTACATCAGGAACAATATCCCTGGCTGCTGCAATGGAGCCTGGAATGGATGATTTTGAAACTGAAACGGAATTTGTAAACTACACAGAAAAGGGAACCGTCCTGGAGGCATCCGAAATAGTTGAAAGACCCGAGGACTATTTCAGTGCCCAGGATGTAACAGTAAGAATTGACTCCGGTAAGTTCAAGGGGGAAATAAATGAGATCGAAAACGTACTGTCTGACCATGCCTATTATGATATAATAGTTGAGGAGGGACAGAAGGTTTCCCTTATGATCGAGGAATACCCTGATGGTTCGTACAATTTATACATTTCTGACTACTACCGGATAGACAGCATGGTCTACCTACTTGGAGCATTTATACTGCTTGTAGTAGTTATTGGAAGGTCCAAGGGTATCAAATCATTGATTTCACTGGGGGTAACAATATCCGCCGTACTGTTTGTGATGCTGCCGCTTATACTAAGGGGAGTCAATCCAATACTTGTAAGTGTTATCACTGCGGTTCTGGTGACCGTGGTTACAATATCCCTGGTGGCAGGCATCAATCACAAGTCCATTTCTGCAATTGCCGGAACTTCCATTGGCGTAATTGTTGCAGGTGTGATATCCTACATTGTAGGAAACCAGGCCAACCTTTCGGGACTTTCCGCAGAGGAAGCCACAATGCTTATGTATATTCCACAGGGAATACAGTTTAACTTCAGACACCTTCTATTTGCAGGCATCATCATGGGCGCCCTGGGTGCTGCAATGGATGTTGGCATATCCATAGCATCTGCAATAGATGAAATACACAAGGCAAACCCCAGACTCTCATCCAGACGGCTGTTCCGGTCTGGAATGAATGTGGGAAAGGATGTAATGGGTACAATGGTAAACACCCTGATCCTTGCATATACCGGAACATCAATACCAATGCTGCTCCTTTTCATGGCTTATGAGACAGACCTGAGCAAGGTGTTCAACCTTGACGTGATAGCTACTGAAATAGTGAGGTCCCTATCAGGGAGCATCGGTCTGATATTGACCATACCCATAACTGCAATGATAGCCAGCTATTACGCTAAGGACAAAAGGGTTGCAAAGAAGACAGAAGACACGGAAAATGAGGTGATATAGATGAAAGTAACAGTAACGGACAAGGCAAGGGACTACATCAGCAGCAAATCAGATGGAGAGCCAGAGGTGACAGTCGCAGTCGTATCCGTTGCATCCGGCTGATGTCAGACAAATCAACTATCGGTCAGGATAGGATATCATGGAGACGACAAAAGATTTGACATGTATGAGGACAACGGGGTCAAGGTATACCTTATGAAGGGTATGAGAATTCCGGACAACAAGGTTGAGATTAACCTTACAAACTATTTAATTGCCAAGAGCCTAACGGCCAAAGGCATACGCTACTAGGGTAGAAATATGATTATCAGCCCTTTCATTAGGGTAGATATGACCTATATCAAATAAGAAAACCAGGAGGTATTATAGTATGAGTGATAAAAGATTATTGGCCGCTCCAAGAGAGGAGATCGGGTCAGGTAGTGCTAAAAAGATGAGAAGAGAGAAACTGGTACCGGGAATCGTGTACAGCAAGGGTGAAGAGACAAAGCACGTTAAGGTAGACCAGATTGATTTTATCAAGGTATTTAGGGTTGTTGGAACCTCATCCCTTATGGAGCTTGAAGTTGACGGGGAGATTTTACCTGTAATCGTTAAGACGGTTCAAAGGGATCCAGTATTGGGAGATGTCATTCATATAGACTTCCAGAAACTAGACATGAAGCAGAAGATCAAGATCACAGTACCAGTATATCTTCTACACAGAGATGCAATAAAGCTTCAGCCATCAGTACTTATGCAAATGCTTGATACAATTGAGATCGAGTGTCTGCCAGGAGACATTCCTGAGTCTGTAGGCATAGATGTGTCAGGAATGGACTTTGAGACTCCACTTTACGTAAAGGACCTGGATATCATGAAGGAAGAGAGTGTTGAAGTTCTTTCAGACCCAGAGTCAATTATCTGTACTCTTAACGAGCCGACAATGGAGGAAGAGGAAGACGAGGAAGAGGTTGAAGATCCAATGTCTGTACCAGTTGTTGGTGAAGAGAAGGACGAAGAAGGCGACGAATAATAACTTGGAAACAGGGACAGACCATAGCGTCTGTCTTTTTTTTTCCTATGGAAGGAGGAACAAGTAATGGGAAGACTCTTATCGGCATACCTAACACCACACCCTCCAGTTCTGATTCATGAGATTGGACAGGGACAGGAAAGGCTGGCAGGGGATACCCTGGCTGCAATGGAGGAAATAGGAAGAGATATTGAAAAGAGGAGGCCTGGAACAGTAATTGTAATTACACCACACGGCCCCTTGTTTTCCGATGCCCACTCAATCTCCATGGAAGAGAATCTTAAGGGAGATTTTTCAAGCTTTGGGCATGGAGAGCTGAGCTACTCCTTTGGGAATAATCTGGACCTTACATATGGAATCCTCAAAAACTCACTTGAGGAGGGGATCTCCATTGCCCAGATGACAAGGGAGATGAATAGGAGATACGGGGTTGAGGGAAAGCTTGACCACGGGGTGTTGGTACCTTTACACTTTGTGGATAAGTACTACTCGGATTTCAGGGTTATCCCCATAACCTACGGACTCCTTTCTCCAGGAGAGCTTCATGTCTTTGGAAAGGCAATTGAAAGGGCTATCAAGTCTGGAAAGGACGATGTATGTGTAATAGCAAGTGGAGACCTGTCCCATAAGCTTAAGGATTCCGGGCCCTATGCCTTTGCAAGGGAGGGACCTGAGTTTGACAGGAGAATCATGGAGGCGATCAGGGAGGGGGACCTTGCCGAAATCGGAGGCTTTCCCCCTGACCTTGCAGAAAGGGCTGGAGAATGCGGCCTGAGATCATTGCAGATACTGGCAGGGATTCTATCAGTCTACCAAATCTCCACAAGGATTCTTTCCTACGAGGGTCCCTTCGGAGTGGGATACGGAACGGCAATATTTTCAATAGAGGGTGAATCGGAGAAGGATATTCTGGAGGAGATCTCCAAACGGGAAAGAAGCGCCTTGGAAAAGCGAAGAAAAGGGGAGGACCCCCTTGTAAGCCTTGCCAGAAAAAGCCTTGAGTACTTTGTAAGGGAGGGCAAGTACCTGAAGCTGCCTGAGGATCTGCCTGAAGACCTTCTTAAGGTACAGCGACCCGTGTTTGTCTCCATCAAGAAAAACGGATCTCTAAGAGGCTGCATAGGAGCCACAGAGCCCACAATGGACAATCTGGCCAAGGAGATAATCCATTACAGCGTCCAGGCTGGAACAGAAGATCCCAGATTTCCATCCATAGAGGAAAATGAGTTGGATGATCTTATCTATTCGGTTGATGTGCTTATGAAGCCTGAGCCTCTTGAGGACCCGTCAGGTTTAGACCCGTCCACATTTGGGGTAATAGTACAGAAAGGACATAGGAGAGGTTTGTTATTGCCGAATCTGGAAGGGGTTGACACGGTGGATGACCAGCTGCGAATTGCCCTTAACAAGGCAGGAATTGGTCCGGAGGAGGACTATTCCATTCAAAGGTTTAAGGTGGTACGCCACCATTAGGAGCTGATTGATGTGAAGGAAGCTATGTATTACAGGAACCATGACGGATTCGTATACTGCGTTTTGTGTCCACATTACTGCAAGCTTACAGAGGGAGAAACGGGAAGGTGCATGGCCAGAAAGAATATAGACGGCAAGCTATATTCACTTAACTATGGCAAGGTCACTTCCTATGGATTCGATCCAATTGAAAAGAAGCCGCTTTTCCACTTCCATCCGGGAAGCAGCGTCTTTTCATTTGGAACCTTCGGCTGCAATTTCAGGTGTGATTTCTGCCAGAACTGGCAGATTGTTGAAGACTCGAGCCTTTATGTGGAGATGGAGAATTCCCAGATATTGGAACTTTCAGCCCTTAACGGTTCCATAGGGATAGCATATACCTACAATGAGCCATCCATATATTATGAGATGGTTATGGACCTTGCCAAGGAGGTCCATAAAATGGGGAGAAAGAACATCATGGTGACAAATGGCTTCCTTAATAGAGAGCCTCTGGAAGATCTGCTTCCCCATATTGATGCAATGAACATCGACCTGAAATCAATGAGCAGAAGCTATTACTCAACGCTTTGCAAGGGTAGTCTTGAACCTGTCCTTGATACCATAAAACTGGCAGCTGAAAGAACCCATGTGGAAATAACTACCCTTGTGATCGATGGGGAGAATAGCTCCGACGAGGAAATGGAAAGCCTTGCCTCCTTCCTTGGGGAGATTGACAGGAATATCCCCCTGCACTTAAGCAGATATTTTCCACACAACAGGATGAACAATCCCCCAACTGCCATAGAGACATTGGAAAGGCTGAGAAATGTAGCCCAAAGTCATCTTAATCATGTATATATTGGGAATGTATGGGGGATTAACAACGATACTGTCTGTCCCACCTGTAAAAACATCCTCATCAGGAGATTCCCGGAAACCAAGGTGATTGGAATAGAAAAGGGTCACTGCAGCAGCTGTGGTGAGAGGGTTTCAGTGGTGCTTTAAAAAGAGGCATGCAAAAAAACAGCAAAAAGTTTACAAATAGTAAAATAATAGTTTACTTATATTGTGAGCTACGCTATAATAATTACGTTATTCAACAATAGATTAAGGAGGTTGATCAATATACAATGAAAACACCTGTATTTGAAGCACTAAAGAACCTAATGGAGGAAAACAGCACCCACTTCCATATGCCCGGGCACAAGGGCAAGAATTCCCTGATAGAATGGGGCAAATACGTACCATATATAGACACAACGGAAACAGAAGGCATGGACTACCTCCTTGAACCAAGAGGGATAATCAAGGAGTCCCAGGAAAATGCAGCCAAGGTTTTTGGATCAAAGGCAACCTATTACGGAGTCAACGGCTCCACTGGAAGCATATATATCGCATTGGCAACCATAACTAAGCCAGGTGACAAGGTCCTCATACAGAGAAACTGTCACAAGGCTGTTTACAATGCATTGATTCTAAACAGGCTTCAACCTGTTTACGTTTATCCAAACTACAATGAAAACCACAATGTATTGACCGGTCTGTATCCTGAGGATGTTGACCAGGCTTTGATTGAAAATCCTGAGATCAAGGCTGTGGTAATGACATATCCCAACTATTACGGAGTTTGTTCCGATGTCAAGAAGATAGCTGAGATAGTTCACAAGCACAACAAGATCCTTATGGTTGATGAGGCACACGGACCCCATATGACATTTTCAGACAAGCTGCCGATATCCGCACTTGAGGGTGGAGCAGACATAGTCATCCATTCAACCCACAAGACCATGCCAAGCCTTACCCAGACATCACTGATCCATGTGGGTACAGACAGGGTTGACCTAAACAAGCTGAGGGACAGATACCAGCTTTACACAACCACCAGTCCCTCATACCTTTTCACCCTTTCCAATGAGATTGCAACAGCCTATATGGATGGTGAAGGAAGGGACAAGCTTGACTGGAGCATCAGGAAAATCGACCAGGTAATCGAAAGGCTCAACAGGAATCCAAGGATAGAGGTATTTACAGGGGATCCAGAGGATGAGACGATTTTTGACAAGGACAACACCAAGATCCTTATCAACATAGAGGGAATAAGGGGAACAGTCCTGAAGAAAATGCTCCTAAGGGACTACAACATCAGAATTGAGATGTCAGACTTCTACTATGCACTTATCCTAACAAGCGTAATGAATACTGAGGAAGAATACGAGACCATAGTCAGTGCTTTGGAGGACATTGCTGAGAAGGCACCCTATGAGGAGATAAATTGGGTGGATGTAAAGATGCCTACACCAAAAATCATAATGAGACCATCCGAGGCCTACTACAGCAAGAAGGAGCAGATCAAGCTATCCGATGCAATCGGAAGAGTTTCAGCCTCTCCGATAATTCCTTATCCACCTGGAATTCCATTACTTGTTCCAGGAGAGGAAATCACCCAGGAAATCTATGAGCATCTTCTCTTCCTTATGGACAACGGTATGGATATCGTCGGCCTAATGGGGTATAATAAGGATTATGTAGTAGTTACTGAATAAGGAGCTGATGGATATGAGGGGCAAGTTTATAGCACTGGAGGGACCGGACGGATCAGGAAAGTCAACCATGATCAATCTTATAAATCAGTATCTGGTTGAGCATCACATCGATCACGTAATAACCCGGGAGCCCGGTGGGACAGCAATAGGAGAGAAAATAAGACATCTGATAGTGGACCGGGACAATGCAAACATGGGCCCTGAAACAGAGGCGCTCCTTTTTGCGGCATCCAGAGCCCAGCATGTTCATGAAAAGATACTTCCCGCATTGGAGCAGGAAAAGATTGTGGTTTGTGACAGGTTCCTCCTTTCAAGCCTGGCCTACCAGGGAGTCGGGAGAGGGCTCGGAGTGGATCGGGTGAAGGCCATAAACGACTTTGGCTTAAGGGGGATATATCCTGACCTTATACTCTTCTTCCACGTTGATCCTGAGGTCACCCTCCTGAGAAAGACAAAGGAGGGTGGAGACAGGCTGGAGGCAGAAGGGGGAGTGTTCCATAGAGAGGTCTATGAAGGCTATATGACCCTTTTGGAGAAGTACCCGGAGAACATAACCCTAATAGATGCAGCAAAGCCCATAGAAGAGGTATACAAGCAGACAATCGAAGCAATAGACAACCTTTTGAGATTCAAGGAGGAGAAAAGATGAAACTAATTGTAGCTATAGTTCAGGACCAGGATGCGCAAAATGTTATAAACGAGCTGACTGAAAAGGAATTCAGGGTTACCAAGCTTGCCTCCACCGGCGGATTTCTCAAGGCGGGAAACACAACACTTCTATGTGGTGTGGAGAACCAGCAGGTGGAAGAGGTCATTGAGATCATTGAGAGAAACTGCAAGACCAGGGAAATCACCACATCCCTTCTGACTGTGACAATGCCGGGGGACACATATATACCATATCCACTGGAGGTCAAGGTTGGAGGAGCAACTGTGTTTGTTCTGGATGTGGAGCAGCATATAAAGATTTAGGAGGCCCCGTATGAAGCTTATAATCGCCATCATTGATGAACAATATTCGAACAAGGTAGTAAGAAAGCTTATGTCTGAAAAGATCAGGACCACAAAGCTGGCTTCAACCGGTGGATTTCTGTCAAAGGGGAACACCACGCTGCTCATTGGTGTGGATGACGACCAGGTGGATAGAATAAGCGAGCTTGTAGCTGGAATATGCAAAAAACAGAAGGTTCAGAATGGAGACGAACAGGTAACTGTGGGGGCCAATCTTTTTGTGGTTCCAATTGACAGCTATCAGAGGGTGTAGTCTGGAGGAAATTTATGGATTACAAGGATATTGTAGGCCATGAGCACGTGGTCCAAAGCCTTAAAAGAGCGGTAAGAAACAACAATATAAGTCACTTCTATTTGTTTGAAGGTGAGGAAGGTCTTGGTAAAAGAACCTTGGGCAGGACTTTTGCCAAGACTCTTTTGTGTGAAAAAAAAGGGGCGGAGCCCTGCAACACATGCAGCTCCTGCATTAAATTCGATCACCTGAACCATCCCGACTACCATGAGATCGACCCAGAAAAGGGCATCATAAGAAAGGGACAGGTGGAAGAAATCATTCGGGGAATGTCCATGTCTCCATTCCAGGGGGACAGGAAGGTGTTTCTCATGGACCAGGCACACCTTATGAACAAGGAAGCCCAGAATGCAATGCTAAAATCCCTTGAGGAACCACCCTCCTACGTACATATGATATTGGTTACATCCAGCTCCAAAAATCTTCTCCCAACCATAATTTCCAGGGGACAGCAGATAAGATTCGGACAGATTCCACTGAATCTGGTTTCGGAATACCTGGTAGACAGGCAAGGAATGGAAACGGGGGAGGCCAGATTCCTTGCGGAGTTTTCCAAGGGCTCACTTGGTAGAGCCGTACAGCTAAGTAGCTCCGAGGATTTTTTTCAGTTGAGGGACTGGATCATTGAGCTTGTTGGTTTCTTGGTGAAGGGTGAGAGCTGGAAGATCTTTTCTGCAGTGGAAAGGTTCACCGATGAAAAGGATAGGGTTCAGGAGCTACTGGACATAATGCTCTTCTGGTTCAGGGACCTGATGGTGTATAAGGCGACAGAAGACTTGAGTCTTGTTATTAACAGCGACAAAGAGATATTGTTATCAGAACAATCTTTCCTGGATTTCGATAGAATAAATGATATAATAAAGAAGATACAGGATACGTCCATGAACATACAGCTGAATGTAAACTACCAGCTGTCCATAGAGACGATGTTGTTTAAAATACAGGAGGAGTTTTGATGATTAAAGTTGTAGGAGTAAGATTCAAGAAAGCCGGGAAGATCTATTATTTTGATCCCGATGAGATAGAGGTTCAGAACAATGATTTTGTAATTGTTGAGACCGCAAGGGGAATTGAATTTGGTCATGTGGTCGTTGGGCCCAAGGAGGTAACTGAGGCTGAAATAGTGACGCCCCTTAAGAAGGTACTTAGAATAGCCCTGGATGAGGATTTTGAAACCCATAGGGAAAACAAGAAGAAGGCAAAGGAAGCCCTTGAGATATGCGAAAAAAAGGTGGCTGACCACAATCTGGAGATGAAGCTTGTTGATGTTGAGTACACCTTTGACAACAACAAGGTGATTTTCTACTTTACAGCTGATGGAAGGGTTGATTTCAGGGAGCTGGTAAAGGACTTGGCATCAATATTCAGAACAAGAATCGAATTGAGGCAGATAGGGGTAAGGGACGAAGCCAAGATGATTGGGGGAGTTGGACCCTGTGGGCAGGTTACCTGCTGCACAAGGTTCCTGGGCGAATTTGCACCTGTATCAATCAAGATGGCCAAGGAACAGAGTCTATCCCTTAACCCAACCAAGATATCGGGACTGTGCGGCAGGCTCATGTGCTGCCTTAAGTACGAGCAGGACACCTATGAGGAGCTTCTTGAAAAGATGCCAAATGTCGGAGACATAGTGACCACACCTCAGGGAAGAGGAATCATAGTTGACACCTACACCCTGCTCGAAAGGGTTAAGGCCAAGGTCAAGCTCGAGGATGGAACAGAGGATATCATGCAATTCCAGGTTGATGAGATCAAGAGGACCGGTAAGTATGATTCAAGCTACCAGAAATACCATGGAAACAGCAGCAGAAACTCCAAGGATGAGGATGTAAAGGGTCTGGAGGATTAGGAAGTTTTTAATATATTTTAATCTAATATCTTTTATTAGGCAGTGATTTCTGTTAAAATATAACCAAGCAATTTCATTTTACAGGAGGTGAAAAGAATGGCTTATATAATTAATGATGATTGTATCGCATGTGGAGCATGTGAACCAGAATGCCCAACAGAAGCAATATCTCCTGGCGATATCTATGTTATCGACGCAGATAAATGCATTGACTGTGGCGCTTGTGCTGCTGTATGTCCAGTGGACGCACCAAAGCCAGAGTAGTACTTAGAAGCCTAAAAAGACCCGTATATGGGTCTTTTTTAGTACAGATAGAGAAGACAATTCACAATTCACAATTCTCAATTCACAATTTCTTTGGATAACAGCCAGGGTCATAGGACTTTTCGCTTCGTTCAGAGTGACAACTTCTTTTTCATTGTGATCTGTGAATTGTGAAATGTGAATTGACCGAAGGGGGTTTCCCATGAGAAGAATCGACCTGGTTCCAGGAACAGAATACAAAATAATACAGGACAAGGGTCTTTTTTCCTATGGAATCGATGCCATTCTCCTTTCCCATTTCAGTAAGGCTAAGGGAGTGGTAGTTGATCTTGGGACCGGAACGGGAATAATACCCTTAAGGATAGTGGACTCGAAAGGGGTATCACAGGTATATGGAGTTGAGATCCAGAAAGATGTTGCAAAAATGGCTGAGAAGACCGTAGAGCTGAATTCCCTGCAGGACAGGATAAGGATTATCAATACAGACCTTAAAGAGCTTCCTGAAATGATGGGAAAGGCTAGTGTTGATACAGTGATTACCAATCCGCCCTACATGAAGCCAGGTGGAGCCATTGTAAGCAGGGAGGACAATTTCGCAATTTCCAGGCATGAGATTGCAGCAACCCTGGAGGACATTGCAGCTGTAAGCCACTACATACTCAAGCCCCTTGGTAAGCTCTACATGGTGCACCGTCCAAACAGATTGGTTGATGTGCTGTGTACACTGAGAAGCCATGGACTTGAACCCAAATACATGCAGTGGGTCCATCCAAAGCCAGGAAAGCAGCCAAACCTTTTTCTTCTGGAGGCTGTCAAGGGTGGAAGGAGTGACTTCAAGTACAGGGAGCCCATTGTTGTATACGACGAGAATGGAAATTACAATGAAGAGATTTTTGAAATCTATGGAATGAGCAGGTGAGATTGATGGAAGCAGGAACTCTATATATTTGTCCCACACCAATAGGAAACCTTGACGATATAACCCTGAGGGTTCTGAATATCCTCAAAGAAGTTGACCTTATAGCAGCAGAGGATACCAGACATACCTTGAGGCTACTCAATCACTTCCAGATCAAAAAGCCCATGACAAGCTACCATGAACACAACATCAGGGAAAAGGGTCCCTATCTTATCCAGCAGCTGCTGGAGGGGAAGTCAATAGCCCTGGTATCTGATGCTGGAATGCCAGGAATATCAGATCCGGGACAGGACCTTATCAGACTGGCCATCGAAGAAGGCATTGAGCTTGTGGGGCTACCAGGACCTTCAGCAGCCCTTCTTGCACTTGTAATCTCTGGACTGCCGACTGAAAAATTTGCCTTTGAGGGATTTCTTCCATCAAAGAGTACAGATAGGAAAAAGGCCTTGGAAGGGATCAGGGATGAAAGGAGAACCCTGATTTTCTATGAAAGTCCCCACAGAATCACAAGTAGTCTGCAGGATATACTGGATATTCTTGGAGACAGACAGGCTTCCCTTTCAAGGGAGCTGACCAAGCATTACGAGGAAACAATCAGAGGTGGACTAAGTGAGCTTTTATCCATTTCACAGGATAGAAACCTTAAAGGAGAGATGGTACTTGTGGTCAGTGGTGCTGAAGAAGCTGAACCAGAAGAGGTGGATATCAAGAATGAGCTTAGGAAGCTGGTGGAGGGTGGAATGAGCAGGAAGGAAGCCGTTAAGGAGCTTGTAAGGGTCCGCGGAGTACCCAGAAACCAGGTTTACCAGGAAAGCCTGGACCTGGATTAGGGGATAAAAAAGACATAAAAAAACACTCGGTATTACCCGAATGCTTTTTTATGTGGTTCTATTTTGCCGAAAGCTCCTCTAGGCAGCCTTGGCAGATGTTCTTGCCTTTGAAATCCTGCACACCCTTGGATTCTCCACAAAAGATACATGATGGGGAAAACTTCCGAAGAATAACCTTATCCTCATCTACAAATATCTCAAGAGGGTCCTTGACCTGGATGTCAAGATTTCTTCTGAGCTCGATAGGAATTACCACTCTACCCAGCTCATCCACTTTACGGACGATACCTGTGGATTTCATCTAACCACCTCCCAATTAGGTTAACATAATAACCTAGCCAAAATATTACCATACTTACCAAAAAAAGTCAATAACTTTGAAGTGGTATTACAATAAAGCGAGGTAAAAAATGTACTCATTGAACTCTGAACTTAGAACAAAACTCCAGAGCATAAATACAGCCATACAGGAAAAGTATGGGTTGATCCTTGATGGAGACAAAAAAAGGCTTAAGGACTTTATTGCTTCTGAAATCGGCCTTATAAAAGCGATTGAGCCCCTATCATCAGAGGAGCTTGCAGACCTTGAAAAAAAGGGAGGTATTTGTGGTGTGGACGGCTCCAGCAATCGGGCAGGGGGAAACTTTCCACATTTTATTGAGGTTTATCAGGCCCTGGCACTGACCACAATAAGGAGGGAGGACCCTCTGTATCTGGCTGAAATATACACCCCTGTCATCACTGATGAAGAGGATGAAGACGGTGAAAAGAGTGAGGAGCAGAAAAACCAGAAGCTGGCAGGTCTTGAGGTTCAGGCTGCAATAAAGGCAGTACAGGTTCACAAACCCTATGCAATAATTATGGACGGTGGACTGATCAGATACAATATTTATGCAGGTGAAGTCTGGGATGAGCTGGTTCAGCTTTGCGAGGAAACCGGGACCATCCTTGCAGGTGTTATCAAGGATATAAAGACAAAGGTAATAGGAGAACAGCTAAAGAGGAAACACCCTGATCTCAGGGGAAACCTGTATGACAGAGAGCTGCTGTTTGGACTTTTGGAATACAGAGACCTGCTTCTGGTGGATGAAGCCGTAAGCAAGAAGGAGCCCATGGGCTACAGTTCGGCATTTCTGAGAAGCTCACTTTCCCCCATGACCATAGGACTGGATATAATTGAGAGCCAAAGAGACCATTTGACCCAGATGGCAAGGCTTGTCCTGTCACTTACACCCCAGAACAGCCGGGGAGTTCCCCTTTGGATCGACATTGTGGACAAGGAGGTCAAGATTTCAGACCAGATGATGAAGGGAATGCTGGAAAGGTACCTTGATCGGGGAGTCTATGAAAGGTTCTTTGTATCTGAGAGGGACAAGAGAAATTGAGAAGACAATGCTCAATTCTCAATTCACAATGCATACCCTCTCGATGAATTCCAGAAAAATCATAGATTTTTGGGAATTCTATCGCCGGGCACGTGGCAATTCACAATTCGCAATTGATGAGCTATAAATACCTTATAAATAAAAGGAAAGTCGAAGGTAATAATTATGAGGACATTACCTGGCCAAGCGGCCGTGAGCGGTCCGAAAGAATCATTACCGAGACTTCCCGGGAGAATATATACAATAGATTCGTAAGAATAAATATATAAATAGCATCTATTACTAACGAAGGAGAATATGTATGAAGGTTGTAGGAATAACAACACAGCAGGAATTTTACGTAGGCTCAAAGGAGAGGAATTTCCGCATAAACGAGTTTCTCCTTATCCAGGACCCCTTCCAGGAGGACCTGATCGGCGAGGTGGTGGAGGCCAGGACCTTCAACCGCTACATCCCTCTGGACATCGGAGGGGACTTTGTTGACAATGCAGTCCTTGAAAGCCTCAGGGCCCTGGGCTATGACGTAGACGAGGACACAATCTACATCGCAAAGGTCAGACTCCTGAATGAGGCCCTCTATCCCGTTCAGACAGGCTCTGATGTGAGGCTGCCAAAATTTCACGAAATCAGGGATATCATGCTGAAGACAGATCCTGAAAATGGGCTGGTTTTGGGAGTCATCAGAAACACTGACGATGTGGCACAGGACATGGACGAGAACCTGAAGAATATCCTCTATACCTTTGAGGAGGGAGGACTCAAAAAGCAACGGGAGCTTCCATTCATAATGGACTACAGGTCAATGCACCACTATCCACATATTGGAGTCTTCGGAGGCTCGGGCTCAGGTAAATCCTTTGGACTAAGGGTCCTCCTTGAGGAAATCATGAAGAAGGAAATTCCAACAATAGTGCTTGACCCCCACTTTGAAATGGATTTTTCCGAAACGCCGGAATACATGAAGGATGGTGAAGAGGACTTTTCCTCCATGTTTGCATGTCTCCAGGTTGGAGCTCATGTTGGGGTCAGGTTTGAGGACCTTTCCGCTGGAGACCTTAAAAACCTTCTTGATGCAGCCAGCCCCCTTTCAGATGCCATGAACGGAGTCGTTGATGTGATGTTCAAAAGGAGGGACTCCTTCACAAGCTTTCTAGGGAGGCTTGAGGGACTTACGGAAGCCCAGGAGGAAGGATCCCTGGAGAGGATAGAAAGAAGGATTGCAGGTAGCACCTCCCAAAGTGAGAGACAAGGGTGGGAGGACAGGAAGGACCTCTATCTTTCCTATGACAAGACCTGTAACTACAATTCGGTAAAAGGGGTTCTCTGGAGACTTAGGAGATTATCCCACGAAGGGATTTTCTCCAAGGACAGCAGGGAAATCGAGAACAAGCTCCAGGACGGGAAGCTGGTTGTAATACAGGGAAGCACCAGGATCCTCCAGGTCTATAGCACCTACCTGTTGAACAACATCTACCACAAGAGACGGGACTACAAGGATTCACTTTATAAAAGAGAGTCAGGAGATTACTTTCCGCCATTTATTATCGTCACTGATGAGGCTCACAATTTCGCTCCCAAGGGCTATGATTCACCTTCCAAGTCCATACTGAGGGAAATATCCCAGGAGGGTAGAAAATATGGAGTCTTCCTGATTCTGGCAACCCAGAGGCCTACGCTTCTTGACGAGACAATCACGGCCCAGCTTAACACCAAGTTCATATTCAGGACAGTCCGTGCATCGGATATAGACACAATCAGGGAGGAAACCGACATTACCCATGAGGAGGCCAAAAGGCTTCCCTACCTTAGGACGGGAGATGTGTTCATATCATCAGCCCTTATGGGAAGAACCCTATTTGCTAGGGTAAGGGCCGCATACAGCTCAAGTCCCCATACCCTGAACCCATTTGACGAGCTTAGGAAGCAGGCAAGGGAGGACGAGGAGAAGTACCTTGAACTGATTATGAACAAGCTGCCAATCATGGAATCGGATCTTCTTGGGGTCATTCAGGAGCTGGAGAAGGAGGAGGGAGTGATTATGACCCTTGGCAGACTGGAAGAAAAGCTCCAATTGTTGGCAAAAAAGAATTATATCCAGAAAGAAGACACATTTTTGGGGTATAGATATACAAAGGTATAGCTATACCTTTCTTTGCAATTGCTCAAATTGAAGTGAATGATAACCTGGAAATCGAATGGAGGGCTGGATATGACCGAAAGAGATGAAGCTAAATACTTCTACATAGATGACGGAGAGCTGGATGCCTACCTCTTCCACGAGGGAACCTTCTACAAAGCCTATGAGTTCATGGGAGCGCATCCATACAAGAAGGGGAGAAAAAAAGGACACCGGTTTGTGGTTTGGGCTCCAAGGGCCAGGGAGGTTTACCTTACCGGGGATTTCAACCAATGGCATGAGTGGAGCCTTCCCATGGAGAGAATACCTGGCAGCGGAATCTGGTCGATTGTTGTCCAGGACGTCCAGGACTATGACAAATACAAGTACAGGATTATTGCCGAAACCGGAGAGGTGAGGTATAAGGCAGATCCCTTCGCCTTTCATGCAGGCACAAGGCCTGAAACCGATTCCAAGGTTTATGACATAAAGGGCTTCAACTGGCAGGATAGGGAGTGGATGAGGACCAGAAAGGACAACCTTCACAACTCACCGGTATCAATATATGAGGTGAACCTTCTTTCCTGGAAGATGAAGGAGGAAGCTGTACCCTATTCCTACAGGGAGCTGGCTGACGAGCTGGTCAGATATGTTAAGAAAATGGGATACACACACATTGAGCTGATGCCTGTTGCGGAGCACCCCCTTGATGCCTCATGGGGCTATCAGGTTACGGGATACTTTGCACCGACCAGCAGGTTCGGAAGTCCAAAGGACTTCATGTATCTGGTGGACCAATGCCACCAGAACGACATTGGGGTTATTCTTGACTGGGTGCCTGCCCACTTTACCAGGGACGACCATGGCCTGGCCAGATTCGACGGAACCTACTGCTTTGAGTCTCTGGACCGGAACAGGGCGGAGAACGACCAGTGGGGAACCCTTAACTTCGACTACTCAAAGCCCGAGGTCTTGAGCTTCCTTATTTCAAACGCATTATACTGGCACGATTACTACCATATAGACGGACTGAGGATAGATGCGGTTGCCTACATGCTCTACCTGGACTTTGGTGGCAGGGACATAAGAAATCAGTACGGTGGAAGGGAGAATACAGAAGCCATTGAATTTATAAAGAGGCTTAACTCAATAATATTTGAGAACTATCCGGGCACCATGATGATAGCGGAGGAATCAACAGCCTGGCCAAAGGTAAGCCATCCTCTTGACGAAGGTGGTCTGGGCTTCAACTACAAATGGAACATGGGCTGGATGAATGACACCTTGAAATACATGGAGCTGGACCCAATATACAGAAAGGATCATCACCAGGCACTGACCTTCAGTATGATGTATGCCTTTTCCGAAAGGTTCATACTTCCTCTGAGCCATGACGAGGTGGTCCATGGGAAGCGTTCACTCCTGGACAAGATGCCAGGCTTTTACGAGGATAAATTCGCAAATCTCAGATTGCTTTACCAATACATGTACGCCCATCCCGGCAAGAAGCTCCTCTTTATGGGAGGGGAATTCGGTCAGTTCATTGAGTGGAGGGAGTACGAGGGTCTTGACTGGCATCTTCTGGACTATGAAATGCACCAGAAGTTGCATAAATACGTCAAGGACCTTAACAAGCTCTACAAGGAGGAGAGATGCCTCTTTGAGGTGGATACATCCTATGATGGATTCCAGTGGATCGAGCACCAGAACTGGCAGGAAAGCATCATCTCCTTTGAAAGGATAGACAAGGATGGAAACAGACTGGTCTGCATATTCAACTTTACTCCAGTACCAAGACCTGACTATCCAATAGGGGTCTTGGAGGAAGGAACCTACAGGACCGTATTTACAAGTGACCATCAAAGATATGGTGGAAATACCAAGAGAATCAAAAGCTACAAGACAAGTGACGAAGAGTTTCACGACAGACCGTACAGCATTAGAGTTGAGCTACCCCCTCTTGGGGCAATGTATCTGAAGCTGAAGGAAGAAAAAAGGACAGGAGGGAAGTAATATGATTGAAAGCAAGGTAGTAGCAATGCTTCTGGCCGGAGGTCAGGGCTCCAGACTAAAGACTTTGACCAAAAAAATAGCCAAACCCGCAGTGCCCTTTGGTGGCAAGTACAGAATCATAGATTTTGCATTGAGTAATGCAGCCAATTCAGGTATTGACGACATCGGAATACTTACCCAGTACAAGCCCTATCTTCTAAACTCACACATTGGGATAGGCTCATCCTGGGACTATGACAGGAATATTGGTGGTCTTAGGATACTGCCCCCATTCACTTCAGAGGACGGTGGACGGTGGTACACGGGAACTGCAAATGCAGTGTTTGAGAACATAGACTTTCTGGATGAGATGAATCCCGAGTACGTGCTTATACTTTCCGGTGACCACATATACAAGATGGATTATTCGGAGCTTTTGCGAGCACATAAGGAAAAGGGCGCAGATGTCTCAATAGCGGTAATGGAGGTTCCCTGGGAGGATGCATCCAGGTTTGGAATCGTCAATGTAGATGAGGAGAACAAAATCGTGGAGTTCGAGGAAAAGCCTGAGAATCCAAAGAACAATATGGCATCAATGGGAATCTACATGTTTGATTGGAAGGAACTGAGGGAGTACCTAATAAAGGATGATGAAAATCCCGATTCGGACAATGACTTTGGCAAGAACGTACTTCCCATGATGCTGGAGGAAGGCAGGAAAATGTATGCCTGGGTATTTGACGGCTACTGGAAGGACGTTGGGACTGTAAAAAGCTATTGGGAGGCCAACATGGATCTTCTGGACCCGGGTAATAGCCTGGATATTTATGACAAGGACTGGAGAATCTACACAAGAACCAGAAACCTACCACCACAGTACCTTGCAAGGGGTTCGGTTGTGAAGAACGCCCTGGTCAACGAGGGCTGCTATATCCGAGGAACCCTTAAGAACAGCATACTTTTCAGCGATGTAATCATTGAGGAGGATGCTCTTGTAGTCGACAGTGTTGTCCATTCCGACTGTGTCATAGAGAAGGGCGCCAAGGTATACAGGGCGGTTATCTCAGAGGGAATGACCGTCAAGGCGGGAGAGGTTATCGGACAGGAAGGCTCGGAGAACATATACCTTGTCTCTGATGAAGGAATCTCAGTGGAATAAGGAGGCGAAAAGGATGGAAAAATGTCTAGGAATAATCAGCGGTGCAAACATAGAAAACAACTTTGGAGCCCTTTGTGTCCACAGGCCGGTGTACATGCTACCCTTTGCAGGGAGGTACAGACTCATCGACTTCAGCCTGTCAAATATGGTCAACAACGGGATACGGACAGTTGCAGTATATACAGGTGAAAAGGTAAGGTCAACAATGGACCATGTAGAGGATGGCAAGGCTTGGGACCTTAACAGGAGGTTCAACGGACTCTTCCTCTTTCCACCTGTAAGCCACGGTCTGTCAGCCAAAAGGACAGGAGAGATTCCCCAGTACTATACAACAAAGGACTTCTTTGAGCAGGCAAAGGAGAAGTATGTTTTCATTAATCACCCCAATATACTGGCCAAGGTGGACCTTACTGAAGCCTTCAGGTTTTTCAGGGAGACCGATGCGGATATCACCTTCATATACAAGAAGCAACAGGATCCCTTTGGTGAGTATGTCAATACACATAAGATGAATCTGGCTGATGACGGAGCCGTTCTCAACATAGGGACAAATCTGGGTACTGAAAGGGAATTCAACATGTACCTGAAGATGGGATTTTTGAAGAAGGACGTGTTCATGAAGCTTGTGAAGGAAGCCATAGAAAGAGGGGAATCGGACAACCTTCTGGAGACCATACTGATGAACAAGCAGAAATACAAGATCAACAGCTACGAGTTCACAGGGCATGTTGAAAACATAAGGAACCTGAAGAGCTTCTATGATGCCAACCTGAACCTTTTGAAGAAGGATATAGCAAGGGAGCTTTTCTATACAAACGGTACAATATTCACAAAGACCAAGGATGAGCCATCAACCCTCTATACTGAAGACTCGGTGGTCCAGAACTCCCTGGTCGCAAACGGATGTGTAATAGAAGGAACCGTTGAGAACTCCATAATATTCAGGGGAGTTAAGATCAAGAAGGGTGCAATCGTCAAGAACTCAATAATCATGCAGAAATCGGAAATCCATGAAAATGCAGCGGTCATAAACTCCATTATGGACAAGCAGGGAGTGGTTGGAGAGGACATAAGAATAGCCGGAAGCATGCTTATGCCGTTTATAGTGGAGAAGAAGCAGGTAATCAGAAAGGATTGATGGGGAATGAAAATATTATTTGTAGCCTCTGAAATGGCTCCCTTCGCAAAGACCGGAGGCTTGGCAGATGTGGCGGGCTCACTGCCCTTTGCCCTTCAGAGGGAGGGACATCAGGTGTCTGTGGTTCTTCCCCTTTACTCAAGGATTGGTGAGAATTTCAGACAGAAAATGAAAAAGGTCAAGGAATTTTACGTGGATCTTGATTGGAGACACCAGTATGCAGGAATCCATCTCTACCAGGAGGATGGTCTGGATGTGTATTTCATAGACAATGAGTACTACTTCCACAGGCATGCCCTCTATGGTATGTATGACGACGGTGAAAGGTTTGTATTTTTCAACAAGGCAGTAGTTCAGATGATCAAAGAGCTTGATCTTGAAACTGATATCGTCCACGCAAATGACTGGCACACTGGTCTGATACCCTTGTATATAAAGGATTTTTCAAGGGGTCAGGAATACTACAGAAACATAAAGACCGTGTTCACAATACACAACCTCAAGTACCAGGGCATATTTCCACCGGAAATCCTGGGCCTTGCAGGAATATCAACCGAATACTTTTACGAGGAAGGCCTCAAGTACTATGAAATGGTGAATTTCATGAAGGCTGGAATTGTATACTGTGATGCCCTGACCACGGTGTCACAATCCTATGCACAGGAGATAAAATACGAGTTTTACGGAGAAACCCTCCAGGGGATAATAAGAAGACACGAATACAAGCTGATGGGAATAATAAACGGTATAGACTACGATCTATACAATCCCGAAACCGACAAGAGGATACCCTATCACTATTCCATAGAGGACCCGGAAGACAAGGCCAGGAACAAGGAGACCCTCCAGAGGACCTTTGGACTTCCTGTGAAGGAGGATGTGCCGGTTCTTTCAATGGTATCCAGGCTTGTGGATATGAAGGGCCTTGACCTGGTGAGATACATCCTTGACGAACTTCTTCAGGAGGATATCCAGGTTGTTGTCCTTGGAACGGGAGAAAAGGAATACGAGGACATGTTCAGGCACTTCCAGTGGAAGTATCCCGACAAGATGGGAGCTCATATATACTTCAACGAGGAGGAGGCCCATCTTGTATATGCAGGCTCGGACATATTCCTTATGCCTTCAATGGCAGAGCCCTGCGGCATATCCCAGCTTATTGCCCTGAGGTACGGAACGGTACCTGTTGTCAGGGAGGCTGGAGGCTTGAAGGATACCGTAATACCATACAATGAGTTCACCCAGGAGGGAACAGGCTTCTCCTTTGCAAACTACAATGCTCATGAGCTGCTCCACACCATCAAGAGAGCTCTGGAGGTATACTCAGACAAGGATTCCTGGGAGGGACTGGTGAAAAGGACAATGAAGGCCAAGCACGATTGGGAGAAATCCTCAAGGGAATACACAAGGCTTTACAATACACTGCTGCACCAGAGGTGGTAATATGACTAATTTAGAGGAAAGACCGGAGGAAGAGATTCAGAAGATACTCTATCAGCATGGAGCCGTCACAGTAGAGGAGGCATCCTCCAAGGAGCTATACAGAGCTGTAAGCTACCACATAAGGGAGACAATAGGAAGGCAGATGTCCCGGACAGAGAAAAACAGCAGAGAGGGAATGACCATGGTATACATGTCCATGGAGTACCTTCCGGGCAGTCTCCTGAGAAAGAACATAGATTACCTGGATAAAGGCAAATCCCTACAGGAAGCCCTTGAAAAGAGAGGCTGTAATCTTCGTGACCTTATTTTGGAGGACAGGGAGCTGGGCCTTGGATATTCCGACATCGGCTACCTTTCAAACGGACTTATGGATACATTTGCAAGTGGTTCATACAATGCAATCGGCTATGGCCTTCTCTACAGAGAAGGCTATTTCCGTCAGGAAATAGAAAATTTCCAGCAGCTGGAAAAACCGGATAACTGGTGGGTCAGGGGCAAGAACTGGCTATACAAGGGAGACAAGAAATACAAGGTGACAACAGGCGGAAGGGTGGAGGTCTCCATGGGGGACAAGGGCCTTGTATTCACCACTTCAGATACTGAGGAGCTTGTCCTGAGATACTACGACCTGCCATACTTGGGCTACAGAAATGGATTTTGCAACCGCCTAAGGCTCTTCGACCATGAAACCATAACCAGAAGGATAAAGCCCCTTGATTCAACGGCTGAAAACAGGAGGGAAAGGTTCAAGCAGGAATACCTCCTGGTTTCAGGAGCCCTACAGGATGTCATAAAAACACACCTTTCCAATGGAAGGGAAATAGAAACCCTAAATGACCATTTTCTCTTGCTTATGATGGACACAAATCTCCTCTTGGCAATACCAGAGCTTATGAGGATACTTGTTGACCAGTACAAGCTGGAGTGGGACGATGCCTGGGAGATAACCTCCTATGCATTTTTCTACACCCCCCTGGTACCACTTGAGGACACCCTGCTGACCCTTGAAGGAAAGACCTTCAGGGAATGGCTTCCAAGGCTTTGGATGGTCCTTGAGGAAATTCACCACAGATACCTGAACAGGCTAAGGAGCACAGGAGAGGTGGAGGAGGGGATAAAGTCCTCTGGAATCCTTTGGGATGACCAGGTAAGGCTCTACAACATACCTGGAGCTGGAGTCTATGAAGGTCCGCCAATCGGACATCCATTGGCAGTATCCCATAGAAGATGGATACTGTCAGGAAACCCTCCATTGAGGGACCTTATTGAGGATTATCTTGGTGTGGATTTTGTAGAAAAACCGGAAGTGGTTAGAAAGCTCCTAAGAATGGAGGATGACAAGAACCTGCTTCTAAAGGTTGCAGGTGTAAAGGAAAGGAATAAAAGGCTCCTTTGTGAGGAGCTCTACAGAAAAGAGGGCATAGTCCTGGATCCAAACACCGTATTCCACGGATATCTCAAGGATATATCTGCCTCAAACAGACAGGTCCTCATGCTCCTTTGGATTCTGGACCAGTACCTGATCCTAAAGGACAACCCAAATACCGACATGGTCCCAAGGACAGTATTTATTGGAGGAAAGGCTGCTGCTAGCGATTTTGAAGGCAAGGAGATAATAAGGCTTGCAAACAGATTGGCAGATGTCATCAACAGGGACAAGACCATAAGGGAAAAGCTCAAGCTCATATTTGTTCACGACCTTTCACTGAAGAAGGAGGAGTTTGTCTACCCAGCCCTTGACATAACCCATTCACTTACAACACCCACAAAGGGGGGACTTCATCTTGCGGGACTTACGGCAATGATAAACGGGGCAGTAGCAATTGGCAGCAGGGAAGAGACCAATGAACTTATCAGGGGATACACAAAGGACAGTTCGATGGAGCTTTTTGGAATAGATGCGGAAGAGGTTAAAAGATGCTATAATACCAAGGAATACAGTTCACAGGAATACTACTATTTGAATAGGGATGTAAGGAGGGCGGTGGATGCTCTTCTGGGCAAGCAGGATATAATCGGAAATGGCGAATTTAGGGGAATCCACGATATGCTCCTAAAATACAACGACAACAACTTTATCCTGAGGGACTTTGTGGAATATAAAATCAAGATAGATACCATGGAAGCGGACTACCTGACCGGTGATAAATGGACCGCAAAAATGCTGCATAACATAGCCTTGATAGGGGAATTTGCATCGGATGTTGTAGTTTCAAGGTATGCAAAGAAATTGTGGCAGACATCCAAATAGGAGGATCAGATATGTCAGTACACATGAAGATAACTACAGACAAGAAGCTTGGGATGGATTACAGCCCTGAAAGAACCAGCTTCAGGGTGTTCTCCCCTGTGAGAAGTGATATAACCCTGAGGGTATATGAAAACGCAAGAAGCATTAGGAGAAAGGAATACCCCATGAAAAAGGAGGAGGATGGAACCTTCTTCATAGAGATAGGGGGAGACCTAAAGGGCAGATACTACACCTATATAGTTGAGGGGAAATATGAGGTGACAGACCCCTACAGCGTTGGGTCGTCCTGCAACTCCCTAAGGTCAGCAATAATTGATCTGAGGGACACTGATCCCCAGGGGTGGCATGACCACTGGGAGCCTGGGGAGATTTCACCAGTTGACGCACTCATATATGAGACCCATATCAAGGATTTCACCGGAGACGAAAGCTCGGGAGCTAGCAGACGTGGAACATATCTGGGAATGGGAGAGAGGGGCACAAGCTACAATGGCCTTAAAACAGGTATAGACCACCTTGTGGAGCTTGGCGTTACCCATGTGCACCTGATGCCTGTAAATGACTTCATTTCAGTCAGGGAGGAAAGGGAATACGCCACAAGGGATGACAACTACAACTGGGGCTATGACCCGGAGCTCTACAACGTACCTGAGGGGTCCTACTCAACTGACCCTCACAGGGCGGAAACAAGGATCAGAGAGTTCAAGACCCTTGTAATGGCACTCCATAAGGCGGGATTGAAGGTGGTACTTGATGTGGTATATAACCATACCTTCAGAAGCAAGGACTCAAACTTCAACATCCTGGTTCCGGATTACTACTACAGGATTACCGATGATGGCTCCTTCTCAAATGGTTCGGGTGTGGGCAACGAGCTGGATACCCAGAACCCCATGACCAGAAGGTTCATTTTGGACAGTCTTGAGTACTGGCTTAGGGAGTACAAGGTCGATGGCTTCAGGTTTGACCTGATGGCACTTGTGGATATAGATACGGTGGAGATGGCTGTTGAGAGGCTAAGGAAAATAAAGAGGGACGTCTTGATATACGGTGAGCCCTGGATGGGCGGAATAACAACCCTTCCATCACACAAGACAACCTCAAAGGGTAAGCAGGGACGGCTTCATTTCTCCCTGTTCAACGACAATTTCAGAAACGCCATAAAGGGTGATAACGACGGCTACGAGCTTGGATTTGCCCAGGGAAATCTGGACCACAAGAAGGCAACGGAAACCGGTATTGCAGGCTCTATCTTCTATGATGAATCAAGGATTGGCTTTGCCTCAATGGCAAGGGAAACCATCAATTATGCCAACTCCCACGACAATCTGATACTGCAGGATAAGCTCCTCAAGGTATTTCCCAACAAGACCAGGGATGAGCTTAAGAACTATAACAAATTCATACATGCAATCCTGATCCTGTCCCAGGGAGTTCCCTTTATCCATGCAGGAAATGAGTTTTTGCGAACAAAAAATGGAAGGGAGAACACCTACAATGCCCCTCTATCCATAAATGGAATTGACTGGTCCCTTAAGGAGGAGAATCTTGACATTTTCAATTACATCAAGGACCTTATAAGCTTCAGGAAGGAGAGGGCTGAATTCAGGATGGACCATGCCGATAAAATAAGAAAGAAGCTGAGGTTTATTGACGACGGTGCAAGCTGTCCGGTTATTGCCTACACAATACGGGGAAACGGTGGCTATCTACTGGTTATCCACAACGCGACACAAACCTCCTGCCTCCTGCCTCATTCAGTCATTAAGAGGCATATTCAGGCTCAGGATGAAAGAAGGGTAACCGACCTGACAATACGCTGCCTTTTTAACCAGGACGGCCTGGCAAACGGAAAAGGGGAGTTCCTTCATCCCCATGGGATCGAGAACGCCCCTGTCAGCACCAAGGTCTTTGAGCTAAGAATAAAGGAATGAAAAAATAGATATCGCAAATTTGCGATATCTATTTTTAATTTTAGTCCAGAATGTAGACCTTTACATCTCTTCGACCGAATCTCATTGCATCGGCGTTTGAGTTGTAGAACAGGTCGATTTTGTAGCCCTTAATGGCTCCTCCAGTATCTTCAGCTATAGCAAATCCATAATCTCTCGTTCCATCCAGGGACTCAACATAGAGCCTTGTCCCCAAGGGAATGACGCGAGGATCCACTGCAACGGTTCCAGGTCGTGCAGTTGTTCCTGAGGCTGTGATTCCCCAGCCCGGGTCACCAGGTCTCTTTCCAGTGCTTGCAAAGGAAAGGTCATAGGCGCTGGCATTTAGAATCATTGCCTCCCTAAATCGCACATCTCCTCTTGATGTGGATACCATATCGTTGGCTCCCTTCTCGATTACCTGAGAAACGGGCTCCGACACAACGGTATCAAGGACTATGACAGACGAAGACATTTCACCATTAATATATATGTCCTTAATGTGAGATCTTTTTGATCCGTCTTTTCCTTCCTGGAGGGTATTTGTAATACCCTTG
>JANKMX010000033.1:12708-26114 GCA_024649995.1 Gudongella sp. | reverse complement strand
CAAACGGCTTCCTCTTTATTTGTGACTTACCAGCATCCTGTCCTTGATATTCCAAAGCTCCTGTGACAGGTCCACAAAGTATTCGTGGGGTCTTTCAAATCTCTTGACCTCGTCCCATAGATGCTCAATTTCAGTTCTGCAGAAATCTCTTATTTCGTGGACATCAGGACCGTCGTAAACACTTTTTCCCTTGTCAAAAAGCTGAATAAGAAGAGGTCTTGTGTAGTAGTCCGTAAGAGTCTTGCGCTTCCATGTAAACAGTGGGTGGAAGATTTCATATGGACCTTCCTCAGGGACCTTCTCATGGTGGAGGGTTATTACATCAGCCATGGGAGTATGGGTTTTCCTGTCGTAGAATCTATGAATCTGCTTGAAGCCAGGGGTTGTAATCTTTTCAACGTTATTGCTTATCTTTATCTTTGGCTTCAGTACTCCGTCCTTCTCTATGGCCACAAGCTTGTAAACTCCACCGAAAATCGGCTCTGACTTTGCAGTGATAAGTCTTTCACCAACTCCAAAGGCGTCAATCTTGGCCCCCTGTGTAATCAGGTCCTTTATTACAAACTCATCCAGACTGCTTGAAGCCATTATCTGAACATCCTGGTAGCCAGCCTCATCAAGCATGGCTCTGGCTTCCTTGGAAAGATAGGCAATATCACCACTGTCAATCCTAATTCCCTTTGGTCTGAAGCCTCTTGGTAGCACCTCTTCGTCAAAGACCTTTATAGCATTGGGTATTCCGGTCTTTAATGTATTGTAGGTATCAACAAGGAGTGTACAGCTTTGAGGATAGGTTTTTGCATAGGCTCTGAAGGCTTCCAGTTCTGTGGGGAACATCTGAACCCAGCTGTGAGCCATTGTTCCCAGGGCTGGGATTCCAAAATCCCTGTCAACAATGGTGCTTGAGGTCCCGATACATCCTCCGATATAGGCGGCCCTTGCTCCCTGTATGGCTCCGTTGTATCCCTGTGCCCTCCTTGAACCAAATTCAATAACACTTCTTCCGTCCGCAGCCCTGACTATCCGACTGGCTTTTGTGGCTATTAGTGATTGGTGATTTATGGTAAGGAGAATCATGGTTTCAACAAGCTGAGCCTGAATAACCGGTCCCCTGACTATCACAAGAGGTTCTCTTGGGAAAATTGGAGTTCCTTCCGGAATCGCCCAAACATCACAAACGAACCTGAAGTTTGACAGGTAATCAAGGAACTTCTCGCTGAATATTTCCTTGCTTCTGAAGTACTCAATATCCTCCTTGTCGAAGCTTAAGGTCTTGAGATAGTCTATAAGCTGCTCCACCCCTGCCATTATTGCATAACCTCCGTCATCGGGTATGGATCTGAAAAACATATCGAAGTAGGCTATGGTATCATCCATTCCGTTTTCCAGGTAACCGTTTGCCATGGTGAACTCATAGTAGTCAGCCAGCATGGTCAGGTTTTTCTTGTCGGTCCAATCAAATTTATCCATGGTTCCTCTCCTTTATTTGTGTATTACATATATTATAGCAAGTTTTCAGTAAATTTTGGAGTTTTAATTGAAAAGTTTCAATATATTGGAAAAAAGGACAAAAAATAAGAAAGGTTCATCCTTTTTCATTGGGATAAACCTTTCATTTTAAATAGGACTCTGAATAACCGCTCCAACATGAACTTTTTGGTTCAATCACTTATCCTTAAACACTCCTTAATTTAAGTTACAGAGGATTAAACTCTAATCTTATAACCTAATAAGTTATTTAGTTGTTACACTTTTATAACCCTTAAGGTTACTTTTTTGTGGTTTATGGGGATACCACAAATCCCTGTTACAGGTACTTCCGTTACTGCAATTTTACTTCTTTACTACTTTCTACTCTTCTTTTACCATCATGCTTGCATAAACTACTTAAACCTGGAATCTTACAACAGTAATACTTTAATAGGTGTAGCAACTTACATCTAAAACTTTCTACATCTTAAACTCGTTCTACAATACTATCTTTTCTTACATTGCCAACTTCCTACAGTTTGTTTCATTTAGCTTCTACAACAGTAACTTCTAAATAGGTGTAGCTTCTGGATCCAGATTATACCTGAATCCTTTATCAATACTTTGCATTGTTACTCGAATCTTTCCAGGTTCAATAAACTTCTACAACTTATTGATTGAATTTTAGTTGGATGCAGTTATCAAAGTCCTATGAAACCATGATATCAACTTTGCTTCACCGAAGCAGTGAGTTAATATATGATTTGTAATTATATTATACCCACATATATTTTTCTAAACATGAAAAAGCAAAAAAAATTATCAAAAAAAAGAAGGATGTCCATCAAATGGCTCCTTCCTCTTATTTTAAGGGTTAAAATTTTTATGAATTAATTTTTCGTTCTCCTATTTCAGTGATGCTTAGCATCTTGATGGGAATTGTATTGCAGCTAGACACTGAACAGCCTGAACATTTTGTCTCACAGGTGGAGGATCCTAGATCCTCATCCAGATATCCCATTCTAACAAGGGTCTTAATCATATCCTCAAGGACGTTTTCAGACACCTGAAGATTCTTCGCTATCTGTGGTTTTGAGTAAACATCAGCTTCCTTGATTTCCTTCAGTACTTCCTTAAGCATTTAGCAACCTCCTTAAAAGCCCATCAATGAACCTATCTGATATACCAAAACTGCCAACACCCAGGCCAGAACAAATGGATATATGGCCATGAATGCAGCCCATTTGTAGGAGTTTGTCTCCTTCTTTACAGTGGCTATTACCGCAGCACATGGTGTGTAAAGTAGCGTCATAACCAGGAAGGATACAGCAGACAGTGTTGTAAATGAGCCCCTGATCGCCGTCACCAGCTCAGACCCTTCACTGACACCTGCATAGACCATACCAAGAACAGCAACAACAGCCTCCTTGGCAGCTATGCCGGCAAAAAGGCTTACGGATGCCTGCCATGTGCCGAAGCCTGCCGGTGCGAATAGGGGAGAAATAAATTCACCTATCCTACCCAGGATGCTTTCCTGGGAATAGGGCTCCACGCCCATTGGGAGTACCGAAAGGACCCATAAGAGTGCAACAACTGCAAAGATAACAGTTCCAGCTCTTTTTACAAAATCCCAAACCTTTTCCCACATATCCCTTACAACACTTGATGGTGAAGGTAGTCTATAGGGTGGGAGCTCCATTATGAAATGGGAGGATTCACCTATAAAGAGGGTTTTGCTGAATATCTTGCCCATCAAGAGGGCCATCCCTATTCCCAGAGCATAGATTATGAAAAGTACTAGTCCACCCTTGTCTGGGAAGAAGGCAGCTATGAATACAAGATAAATCGGGAGTCTCGCACCACAGGACATGAAGGGGTTTATCAGGATTGCAATCATCCTGTCCTTCTTGTTTTCCAGGGTTCTTGTTGCCATTATTCCGGGTACATTACAGCCAAATCCAACAATCATGGATATGAAGGTCTTTCCATGAAGTCCAACAGCCCGCATTACTCCATCCATTATATAGGCCGCTCTAGCCATGTAGCCTGTGTCTTCAAGGATTGCAAGGAAGAAGTATAGGACCATTATCAGAGGAACAAAGACCAGTACGGCACCTACTCCACCAACAAAGCCCTCAATTATAAAAGAGATCAGCCAATCGGGAGATCCTATGGAGACCAGCAGGCCTTCCACAAGCTCCCCAAAAAGCCCGATTGCGGTTTCAACATAGCCTCCGAGAAAATCTGACCCAACAACAAATGTAAGCTGAAATACAAGATACATTATAAGGCCAAAGATCGGAAGCCCAAATAATCTGCTTGTGAGGACCTTGTCTATCCTGTCAGTGGTTGTTATGATTTCCTCATCTGGCTTTACCACACATTTTTTAGTGATTCCGTTTACGTAAGCATATCTTTTGTCAACTATGTCCAGTTCATAATCCACATTATCAGAATGGAGTGATTCCAAATGAGCTTTTACCTTGTCCATCCCATCGACAATTGAGAGCATCTCCTGGTCTCCTTCAAGTAGCTTAAGTGCAGTCCAATCCTCAGGGTATGGAAGGGACTCTTCCTTTAAGAGACTCCTGAGTTTTGAAATTTCCTCATCGATTTCCTTGCCATAGGTAAATACAATTTTTCTTGGCTTCTGATCCATCGCCCTGAGGGTTCCTTCAATAAGCTCCTCAATACCCTTTCTTTTGGCGGCGACCGTTGATACGACTGGAACGCCAAGTGCTTCAGAAAGGTCATCGGTTGATATCTTGATTTTCTTTGACTCGGCCTCGTCCATCATATTCAATGCCACAACAACATTTGCACCCATTTCCAGCAGCTGTGTGGTCAGATAGAGATTCCTCTCAAGATTTGTCGAATCCACAACGTTGATTACAACATCCGGATTACCTTTTACAATAAAGTCCCTTGCCACAAGCTCATCCTCAGAATAGGCACCAAGACTATATGTACCCGGAAGGTCAACTACATTATAAAGGGCTCCCTTGTGCTTAAAGGAGCCTTCTTTTTTTTCTACAGTCACTCCCGGCCAGTTTCCAACATGCTGGTTTGAGCCGGTAAGCACATTAAACAAGGTGGTTTTCCCGCTATTGGGATTCCCCACCAATGCTATATTTTGCATGAATTGTGTCCTCCTCGATGAATCTATAAGTAAGTGAAGTAATAAACTAGTCCCTCTCCACAACTATGTGTGAAGCAAGTCCTCTACCTATGGCAAGTTTTGATCCCGACATTGAAACAATTATAGGGCCGAAGTCATTTTTTACCATCTTAAGCTCAGCACCACTGTTCAGACCCAGTTCGTAAAGCCTCTTCCTTGCATATCCTCCGCCCATGACCTGTTTTATTCTGCACTTGTCATTCTTCTTTACTCCTGAAAGTACCATAGTGCAATTCAACACCTTTCTATGTAAATTAATGGAATATCTTGATAACTATTATCAATTATAGAATAATACATTTCCTATGAAATTGCAAGGTTTTTTTGTTGTTACAAGGTATTCTGGGCCTATTTTTTGAGGATGGATTCACTGCTCATTTTTTGATACCGGCTGCTGCAGCTTAAGCTGAAGAAAAGGCCATGATTCCAACTGTCAAAATGTTACAATTTAAACATTTCTGAAAATAAAACCATAACAGATACCTTCGCGCGTTAAATTAGTAGTACCAAATTAATAAAAAACATGGTAAAATTTATAAAAGATTACTTATTTTTACAAATTATGCCCCTGGGTCATTCAGGTATAAACCCAATCCCACCGGCAAATACTACTTAAGGAGGAATAACATGAAAAGAGTATTATTGTTTATGCTTGCAATGGTAATGGTATTGTCAGTTCTTTCAGGCTGCGCACCAAGTGAAGAGCCGGAAGCGGAAGCACCGGTGGAAGCTGAAGTACCAGAGGCAGCTGAAGAGACAAATGACACACCTTTGGTGGTTGGCTATGCTGCTTTTAGCCAGAAATTCAGCCCATTCTTTGCTACAACAGCATATGACATGGATGCTGTAACCCTTACCCAGGTTGCTCTTTTACAGACTGACAGGGTAGGAGGAATTGTCTATAATTCAATTGATGGTGAGACAATAGGCTATGAGGGAACTGATTACGATTACAACGGGATCGCGGATGTAAAGGTTGAATATGATGAAGCCGCAGACATGACAACCTACAACATCAAGATTCGTGATGACGTCATGTTCAGTGATGGGGAGGTAATGGATGCTGATGACATCATCTTCAACTATTATGTCTATTCAGATCCATCCTATACAGGCTCGACCACCCTATATTCATTCCCAATACTTGGAATGATCAACTACAGGGAAAACAACTCAATGGCAGAGGAACTGGCGGTTACCCCTGAGGAACTGTCAGCGGCAATGGAAAACCCAACTGAGGAAATGAGTCAGTTTATGGAATCCTTTGTGGCGGATGTTCTTACATCAGAGCTTGATTGGGTGAAAAGCCTTTATGGGGATCCAAATTATGCAACCTACACAGATGAGTATACTGAAGCTAAGGACCTGCTTGCATTCTTCTATGGAATTGATGAAAATTACGATTCCACGGCAGTTGAAAGCGAGGAACAGGTGCTTGCTGATATAATTGACCAATACGGAGATGATTGGAAGACTCTTGGAGTCAACTATGGTGGAAGTGAATCCTACTTCGCAGCGGATGTAGAAGGAGAGGTAAGCGCCATACTCCTTAGAGAGAAGCTTGCCGCATCAGATGGTACTGAAGTAAACAGTATTGAAGGAATCAAGAAGCTCAGCCAAACTGAAGTTGAAGTCAAGACAAGGGGATTTGATGCATCTGCAGTATATACAATAGCAGGCATACAGGTTGCTCCAATGCATTATTATGGAAGCGAAGATATGTATGACTATGACAATGAGATGTATGGGTTCACCAGGGGAGATCTTAGTGGAATTGAAAGCAAGACATCCGCCCCAATGGGAGCCGGTCCATATAAGTTTGTTGAATACAGGGACAAGGTAGTCTACTATGAGGCAAACGAGAACTACTTCAAGGGAGAACCAAAAACCAAGTATCTACAGCTGAAGGAAACCACTGACGGTGAAATGATCGCCGGTGTAGGAACAGGCGTCATCGACTTGGCAAATCCATCTGGATCAAAGGCGAAGTTCGATGAGTTGAAGTCCTACAACTCAAATGGAGAAGCTGTAGGTGACAAGATTGTTGCCAATTCTGTCAACAACCTTGGATATGGATATATAGGAATCAATGCCAACACGGTAAACGTAAAGGGAGAACCTGCATCTGAAGCAAGCAAGAACCTAAGAAAGGGCTTTGCAACAGTATTTGCAGTTCATAGAGACGTTGCAATAGACAGCTATTATGGAGATGCAGCATCAGTTATAAACTACCCAATTTCAAATACATCATGGGCGGCTCCACAAAAATCCGATCCAGGATATGAGATTGCATTCTCCAGAGATGTTGACGGAAATCCGATATATACGGAGGATATGGTTGCAGATGACAAGTATGATGCAGCAGTTGAAGCGGCCAAGGGATTCTTCCTAGCTGCAGGCTATTCATTTGATGAGGCAAGTGGAAAGTTCACTGCAGCACCTGAGGGAGCAAGCCTGGAGTATGAGGTTATAGTTCCTGCAGATGGAGTCGGTGATCACCCTGCATTTGCAATACTTGCAGATTCAAAGACAAGCTTGGAGAAAATAGGTATTACCCTTACAATAAATGACCCTGCAGATGCCAATGTCCTTTGGGATACATTGGACGCAAATACCCATGAGATGTGGACAGCTGCATGGGGATCAACAATTGATCCAGACATGTATCAGGTATACCACAGCTCAAATGGAAAGGGTCTTGGTGGAACGGACAGCAATAGCTACAATATAGCAGATCCAGATTTGGACAAGGCAATCCTTGACGCCAGAAAGAGTGCTGACCAGGAGTACAGAAAAGGGATATACAAGCAGGCCCTTGACATAGTGCTTGACTGGGGAGTTGAGATACCAACCTATCAGAGACAGAATCTTGTAATATTCAGTCCTGAAAGAATAAACATGGATACTGTAACTCCTGATATCACAACCTACTGGGTTTGGATGAACGATCTGGAAACACTAGAGATGAAATAGCAAGAAAGCAATTGTCATGAGCCCGCTATTGTGCGGGCTTTTGACTTTCATTACAGATTCCAGCTGTATTAGTATCTAGACGTTATTAAAAGAATATACTAAAAGAGGGATACTCAATGCGAAAATACATACTTAAGAGACTGTTGATATCAGTTTTTCTTCTGTTTTTTGTTTCACTTATAATATACACCTTGATGAGAAGCATACCCACCTCCTATGTGGAATCCCAGGCAAGGATTCTTTCCTCAAGGCCAGGATCAAAATCCTACAGTGAATGGCTTGCTCAATTGAACCAGGCATATGGTCTGGATATTGGAATAATCCCCGGGTTTTTCAAATGGCTTTCAAATGCCGTAGAGGGTAATTTTGGAGACTCCTGGGCCTTTAGTGTGCCCGTAACCCAGAAATTTTCAGAGGTAATATGGGATTCCTTCATACTTGGTTCCATAGCATTTGTACTCCAGGTAATAATCTCAATACCTTTGGGGATACTGGCTGCGAGAAAGCAGTACAGCAAGACAGACTATGCCGTCACGGTGGTTGCGCTTCTTGGAATTTCACTGCCAACCTTCTTTTTTGCAACTGTACTCAAGCTAATATTTTCAGTGGGGCTTGGATGGTTTGATCTATATGGCAAGGTTGGAAGGAATTATATGCAGCTTGACCCCATGGGTCAGTTCATGGATGTGGCCTCCCACTTTGTACTTCCAGTAATGACCCTGACAATAATCGGGATAGGAAGTCTTATGAGGTACACCAGAACCAATATGCTGGAGGTCCTCAATTCTGACTTCATAAGGACAGCAAGGGCCAAGGGTCTGTCTGAAAAAAGGGTTATCAATTTCCATGCCTTTAGAAACACCCTGATACCGATTGTCACAATCCTTGGAGGTTCTCTCCCGGGCTTGTTTGCAGGAGCCCTCATAACCGAGACCCTGTTCCAGATCCCAGGAATAGGCTACACAGGCTACCTGGCGATGGTAAGTGGGGATATTCCCTTCACCATGTTCTACATGGTGTTTCTGGCGGTTTTGACGCTTCTGGGAACACTTATTGCAGACATTCTTTATGCGGTTGTGGACCCAAGGGTAAGGATCAGTTGATGGAGGTGATGTGACATGACAGATAACAGCAATGAAATAACCAATAAAGGGAAAGAGCTTGATGAAGGTAGCCACATCAGCAGCTCCACAGACCTTGGGGATGAGCAGAGGGTCAAGGTCCTTTCACCGGGAATGCTGGTCGTCAAAAGATTCATCAGGAACAGGCTTGCAATTCTAGGTCTTGTAATAATATTATTCATGTTCTTATTCTCATTTCTTGGGGGTGTTCTGAGCCCATATGACGAGACTCAGGTCTTTAAGCACATAGGGACCATGTCAAAGGAATATGCAAGCATAACGCACAATGAGGTTTACAGGTTCACAGGTCTACAGGAGTCAAATTATACAGGAGCTGCACATTCACAGTTTGTATTGGCAAGAAATGCAGGTAAGGATACTTTTTCCTCTGGGGAGGACCAATACTACATAGTAGAGGAAGCCGATGAACTTTATAGGATATTCACCTCGGTTCCCATAGCCACGGTTCTCAATTTTAGGGGTGTGACCTCCATAAATCCAATGGAAGGGGAAGTGATTTCCACTGAGTTGGCGTCAATGGCTGAATTGGCCATAAACAACAGGGAAGCACAATTCATGGTCGAGGATGAGATTTACACCATAAGACAAAGCGGGAGGGAGTATATTCTGGGCAGGACCGAGCCAGTCGCTGTGGAGACAAAGTATATAGTCGACCCTGCAAAAGCGGATGCAAATATAGACTATGAATTCACTTATGAGGCGGAAAAGGCCTTTAGAGATGGTGATATGGACTCCTTTGAAGCCGGAGGAATCAGGTACGGGATGGAAAGGAAGGGAAATCTTGCCGTAATTTACAGTGGTGAAGGTGGAAACAGGGAGGAATATGCCATATTCTCAAGGCTTTCAATACAGCCAATATCCCAGGATGTGTTCCTTACTGTGGATTTCAAGAAGGAGCTGAGCAAGGCAATAGAAAACAGGGAAAGATCCTTTCTCTTTCCTGATTCTCAAGGGAACCAGGTAGAGTATGAGCTATCAAGACTTAACAATGTCTACACGGTCAAGACAGAAACTGAAACACACCTTATTTCAATACATGAGCAGCCCTCCTGGGATCATTGGCTGGGTACGGACAAGCATGGCATGGATGTACTGACGAGGCTGATGTATGGAGGAAGAATATCTCTGACCATAGGCTTTATTGTAGTTCTTCTTGAATCAATCCTTGGTATAATCATGGGAGGTCTGGCTGGATATTTCGGCAAATGGGTGGATATGGTCATCATGCGTATAGTTGACGTATTCAACTGCATCCCCTTCCTTCCACTGCTTATAATACTTGGTGCGGTAATGGACCAGCTGGAGGTTGCACCACAGCTGAGGATATATTTTCTGATGCTTATACTTGGCCTTATGAGTTGGCCGGGAATAGCAAGAATGGTGAGAGGTCAAATTCTTTCGCTTAGGGAGCAGGAGTTCATGCTGGCAGCCGAAGCCACGGGTATTTCAGTGTCCAGAAGAATTTTCAAACACCTGGTTCCAAATGTAGTTCCTCAGCTTATTGTCTTTGCCACGATGGGACTTGGCAGTGTTATTCTATACGAATCAACCCTGAGCTTTTTGGGTCTTGGGGTAAAGTTTCCACTTGCATCATGGGGAAATATAATAAGCGGTGTATCAACAGCCTATGAGATGACCAATTTCTGGTTTGTATGGATACCGGCCGGTATGCTTATTCTTCTAACGGTACTGGGCTTCAATTTTGTCGGCGATGGACTCAGGGATGCATTTGACCCCAAGATGAAACGGTAGGTGTGACATGGACAAAAACAAGGGATTTTTTGATAGATTCAAAATTATTGGCAGATGGGTAGGCAAGAAAAATGGCAGTAATACACCCAAGAATGTAAACTATCTGTCTGCAAAAGAGCTTAGGATGATTTCAAGGGAAAACAGAAAGATAACTGAAGAGCTGGAAAGCAAAAGAAAAAGGGTTGGAGTTTTAGAGTCTGAATACAGGGCAACCATGAAAAATCCTGACAACATACTTGAAATAGACAATCTGCATACCTACTTCTTCACTGACATTGGGGTAGTGAAGGCGGTAGATGGGGTCTCCTTCAATGTACCAAAGGGAAAGACAGTTGGAGTGGTTGGAGAGTCGGGATGTGGGAAGTCAGTTACCTCGCTTTCAATCATGCACCTTGTGCAAAGACCTCAAGGGCAGATTGTGGAGGGTGAAATAAGATTTGATTCAGGTGATATGATCTATGATATTGCCAAAACACCCACTGACAGAATGCAAAAAATTAGGGGAAATAAGATATCCATGATATTTCAGGAGCCCATGACAAGCTTAAATCCAGTTTTCAAGGTCGGCATGCAGATTGATGAGGTCATTGAGCTTCACAACAGCCATATGACCAGGGACCTGGTAAAAAGGCGGACAATAGAGATGATAGAAATGGTGGGAATAGCAGATTCAGAAGGAGTCTATGAAATGTATCCCCATGAGCTGTCAGGAGGGATGAGACAAAGGGCCATGATTGCAATGGCACTAGCATGCAGTCCCAAGCTGATTATTGCAGACGAGCCGACAACAGCTCTGGATGTTACAATACAGGCACAGATCATGGATCTATTAAGGACATTGAAGGATAAGATCAACAGCAGTATCATGCTTATCACCCATGACCTTGGCGTGATTGCTGAAATGGCAGATTTTGTTGTGGTAATGTATGCTGGAAGGGTTGTTGAGCAGGGTAGTGCAAGGGATATCTTCTACAATCCACTCCATCCTTATACCGTTGGACTTATGGCATCAAAGCCTGGAAAGGACAAGAATGTTGAAAGACTTTACAGTATCCCAGGATCAGTGCCAAATCCTATAGATATGCCAAATTACTGTTATTTCAAGGATAGGTGCGACAGAGCCTTTGAGGCCTGTAACGGTGAATATCCTCCTACCTATTCAATAAGCGAAACCCACAAGGTAGCCTGTTACCACTACGCAAATGGGGGTGTGACCCATGACAGAAGCTAGAGTGAAAATGATGGTGCCAAATAGAAGCAGAGACAATATAATCCAGGTTCAGAATCTTAAGAAATACTATCCCATATCAGGAGGCTTGCTGGGTAGGGTAAAGGGATATGTTAAGGCAGTTGATGATGTGAGCTTCAACATCAGAAAGGGATCAACCATGGGACTTGTGGGTGAGTCAGGCTGTGGCAAGACAACAATCGGTAAGACAATCCTTAGACTGACTGACAAGACCCAGGGCTCCGTGAAATTTGACGGAATTGAGATCCACGACCTCAGCAGACAGGATCTTAGGGCTCTAAGGCCGAGGATACAGATAATATTTCAGGATCCCTATTCCAGCCTTTCACCCAGGATGCCTGTTGGGGAGATAATTGGGGAGGCAGTAAGGGAGAGGAAGCTGGTTCCTCTTGAGGAGTTCGACGATTACATTACAAAAATAATGGAGGACTGTGGACTGAAGGAATACCATAAGGATAGGTATCCCCATGAGTTTTCTGGAGGTCAACGTCAGAGGATTTGCATTGCAAGGGCACTGGCCCTTAACCCGGAGTTCATTGTTTGCGACGAGCCTGTATCAGCCCTTGACGTATCCATACAGGCACAAATAATAAATCTTCTTAAGGACCTTCAGGAGAAGTACAACCTTACATATCTGTTTATTTCCCATGATCTTTCAGTTGTGGAGCACATATCAGATACTGTTGGAGTCATGTATCTTGGGAATCTTGTGGAATACTCCAATAAGGAGACCATATTCAATAATCCCCTGCATCCATATACAAAGGCTCTTTTCAGTGCAATACCTGTTCAGGATCCAGATGCAAAGGGAGAGAGGATAATTCTTGAAGGAAGCATTCCGTCCCCTTCAAATCCTCCATCAGGCTGTAAATTTCACACAAGATGCAGCTACTGTATGGATGTTTGCAGGGAGGTCGTTCCAGAGATGAGGATGGTGGAGGAGGGGCATGAAGTAGCCTGCCACCTGTATTAAAGGAGAAGATCAAGATGAATGGAAAGAATGATTTTTATGACGACAAAAGGGTTGTTGCCCCAATGAATATAGAAGGCACCCCCTGGTATGTTAAGAGCAGGTTGGGGAAGGAGAAGGATACAGGTGCATTCATTGGTGAAAATGAAGAGCTTAAAGGGAAGGATCTCTTCAGGCTGATGAGCTATTCGGTTTTTGCCGGCCTGTCGGTGGCAATGGTCTTTATAGCAGCGTTCTTTCTCTTCATAGTGTTTGCGCTAAATGTTTGGTTTAAGTAGATTGATGTTAATTACTGAATGGACGTGGACACCTTTGATATTTGAAGGTGTCTTTTTGTTTGACAATCATATTTATGCATGTTATCATCTAAGTACACACAGACCCCCGGGGAGGGGGATGCATAGAAAGGATGATACCATGGCAAACAAAAGGCTAACGGTGGATGTTATGGGAATGACATGTGCCGCCTGCTCGGCAAGGATTGAAAAGTCCCTGTCAAAGCTTGAGGGTATAGATAAGGCAAATGTCAACCTGTCCACAAACAGGGCTACAGTAAGCTACGATGACGAAAAAGTCCACAAGGATGATATAGTCAAGACAATTGAGAAGACGGGCTATCAGGTTCCGCCTGAGAAGAGAACCCTTCTTGTTGAAGGAATGACCTGAAGCTCC
>JANKMX010000033.1:0-12698 GCA_024649995.1 Gudongella sp. | reverse complement strand
CTCCTGTTCAGCCAGGGTGGAGAAAGCCCTAAACAAACTGGAGGGAGTAATATCAGCAAATGTGAATCTGTCAACTAACAAGGCGGTGGTTGAATTTCCATCAGGTCTTTTAGAGGATTCACAGATAGTTGAAGCAATAAAAAAAGCCGGCTACAAGGCGGAAATAGAAAGGGATGTATCCTCAGACAGGGAAAAGGAACTGAGGGAAAAGGAAATCAAGTCACTAAAAAAATCCTTTATCATCTCGGCAATATTGACCCTGCCCCTATTCTCTGCAATGTTCTTCCATATGGCAGGCCAGATGAACCTACTGACAAATGGATACTTTCAATGGGCACTGGCAACGCCGGTACAGTTCCTGATCGGAGCAAGGTTCTACAAGGGGGCCTACAAGTCCCTTAGAGGCGGGGGAGCAAATATGGATGTCCTTATAGCAATGGGTACATCTGCAGCCTACTTCTACAGTGTCTACAATATTTTTGCAGGAGTGCATGAGTACTACTTTGAGGCATCAGCAGTCATAATAACTCTGATCCTTCTAGGAAAGACCTTTGAGGCGGTTGCAAAGGGTAAGACCTCTGAGGCAATCAAGAAGCTGATGGGTCTGCAGCCCAAGACAGCAAGGGTCCTGAAGGACGGGGAAGAGAAGGAGATTCCAATAGAGAATCTGCAGATTGGGGATATAATTATAGTCAAGCCCGGAGAAAAGGTACCTGTTGATGGAGTAATAGTACAGGGAAGCTCATCCCTTGACGAATCCATGATCACAGGTGAAAGCATACCAGTTGACAAGGGCGAGGGGGACCAGGTGGTTGGAGCCACCATAAACAAGTTTGGGTCCTTCAGGTTTGAGGCACAAAAAATCGGAAAGGACACCGTGCTTTCACAGATAATTAGGCTTGTTGAGGATGCCCAGGGCTCAAAGGCTCCGGTTCAAAGGCTTGCTGACAAGATTTCAGGAATATTTGTGCCGGTGGTTATTGGAATCGCATTGGTAACCTTCCTTGCATTCAACTTTATTGACAGCTTCAATACAGGGCTTATAAACGCAGTTGCAATACTTGTAATCGCGTGTCCATGTGCCTTGGGGCTTGCAACTCCAACGGCAATCATGGTTGGAACAGGCAAGGGAGCTGAGAATGGGATCCTTATCAAGTCGGGAGAGCATCTTGAAAGAGCACATAAGATGGACTCAATAATATTCGACAAGACAGGAACAATCACAAAAGGAAAACCGGATGTGACAGACATATTAAGTTTTGGGGAAAAAGAGGACGAGATTCTAAGGATAGCAGCCTCTGTTGAAAAGACCTCGGAGCATCCCCTTGGAGAGGCGATAGTCAAGAAGGCTGAAGAGGAAGGAATGGACCTGAGGGAGGCGGAAAGCTTCTCGGCTGTTCCAGGAAAGGGACTGCAGGCAAGCTTTGAAGGAAAAAGTATCCTGATCGGAAACAGAAGGCTTATGATTGAAAATAACGTTGATTTAGCCAACAGGGAAAAAGATATTGAAAAGCTTGAAACAGAAGGAAAGACAGCCATGCTCCTTTCTGTTGATAGGAGGCTGACGGGAATCATAGCTGTTGCAGACGGCATCAAGGAAACCTCCCAGGCGGCCATCAGGGAGCTTCAGGACATGGGTCTTAAGGTATTCATGATTACTGGAGACAACGAAAGGACGGCAAGGGCCATAGGAGCCCAGGTGGGTATAGAGAACATTCTTGCTGATGTTCTTCCCGAGGACAAAGCCAGTGAGGTTGAAAAATTGAAATCACAGGGGATGCATGTTGGAATGGTGGGAGACGGCATCAATGATGCTCCGGCCCTTGCAGCTGCAGATGTGGGCTTTGCGATTGGAACAGGCACAGATGTTGCCATGGAGGCGGCGGACATAACCCTTATGAGAGGCGATCTTGAGGGGGTTGTTACAGCCATGAGACTCAGCCACAGAACCATGAAGACAATCAAGCAGAATCTCTTCTGGGCATTCTTTTACAACACGCTGGGAATACCCTTTGCAGCACTAGGATTTTTAAACCCAATGGTTGCGGGAGCAGCCATGGCATTCAGTTCAGTATCGGTTGTATCAAACTCGTTGAGGCTAAGAAATTTTAAATAAATAGGAGGAGAATGTTATGAAAAAAATTATGCTGGTTGAAGGTATGAGCTGTGGACATTGTGAAAGGGCAGTTAAGAATGCTTTGAAGGAGCTGGAGGGAGTTCAGGATGTAAATGTTGACCTGTCCACAGGCAAGGTTGAAGTAGAGGGAGACAGTCTTCAGGACAATCTTCTGATGGAGGCGGTTGACGAAGCCGGCTACTCTGTTAAAGAAATCGGATAGGAGGTAGTCAAGGTGAACCAGGGGAAGGAAACAGCTCTTAAAAAGCTTAAAACCGTTAGAGGACAGGTTGATGGAATAATCAGGATGGTTGAGGAGGACAGGTATTGCGTTGACATATCAACCCAGATTCTTTCAATCATCGGTCTCCTGAAGAAGGCCAATATCGATGTTCTGAACGGTCACATCAGAACCTGTGTGGCAGATGCCATACTGGAAGGGGAAGAGCAGGGAGAGGAAAAGATAGACGAGATAATCACAATAATTGACAAATATATCAAGTAGATTTGATCCTGCCGGATACCATAACAACGGCAGGGTTAATTTTTTTTGTGGGTGGGGTATAATGATATTGTAATTCTTACAGAAATTTAATATAATGTAATCAAGAAAGGTCAAAGAAGGTCAAACAAAGATAGTGCATGGGGATGGAGATGATTTTATGGAATATAAGGATTATTATAAGATACTGGAAGTGGACAAGTCCGCAAGCCAGGATGAGATAAAAAAGTCATTCAGAAAGCTTGCAAAAAAATATCACCCGGATCTGCATCCAGATGATGACAAGGCTCAGGAGAAGTTCAAGGAGGTAAATGAAGCCTATGAGGTTCTGGGGGATGAGCAGAAAAGAAAGCAATATGACCAGTTCGGTCAATACGGTTTTTCAAATGGTCAGCAATTTGACCCTTCGCAGTTTGGATTTGGAAACTTCGGAGGAGGAAGACAATACACCTACACCTCTGGAGAAGGAGATGATTTTTCAGATTTCTTCAACCTGATTTTTGGTGGCTCAGGCGGAAGGGGAGGCTTTGATATGGGGGACATTTTTGGTGGCAGATCAGCAAGATCAGCCGGTGGTACAAGAAGGCCACAGAGGCAATCCTATGAATCCGAGCTTACAATATCCATTGAGGATGCCTATAAGGGAGTGTCCAGGGACGTTTCCCTGAGCTTTGGAGGGACCACAAGGAATATCACGGTCAAGGTTCCCAAGGGCATAACCCCAGGCAAGAAAATCAAGGTCAAGGGCGACAAGTGGGGAATAGACGGAGACATCCTCTTCAAGATAAATATAAGTGAAAGCAGGGATATGAAACTGGAAGGTCTTAATATAATAAAGAAGGTTCCAGTTCTGCCATGGGAGGCAGCCTTGGGAGAAAAGGTAATTGTGCAGACATTAAGTGGAAAGATCAAGGTGGACATACCAGAAGGAACAACCGGAGGAACAAGGATGAGGCTTCCAGGCAAGGGATTTGAGGATCTTAAAAAGAACAAGGGAGACCTTTATCTTGAAATTACAATTGTCAATCCACCTAATCTAAAAGAGGAAGATAAGAAGCTTTATAGAAGGCTTAAGGAAAAAATAGATTACAATCCAAGAAAACAGTAACAGGAGGAATGGAGATGGATATGAGCAAATTCACTCAAAAGAGCATTGAAGCTGTGCAGGAGTCCCAGAACATTGCAATAAGGCTGGGAAACCCAGAGCTTTCTGAGCTTCACCTGCATGCAGCCCTCATAAGAAACAGGGAAGGACTTGTGCCCAGGGTACTTTCACTTATGGGGATAGATTCAGATGAAATGAGAAGGGCTGTGGAAAAGAAGCTTGAGAAGCTGCCCAAGCAGTCGGGAGGAAACATCCATCCAGGAAGGTCCTATTCAAAGGTCCTTATGGATGCTGAAGAGGAGGCAAAAAACTTCAAGGATGATTACGTGGGGGTCGAACACCTTTACCTGGCAATACTTTCAGCCAAGGGGACCCATTCAGGGGACATATTCAAGGAGCATGGAATAACAAGGGACCTTTTCCTTCAGTCACTGATGAAGGTCAGAGGAAGTCAGACAATAACCTCAGATAATCCAGAGGAGACCTATGAAGCCCTTGGAAGGTTTGGACGTGACCTTGTTGAGGAAGCCCGAAAGGGTAAGATGGACCCTGTGATTGGTAGGGACTCGGAGGTCAGAAATGTTATCAGGATCCTTTCCAGAAGAACAAAGAACAATCCCGTTCTTATAGGTGACCCTGGAGTTGGAAAAACTGCAATAGTGGAAGGTTTGGCCCAGAGGATAGTGAACGGGGACGTACCGGAAGGGTTAAAGGACAAGACAATATTTGCCCTGGACATGGGAGCCCTGGTGGCAGGAGCCAAGTACCGTGGAGAGTTTGAGGAAAGACTTAAGGCTGTGCTTTCAGAGATACAGAAATCTGAGGGAAGGATACTTCTCTTTATAGACGAGCTCCACAACATAGTAGGGGCCGGAAAGGCTGAAGGATCGATGGATGCGGGAAATCTACTGAAGCCAATGCTTGCGAGGGGAGAGCTGCACACAATTGGTGCAACCACCCTGGATGAGTACAGGAAATACATTGAAAAGGATGCGGCCCTGGAAAGGAGATTCCAGAAGGTCCTTGTGACGGAGCCTACAGTGGAGGACACAATTTCAATACTGAGAGGGCTCAAGGAGAAGTATGAGATCCACCATGGAATCAGGATATCAGACGGTGCTGTAATAGCTGCGGCCACCCTTTCTGACAGGTATATCTCAGACAGGTTCCTGCCTGACAAGGCGATTGACCTTATGGATGAGGCATCAGCAATGATAAGGACTGAAATAGACTCCATGCCTGTTGAAATAGATGAGGTAAGAAGAAGGGTATTGCAGCTTGAGATTGAAAGGGAAGCACTGAAGAAGGAAACGGACGATGCTTCCCGCTCAAGACTTGAGAAGCTTGAGAAGGAGCTTGGAGAGCTTAAGAGTGACTTTGATCTTCTTAAGGCCCAGTGGGAAGAGGAAAAAAAGGAAATATCCGCTGAAAAGGAGATCAAGGAGGAAATAGACAGGGTAAAACATGAGATTGAAGAAGCTGAAAGAAGCTACAATCTTGAGAAGCTTTCACAGCTTAAGTATGGAACCCTTGTTGAGCTTGAAAGAAAGCTTAAGGAGGCCCAGGACAAAGACCACAACGAGGGGAGGCTACTTAAGGAAGAGGTTACAGAGGAGGAGATCGCTGAAGTGGTCGCAAAATGGACTGGAATACCCACGACAAAGCTCTTGGCAACAGAAAGGGAGAAGCTCCTTGGACTTGGTGCCATACTCCACAGGAGGGTGATCGGCCAGGACGAGGCAGTGGACTCTGTTGTTGATGCTGTAATTCGTGCAAGGGCAGGTCTTAAGGACATAAACAGACCTGTTGGGAGCTTCATCTTCCTGGGACCCACAGGAGTTGGAAAGACGGAGCTTTCAAAGGCGCTTACAGAGACCCTTTTTGATGATGAAAAAAATATCATCAGGATTGATATGAGCGAGTATATGGAGAAGCACTCAGTTTCAAGGCTTGTGGGTGCGCCTCCGGGATATGTGGGCTATGATGAGGGAGGACAGCTGACAGAAGCCGTCAGAAGAAAGCCCTACTCAGTAATCCTATTTGATGAGATAGAGAAGGCCCATCCTGACGTGTTCAATATCCTCCTTCAGGTCCTTGATGATGGAAGACTTACAGACAACCAGGGAAGGACAGTGGACTTCAAGAACACCGTAATAATTATGACATCAAACATAGGGTCCGAGTATCTTCTGGAAGGCCTTGGCGAGGATGGAACAATCCAGGAATCCACAAGGGACAGGGTCATGAGCCAGATGAGGATGACCTTCAGACCCGAATTTCTGAATCGTATAGATGAGATTGTCCTGTTTAAGCCCCTTCAGAGAATTGAGATATTCAAAATCATCGACCTGCAGATTACCGAGATTGAAAAGAGGCTTCAGGACAGGAGCATCACCATCAAGGTAACGGAGGATGCAAAGGAAAACATACTGGAAAGGTCCTATTCAATACAGTACGGTGCAAGGCCTGTTAAAAGATTCCTTCAGAAGGAGATTGAGACAGGCATATCAAGAATGATCATAAGTGGTGCTTTGAAGGATGGAGATGATATTGTGATTGATGAAAAAGATGGTGAACTCTCAATCGGGCAAGAGCAAGCTATTTGAAGGCATGGTCCATGCGGTTGATATTGGATAAGAAGCTTTGAATGGTCTGACAAACCACAGGGTTTATGTTATAATTTACTCATTGATGACATAAACCATAAAGTGAGGGAAGTAAATGGATGTCTACAGGGGAGCAATCGAAAACACCAAATGTGCCTTTGCGTACCATAGGGCTGTTTATGACAAGGAAGGAAATATGGTTGACTATGTCTTTCTTGATGTAAACAAGGCCTTTGAAGACCTGCTTGGTTTAACTAGGGATAGTGTATTAAACAAGCGCTTTGTAAGGGACATTTCAAGAAATTATGATTATGCAATGAAATGGGTGAAGATCTATTCACAAGTGGTTATGGAAAGCAGACCCATTGAAATCGATGAGTTTTCGGAGGAGTTTGGCAGGCATTTTCAGATAAGGGCATATTCACCGGAAAAGGACCACTTCGTGACGATTTTTCTGGATAGGACATCAGAAATGATGCTGTTGAAGAATTCCAGATATTTTATTGATAGCCTAGGCCAAAAGCTGGATTATAGGCACATTACCCAACAGGCTATGGAGCTATCTGGAGCTGATTATGCCGCTTTCAATCTTTTTGACGATAATGGCAGAGATTTCAAGACCATGGCACTCTGTGGGGATCAGGAAGATATAGATACAGTTTTGGAGACAATGAAAATAAATCCCTCCGACATCATGAAGTGGGACCATGACCCAGAGAGGGAAAAGAAAATTGGGAACAAGCAGATCACAGTGTTGGAAAGCATGTATGATCTGGTGGGGGATGTTATACCAAAAGAGCTTCTGGATGAACTGGTCCAAGAATTCAAAATCGGTAAGGTGGCTGTTGCAAGAATTACAAAGGATGGAAAATCCTTGGGGGACTTTACACTAATCTTTAGAGGAGACAATGATATAAGAAATCGCGAGATGCTTTTATTCTACCTGACACAGCTTGGGCTTTTCATGGAGAAGACCAGGGCAGAAAGTGAGTTAAGGAAAAGTCGAGAGAGCTTCTACACTTTGGCGGAAAATGCTCCCATCGGATTTATGTCCTGCACAACTGACGGCCAAATTACTTTTGCAAACAAGAAGCTCCTTGAGATTTTGGATTCTCCTTCAAGAGAAGCAACCCTGAACATAAACGTCTTTAATCTACCAGAGCTAATGGACAATGGGTTTACCCAGAAGCTGAAGGAATGCATTGAGAAGGAAGAGGAGCTGACGGAGGAATTTGGCTATACGAGCATTTGGGGAAAGTCCAACTGGCTTAGGGTACACTTTACTCCTAGCAAGGAAAACCAAGAGATTACAGGGGTCAACATTGTAGTTGATGATGCCACTGAGAGAAAGAAAGCAGAGGAGGAGCTTAAGGAAAGGGCTAATCGTGATCCTCTGACAAGGGCCTATAACAGGAATGCATTGAAGGATTTGATACCCGAGAGACTACAGAAAGCTGAAGAAAATTTTAAAACCAGCTGTGTTGCACTTCTGGATATAGATGATTTCAAATCAATAAATGACAACCATGGACATAGGATAGGAGATGACATCCTCAAGTATCTTGCATCTCGAATAAAGCGGGAGCTTAGGGATGAGGATATAATAGTCAGGACTGGAGGGGACGAGTTCCTCATATATCTTCATGACATAAGGAATGAGGATAATGCACTTTCATCCATAGATAGAATCTTTGAGAAAATATCAAACAGCTATCGCATAGAGGATGACTTCAAGAATGAAAAATACAATATTGATGTGGGATTCAGCATAGGTACTTCACTTTTTCCAAGGGATGGTAAAACCATTGACGAGCTCATGGCCAAGGCAGACCAGAATTTGTACAGGGTAAAGAGGAATGGTAAATCAGACTATTTCATAGGAGTCTAATGGAAAGCAGGAAGGTGAATTTTCAAATTGTGAGAAATTCAACTTCCTGCTTTCTGTGTTGTTTGATCTATATTAAATCATGCAATATGGGGAGCTAGTTCAGAACTTCTTGAGTTTATAACCTGAACCTCTTCGTGGACATCAAGCCAGTTTGTAACCCTTGTTATTCCTGGGATAAGTGGCTTTCTATTATAGCTGCAGTCCATAAGAAGAACCTGGAAGCCTGATAGTGCCAACTCAACTGCATTCTCGTACCTGTCTTCAACGAATACATCACAATCAAGCTCCTTGGCCTTTTCCACCTTGTAATGGGAACCCAGCATATGAAGATCCATTTCCGGGAAGCCATGTTTTCTGAGCCACTGGACCGTGATGTCTCTGGTTGCTGGCTCCCTGGCTGTAACATAGGCAATATTATGCTGCATAAAAAGCTTCCACAGTACAAGGTCTGCATATTTTCTGGGCCTTGCCTCCCCGTGGAGCTCCCTCCAGTGAAGTCTGTAAAACTCCTGGTAGGCTTCTCTTGGTACATTCAATACATTATGGATGTCATATTCCTTAACCTGGTAGGGCTGTATGTCGGCGTCAAAATATATGTTGGCTGCCTTGAGCCAGTAGTACGCTTCCGTAATTGTTCCATCGATATCAATACATAAATTCAAGCTCATCTTATCACCTCAATCTCTTATTATGGTTATATCATACAGCATGAATATAAAGCCTCTATGAAGATAATGTAATGCTTTGGTTAACTTTAACCTTAAACAAAAAAACAACCCTGGAATTTTCCAGAGTTGTTTTTGTATGTAGCCGTGCACCCAGCTTTGTCAATCCTGCTCCGAGCGTTACCCGAACAGTTAACTCGGGCCAGGCTGACCCACGGCACACGAAAAGATTCACTTATCGCTGCTTCCTTCCGGACCTGACGAGGTTCATGAGTTTCCGTTGCGTGGGACCCAACCGTCAACGCCACTTTTTCGAGGCAGACCTCACAGCAGAGATGCCTAAGCCGGGAATTCAATCCTGCTGTAGCGGATTGCAGGTAACAGGGCACCGCTACCTCCCCATCTAGCACGGCAAAATGTTCTAATGGCGGAGAGAGAGGGATTCGAACCCTCGAGACGAGTAAACGCCTACACGATTTCCAGTCGTGCGCCTTCGACCAGACTCAGCCATCTCTCCTTGGTTTCCACAGACTTATATTATAGACCATAATCCTTGGAATGTCAACCAGCTTAGGGTTTAGATATAATAATTCCGGGTAAACCTATAAGGAAAGAAAATATTAAGGAGGAATTGCCATGAAGAATAAACTATCAATAGAATACTGTACTTCCTGAGGGTATCTGAGCAGGGCAGTTGCCTTGACAGAAAATATCCTCAATCAACACAGAAATGAAATTTCTGAGATGACAATCATTCCATCCGGTGGTGGAGTATTTGAAATCAAGGTAAATGGAAAGCTTCTGTTTTCAAAGTCAGAGCTGGGTAGGTTCCCTGAAGATGGGGAAGCTGAAAACCTTGTTAAGGAAGCTATCTGATAAGGGCCCAAAAGGGCTCTTTTGCTTTTATTAGTGTAAATGGGGAGCTTTTTTGATATAATGGGTCGTAGTAAGATTTCATAACAAGTAAGGGTGATTCCATGTATCAGGCATTATACAGACAATACAGACCTAAGACATTCGATGAGATATTAGGTCAGACTCATATAACAACAATATTGAAGAATCAGATCAAGAAGGAAAACATAGGACATGCCTATCTTTTCTCAGGAACCAGGGGGACTGGAAAAACCTCTGCAGCCAAGGTTTTTGCAAGGGCTGTCAATTGTCTTGATCCCCAGGATGGCAATCCCTGTAATAAATGTGCAATCTGCAAAGGGATTCTCGATGAAAGCCTAATGGACGTAATCGAGATGGACGCTGCCAGTAACAGAAAGATCGAGGATATTCGGGAGCTTAAGGAAAAGGTTATCTATCCTCCTTCAAAAGCCAGGTACAAGGTCTACATAATAGACGAGGTCCATATGCTTACAAACGAGGCATTCAACGCCCTCTTAAAGACCCTGGAGGAACCGCCAAAGCATCTATTGTTCCTTCTGGCCACAACTGAGCCTGAACGATTGCCCCAGACAATACTCTCCAGGTGTCAGCGATTTGATTTCAAGAGGCTTTCATCAGACGACATGATAGGTGGAATGAAGAACATAACGGATAAGCTTGGGATAGATGTTGAGGACAAGGTTCTTCAACTTATAGTCAAAAACTCAGATGGAGCTATGCGGGACGCACTGAGTCTATTGGATCAATGCATTGCATTTGAAGGCGATTCCGTATCCTATGATGATGCAATAAATATTCTTGGGATTGCCAATGTGGACCTGCTTTTTGAACTGGTTGAAGCCATAAAGGATGAAAGCACCGAGAAGTCCCTTCTTATGGTGGACCATATGATACAGGAGGGTAAGGACATCCCTCAATTTCTAAAGGACATGATCCATCACTACAGAAATCTGGTTATAGCAAAAACATCGAAAAATCCTGAAGCCCTCATAGAATGGGGTGAAGTTGACCAGTACATGGAGCAAGCATCAGATATTAATCTGCATTATCTTATGTCCAGCCTTCAGACACTTACATCATCAGAGACTGAGATGAAATGGTCAATGCAGCCAAGAATAATATTGGAGATGGCGGTCATAAAGCTTGCCAATCTAAAGAACGAGCTGTCCCTTGAGGAAAGGGTAAGAAGGCTTGAGGAAGGAATTGCAACCGCTCCAATAAATGAAACCAAAGTCACATACAAAACAGCTCCCAAGAAGGAACCTAATAAGCCTCGTGATAAAGCTCCCGAAAATATTGAGAAGAAGGAAAAGAGCATCCCAGAGGAAAAGGAGAAGCCTGATGTTGAGAAGAAAGAGGCTACAGCTCCAAGTGGAGAAATGACCCTGGAAAAAATCAGGAGCTCCTGGCCCAAGGTTATGCAGATCATTAAATCAAGAAAGATTAACATATATGCCCTGGTTATGGAGGGAGAGGTTTCACAGCTTCAGGGAAATCGAATAACCCTGTCCTACAAGGATGGCTTTGAATTCCATAAGGATGCTGTGAACTCCAATCAGAACAAGGCGTTTCTGGAGGAAATTCTTACGGAATTTTTTGGACAAAAAATAGAACTTCTTGTTATAATGAAAGGGTGTGAAATGCCTGCTGCCGGAGGCGGAAAGCAGGAGGATGAAAAATCCGCCAAGGAGGAGACAGTCAACAAGGTGCTGGACTTCTTTGGTGAGGACATAGTGGAGATTAAATAAGGAGGAGATAATGATGGCAAGAGGAGGATACCCAGGAATGGGTGGAAATATGAACAACATGATGAAGCAGATGCAGAAGATGCAGAAGAAAATGGAAGAGGTACAGGCTCAGGTTGATGCAACAGAGCTTGAGGCAACTTCAGGCGGAGGAGCAGTGAAGGTTGTTGTAAATGGCAAGAGAGAGGTTCTTGACATAGAGATTGATCCTTCAGTTGTTGACCCAGAGGATGTTGAAATGCTTCAGGATCTTGTTATGGCAGCTGTAAACGAGGCCTTGAGAAAGGCTGAGGAATTTGCATCAAAGGAAATGGGCAAGGTGACAGGAGGACTAAATATTCCTGGACTATAGGAATAACTGGAGGATAAGAGATGGATTATTATGCATTGCCAATCGCAAATTTAGTGGACCAGTTCTCAAAGCTTCCGGGGATTGGAAGAAAGACCGCCCAGAGATTGGCATTCCACGTACTGGAAATGGACCAGCAGGATGCCGAAAAGCTCGCAGCTGCAATACTTGAGGCCAAGGAAAAAATTGGTTTCTGCCAGGTATGTGGGAATCTTACGGACAAGCCAACCTGCAACATCTGCAGCAGCCACAACAGGGACAGATCTGTCATATGTGCCGTAGAGGGACCAAGGGATATTGTGGCCATGGAGAGGAGCAAGGAGTACAAGGGCTTGTATCATGTGCTGCATGGAACCATATCGCCCATGGAGAATATCGGACCGCAGGACATCAAGATAAAGGAGCTTTTGCACAGGCTTGAGGATGATGAGGTCAAGGAGGTTGTAATAGCAACCAATCCAACTGTGGAGGGAGAGGCAACCGCCATGTACATCTCCAAGCTCATAAAACCCCTGGGAGTTAAGGTTACAAGGATTGCCCATGGAATTCCGGTTGGAGGAGACCTGGAATACTTTGATGAGGTAACCCTGGCACGGGCAATGGACAACAGAAGAGAGATGTAGAGATAATATTTTTATTTGTCCCTGTCTAATAATCCTCTTCCGCCAATCAAAATGTTCTTCCGCCAGCGGAAATGTTCTTCCAAAACTATCAGGAGTAAGCGCACAAAACAGCGCCTACTCCTTTTTCATGTTCTTTTTCAAAGTGATGACAACACAGAAATTTTGATCTATAAATTTCTGTGATTTGGAGACAGCACTTACA
>JANKMX010000032.1:15789-26121 GCA_024649995.1 Gudongella sp. | reverse complement strand
TTAAGGATTCCATTGATGGGGTAAAACCCTTTGATCCTTGGTCTTTATTGTACCATGGAGACCAAGGTGTAACAAGGAAGAATGACTATAAAAGAAAGTAACTTATGTTCACAAAACAATACCCCCATACGCTACTACCAGAACAGGGGCGTTTTGATTTTTGGTTATTGCTACCTTTAACTATTTCTTGATGATAAAAGCCTCTGAGGATGCGTAAAGGAGGTTTTTATGATACTCATATACGGAAATTTCATGATTTTAGAAAGTAGAAATTTCCTATTCGTAATAAAAAGCGGATACAAACATCAATAGATTGTTGTCTGTATCCGTAATTGGTTTTGGAATTAAAGTAGCCGCTCTATTCCCTCCTGATGCCTTGGCTTATACAGTTTCTTTAGTTATGACTTGTCCTGTATTCAGGCACAAGAGCCAGTACATCGTGATCGTGCAGCTTGTTGTCAGTTGTTGCGTGAATCCCGTTCACCAGTGCCATGCCAATGTCACTACTTGACAATGACAGGTCTTTCAGTACCGTGGAGATAGGTATATCCTGTGGGTATTCAAATTCCTGCAACTCCTGTCTTCCGTTCCTGAAGGTGGCAAAAAGCTTGACCTGTACTTTCATAGCTATCAACACCTTTCTTTTGACTGATATTATTATATCATTCTAGGCATATGTTTTCAACATTATTTCCTATAATTTTTCACTATTTTCGGTATTTCGAAATTTTTATGCTGGTCAGCTATTCTCCAGTCAAGCTTATTAACAAATACAGAGGACGCTTATCTCCAAGAATTATCTGATCCTATCGGCTGGTATCATCAATGATCAATTTTCTAAGAACCGTTGCATGATTCTCTTCAACATTCTTGGATGCGGTCAGAAGTGTAACATTTGATTCCTTAAGCTTGGATTTAACATTTGCAATGAAATCCTCGGTATCTCGATTTTCATCAAGCTCTTCGAGATACTTTTCCCTAAATGATTCAAACATATCCAGGTTATTATGGTATTCCTTCCTAAGTTCATTGGATGGGGCCATGTATTTCGCCCAAAGGTTCAAGGAGGCCTTTTCCTTTGAGATACCCCTAGGCCACAACCTATCCACCAATACCCTAAATCCATCCTCATCTGCCGCTGGATCATAGATTCTTTTTATAGTGATTCCGTTCATTTTATCACTCCTCAGTAATATATTGACCATATTTGCCTTGAACTTAAATCCAATACAACTCCATATATTGCATACCATTATATCATTATTTTTTGACATGTTCTCTGGAAACCTATGATTTTTCTAGTTTTTTGCAGTACTTTATTTGTATTTTTCTAATATTTTCATTGTATTTTTCTTGATAGAATTTTAACTATTCATAATGTTGAGAATTTTCCATGAAATCGCTTGCCTAGTAATACTTTTATGTAGTATAATTTGTTCATGTAATTCACATATAAATCAAATAATAAGGAGGTTAGTGAATGGGACCAATTGTTGATTTTTTGAATGCAGTCATTTGGAGTAATGCATTAGTTTATCTACTTCTTGGAACAGGTTTATATTTTTCATTGAGAACTCGTTTTGTTCAGGTACGTCTCGTTAAGAAAATGGTTACTTTGCTATTTGGTAACGTAGCTTCTGAAACAGGTGTATCATCATTCCAGGCATTTGCACTTGCAGTAGCAGGTCGTGTTGGTACTGGTAATATTGCCGGTGTTGCAACAGCTATAGCCATGGGTGGTCCAGGAGCGGTATTCTGGATGTGGGTAATTGCATTCCTTGGAGCAAGTTCAGCTTATGTTGAGGCTGCTTTGGCGCAGGTATACAAGGATGAGGTTGATGAGCAGTATCGTGGAGGTCCACAGTACTTTATAGAAAAAGGACTTGGTATCAAGTGGTACGCAGTTGCTTTTTCAGTATCAACCATAATTGCAATGGGATTCTTCCTCCCAGGTATCCAGTCAAACGCTATTGCAGTTAGTGTTCAAAACGCATTTAGCATTACGCCAGCAATAACTGGTGGTGTAATAGTAGCATTATTAGCACTTATATTATTCGGTGGAGTTAAACGTATTGGTAGAGTTGCAGAAAAGGTAGTACCAATCATGGCAATTGTTTATATAGCGGTTGCATTGCTTATGATGTTATTCAACCTTACAGCAATACCAAGAGTATTTGGTATTATTATCGGTAGTGCATTCGGTGCTGAGCAAGCTTTTGCCGGTATCGTTGGTATGGCAATATCATGGGGAGTTAAGCGTGGTATCTACTCAAACGAGGCTGGACAAGGTACTGGTCCGATGGCTGCAGCTGCAGCAGAGGTTGATCACCCTGCAGAACAGGGTCTTGTACAAGCTTTCTCAGTTTACTTTGATACCTTGTTTGTATGTTCAGCTACAGCATTCATGATAATCGTTTCGGGTTCATATAATGTTTATGATGGAGATACACTTCTTTTCGAAGGACTACCAGGAGTTGAGTATGGACCTGCATTTACACAGAGTGCAATAGATTCATTTATTCCTGGATTTGGTTCAGCATTCGTAGCAATTGCAATATTCTTCTTTGCATTTACTACACTGTTGGCTTATGGTTACTATGCAGAAGTCGGTGTTGCTTACCTATTCCATAAAGGAAAAACCAGACATACTGTAATCACAGTAACCAGACTGGTATTCCTAGTATCTGTATTCTATGGAACACTAAGCACAGTTGGAGAGGTTTGGGCACTTGGTGACGTTGGAGTTGGATTAATGGCATGGTTGAACGTAATTGCCATCCTTCTACTTTCAAAAACAGGTCTTCTTACTCTGAAGGATTACGAAGACCAACTTAAGGCTGGAGTCAAAGTACCTACTTTTGATCCTGAAAAACTTGGAATTAAAAATGCTGAAACTTGGAAAGGCATCAATGCTAGAAAAGCTAAGCAAAACGGTTAAGTTTAGGCTTATTGAATTATATGTGTAATTACATGATATAAAAAATTAAAATGACGTCACTTATCAAAGGATAGGTGGCGTCATTTTTAACTGCACCGACGTGGGTTCGCTCAAATCAGTTCCCCTAATTTCAATCTTTTACTTCAATAATCATTTGACCAGTATTGTTAATAAATGATTGTTCTACTGGATTCTCTGGAAATGCAGGCGAGCAGTTCAATCTCTCCTGTTGAGCAGGAAATTCTTGTTCACTGCTTAGTGCTGCCATAATAGCTATGACAATCATAACAACTATCAGGTATTTCATGGTACTCATCTCCATTCTTAACTACCTTAGAGTAACAGCTAATTGAAAGGCTTAGCATTATAAACTATACTATGTACTCCCGTCAATTTTCCCCATAATACAAACCCTTAGCCTAACTTAAAAAGTTTTTTAGATACAGTTCACCTGACCTTGTCATTTCCCGGGAGAAGCCTGACATGTATTTACGGCTGCAGAATTTTTCAATATAACCATCGAAGTCAAAGTCCTCCCTATTCGCTCTCTCCTTGAGCATATCCCTATGCTCCTCACCATTTAGTCGTCTGTACCTGTTCTCATGGACTATGTATTTCTTACTGAATCTTTCAGGCTTTACACGATCAATTTGCTGTTCAGTCGGATAACCCATAACCAGCATTGATATTGGCACAACATATTCATCAAGATCAAGGAGCTCAACTACCTCCTCCTTATTTTCCAAAATATCCCCAATATAGCAGGATCCAATTCCAAATGACTCAGCAGCTATGACTGAATTCTGGGCTGCAATGACGGCATCCTGGATAGCAAGAAGTATGTCACCAGCCCCAGGCCTCCTTGGATTTAAGCCAGCCTCTCCATAGGCATCATACCACCGTCTGCAATCAGCAAGAAATATTAGAACCAATGGTGCTTTTGATATGAAGGGTTGATTGTCACAGGCTATTGCCAGCCTTTCCTTTAATGCCTGGTCTGTTACGTCAATTATGCTGTAGAGCATTTGATTCCCGGCTGTAGGTGCCTGGAAGGCAGCGTTGAATATTGCTTCCTTGATATAGGATTGAACCTCCTTATTATCGAATACACGCACTGATTTTCTACTTAGTAAAGCTTCGTAGACTGAGTTCATGAAACACCTCCATAATTTACATTCCAATATATGTACACACTTATTATATCAGTTGCAGATTGTAAATATAGATTTTAAATTCAGCACTAATTTTTATTCATCTTGCAACATTCCTTGAAATGTTATAATTAAGGGAAAAGTCTTGATAGATAAATATGGGTCCTATATAATTAAAAGGTATAGAGCAATGCATTATGGACCATGTATTATATTTACACAAATAATTAAAGAATTGAGGCTTTTATGGAGAACATTCACAATCAGTATTTTGAGGAGCTTAAGCTCTACAATAGAATAACATTGTTTTTCTTGTTGTCCATATTCCTATATATCATAGCAGGGATTTATAATGACGTCTTCATGAGACTCGTTTCCATAACAAGCTATCTTACCTGGCATATGATATTTGAATTTGCAAGCGTTCTCGTATCCTTTTCAATATTCACTGTAACCTATTTCGTTTACAAGGAATCAAGAAAGCTAAGCATGATTATACTGGGATGTGCATTTCTTTTGATGGGTACCCTCGATGCTTTTCATACCTTCAGCTTCAAGGGAATGTCCGACTTTTTCATTGCCAACACAACTGCAAACAGAGCCACCACCCTCTGGATTCTATCAAGGACACTAGGTAGTCTGGGATTCCTTCTTGCAGTACTGATCTCTGATGATAAAAGAGGCAAAGTCAATAGTGGTATATTGGCCTTTGGAACCCTCTCCATATCAATTTCCCTATTTGTTATCACAACATACTTCCCCAGTGTATTTCCTCCAATGCTAATTGAAGAATCCGGCTTAACCATGACCAAGCTTGTGATGGAGTATGTAATTATTCTGATTATGGTTGCAACCTTTATAATTGTATTGTCTCAGTACAGGAGAAAAAATTCAGCTAGAGACCACCAATACATGTTGGCCCTGGTATTTCTTATTTTTTCCGAATTTGCCTTCACAAACTATGGTAGTGTATATGATGCTTTCAACTATATCGGGCATATCTATAAGGTAATCGCCTATATTATCCTGTACAAGGCCATTTATGTTGATAATGTCAGCGAGCCCTACCGGGAGATGAAGAAGGCAAGAAATGAACTCAAGAAATACTCGGACAATCTTAACAAGTTGGTGAAGCAGCGTACAAGAGATCTTGAGGAAGCAAACTCAATATTGTTAAAGGACATTGAATATGCCAGGGAAATGCAGCTAAGACTTATGCCTGCCCAATTGCCCAGGGATGAATCTGTATCGATTCAGGCGGAATATCTTCCTGCGGAGAGACTTAGCGGAGACTTTTACAATCTGGTTCGACTTGATGAGGACAATGTGGCAATCTATATTGGTGACGTATCAGGACATGGGGTATCAGCTGCCATGTTAACCATTTTTGCGAATCAAAACATCTCACCCCTTAACTCTGATGATGAATACAATCCAATAACTCCACCATCAGATGTTCTCGATGAGGTGTACAAGAGCTTCAACGAAACCAACTTCAAGGATGAGACCTACATTTTGATGCTTTATGGAGTCTACAACAGAAATACCAGGATATTCAAATATTCATCTGCTGGAATAAATGTACCTCCCTATGTAATTAGGAGGTCTGGTGAAATTGAACCACTTGACTCAAGGGGCTTCTCCATATGCAAGCTTGGAGATTTTATTAGTCCTACCTACGAGGAAAGGGAGGTTCAACTGGAAAAAGGTGACAAGCTCTTGCTGTATTCTGATGGTTTGGTGGAAGCGAGAAATCCAGATAACGAAATCTATGGACAAGGCGAGATGGAAAGATATCTTAAGGAGAACTACTTTCTAAAGGCAAATGAGTTGAAGTATGCATTGAAAAAGAACCTCTACAATCATATCGGTCAGATTGATCTGCTCATGGATGATGTTACCTATGTGATACTGGAAATCAAGTAGCTTCATTTATCGTGTTTCCATATGGGTATAATTGTAATGAGGTGATTGCTCGTGGAAGTATCTGATATTATTAATATGATTGAGCAGGATAAGGGAGAAATCAGTAGAATATTTGTTCTTGAGGAGCTTTATTGGAGCGATCTAAATGAAATAGACCAGGAAACCATGGTAAATACCATTATTCCATATGTCTTGAAGTCAGAAACCAAAGATGAAATCGCTGGCGCCATGAGACTTTATGGAAATCCTGACGGAGCACACTTGGAGCTTTTTCAGGATCTGGTATTAGCTCTCTATTCAAAGGACCCATTGGCATATATTGAAGCCGCAACAGATTATCCGTCTGAAGGTTTGGATACACTCTATATCTTCAGAAACAAATCAGTGTTCAATGATGTGGAAAGGGAAAAGAAGAACCTTCTTAGCCTGGCTAGGGATGATAACATAAAAACAAAGATCGAATTCTTCTTTAGGATGTATGATAAACTCTGTCATACCTGAGTATGATATTCTGGTCAGTGAATGGCCTCAAAGTAATTATATTTCTAGAAATTTAAACCCCCAGGATAGCCTGGGGGTTTCTGTCATTTATTATGGTGGAGGCGGTGGGACATGTTATCCTATAGTTTCCTAAAGGCACTGACTATATCTTAAGGTCCTTGACCTTCCCGGCGTATTATGAAAGTAAAATATAGTTCATTCCTTCCATCCTAGTATTGCGTATCCAATGGACTTAGCAACCTATAAGTCGATACAGGGCTTCTGAATTTCTTCATGTACCCCTCGGTATTGGCAGTTTAAAGCTTTCACCGATTAAGCCGAGTTATCACCTGCGAATCACTTCACAGGGCGACTCATTTTGAATCGAACCCACGTCCGAAAATCCTTCCACAAGAGCTTCTCCGAGCGCAGCCAACAATTTAGGATTCCCCCCACTCATCTCCTGCTGACGGGATATGAGCTTCGGTAGCTTCATCAGTTCCGTTTCCGGCTCAAAGCTTTACCAGACTCGGTTCCCCACTAAAATGACGATTTAATCCAGGTCGTGGGACTCCCGGTTAAATCGAGCGGCCTTATTAGGCTGCTAGTGCGTAATTATCGTTTGCGTTTAATTTTGTTTGCCACTTTTATCGTTGCTTGGCGACAACGGCTCGCTAATCCTGATTCCGTATCCCCGTCGAGACCAAATTCGCCCCCTCTTGGTTATTACATATGAATTATAACATATGTTCGACTTTATGTCAATCTCCTGGCTACTGATATTTTTCACTGGAATGCTGCTGTATCCTCCGCTCAGCATCCTTCTTGGCCATGGTTTGCCTCTTGTCATAGAGCTTCTTACCTTTGGCGAGGGCAACCTCAACCTTTACAAGGCCATCCTTTAAGTAGATTGAAAGAGGTACAAGGGTGAAACCCTTTTGCTGGGTTTCACCGATCAGTTTCCTTATTTCCCGTCTGTGGAGAAGAAGCTTCCTTTTTCTAATTGGGTCAACATTATGGATGTTCCCCTGTTCGTAGGGGCTAATGTGCATGCCGGTAATGAATACCTCCCCATTCTCTATTGAAGCATAGGACTCTTTGATGTTGACCTTTCCCTGTCTTATGGACTTAACCTCAGTTCCAGTAAGGACAATCCCAGCCTCAAGTGTATCCTCAATAAAGTATTCATGTCTGGCTTTTTTATTTGAAGCAATTAATTTTGTGCCTGTTTTCTTCATATGTTTCCATCCCTTTACCTTTTGTCGTTTTTCAGTTTAGCAGAATTACTCCTCTGTGTCAACTTCCTCATTTATAAGCTGAAAGTCGATATTCTTCTTGCCTATGTCAGCTCCTATGACCTTTATTCTCACTGGATCACCAAGTCTGTAGGTGGTCTTTGTCCTCTCACCAACTATCATGTAGTTGTCCTCATCGAAGAAATAGAAGTCATCCACCATATTGCTGAAGTGGACTAGTCCTTCAATTGTATTCTCAAGCTGTACGAACAATCCAAAGCTTGTGACTGAGGACACCAGGCCCTCATATTCCTCTCCAATTCTCTCAGCCATGTGTTGGGCCTTCTTAAGGTCATCAACCTCTCTCTCGGCCTCCTCAGCCCTTCTCTCGGTCATTGATGTATGGTCTGCTATCTCCGGAAGTAGACCCTCCAGCATATTCATTTTCTTCTCGTTCATCTTCCCGTGAATTGAATCCTTTATTATCCTGTGAATTTCCAGGTCAGGATATCTTCTTATTGGAGAAGTGAAATGTGAATAGTACTGGGCAGCCAGTCCAAAGTGCATGCCTGGTTCAGCACTGTAAACAGCCTTTTGCATCGTTCTAAGGAGTAATGTTGAAATTACAGGCTCCTCCCTTTTCCCCTTAATTTCCTGGGTCAATATCTGGAAATCTTTTGGATGCAGCTCCTTACCTTTGATTGAATATCCAAAGTTATGAATGAACTTCTGAAAATCCTCAACCCTTTCGCTGTTAGGCTCCTCATGTATTCTGTAGAGGAAGGGAATCTCCTCCCAGAAGAATCTCTCCGCAACAGTCTCGTTTGTCACCAGCATGAATTCCTCAATAAGTCTGTTTGCAACCCTTCTTTCAAGCTTTCTAACATCAACTGGCCTGCCGTTTTCATCAAGCTCGATATAGCTCTCCGGAAAATCAAAGTCTATGCTGCCTCTCTTGTCTCTGTGCTTTCTTAAGATATCCATCAATTCCTTCATTATAAACAGTTCATCTGAAACAAGGGAAAGCTTCTCAGCTGCCTTCTCGTCCGTCCCCTCAAGCAGGTCTGAAACATCATCATAAACAAGTCTGGCCTTACTGTTGATCACTGACTCGTGAATCTCATGGTATACAACCTTTCCGTTCTTGTCTATATCCATAAATACAGTCATTGTAAGCCTGTCCACATTTGGATTCAAGGAACAGATTCCATTGCTAAGCTCATGTGGAAGCATTGGTATTACCCTATCCAGAAGATATACTGAATTGCCTCTATTCAAGGCTTCCTTGTCCAGCTGGCTTGCTGGTCTCACGTAGTGGGATACATCGGCTATGTGAACTCCCAGCCTATATTTTCCATTATCCAGCTTTGCAATTGATACAGCATCATCCAGATCCTTAGCATCCGCACCATCAATGGTAAAGGTCTTTAAGCTCCTTAGGTCCTTTCTCCTTCTTATTTCATCCTTATCAATTGTTGATGGAACCTTAATAGCCTCAGCCCTAACTTCATCAGAAAACTCCTCTGGAAGCTTGAACTGCCTTATGATGGACAGGATGTCAGTTCCCTTGTCAGTCAGATATCCCAGGACTTCAATGATAGATCCTTCAGGATTTCTTCTGAATTCCGGCCATTTTTCTATTCCCACGACAACCTTTTGCCCATCCTTGGCCTTCATGGTTTTTCCCTTGGGTATGAATATGTCATATGCAATCTTATGATTATCCGGTATAACAAAGCCGAAATTCCCGCTGTCCTCATAGGTTCCGATTACGGATTCATTTGCTCTTTCAAGCACCCTGATTATTTCACCTTCCTGCTTTCTGCCAGCCTGTCTTCCCTTGATCAGATTTGCTATAACCTTGTCACCGTGCATTGCAGTGTTCATTGAATCTGCTGGAATGAAAATATCCTCTCCCGGTCTGTCCTTTGACATAACAAACCCAAATCCCTTTTCATTTCCTTCAAGTCTCCCAATTACAAGAAATTCAGGATTAACAAGACCGTACCTGTCATTTCTCGCTTTTAGTATCACACCTTCCTTCTCCATTGCATCCAATATCTTGAAGAATTCCTTTTGCTCACCCTTTCCAACATTGAACCTTGAAGCCAGCTCCTCCTTAAGTAGTGGCTTATACTTCTTTCCCTCCATAAGCTTTATTATTTCTTCCCTTATAGCCATTATAAATCCCCCTTCTTTCAATACTTAGTATTTACCCCTTCTGCTAAAAAAAATGTAAGATATATAGAATATCTTACATTTTACCTGTTTTTGCGCCAAATTGGGTTCTATTGAATAGGTTTGACTCATAAACATACATGTTGGAGTTCTTTTCCTTATGTGTTATCAATGAGATATCAATCATCTTATTTACAAGAGCCTTGAAATCATAGCCCTTTCCTTCCCAAAGGTAGAAAGCTATTGAACCTGGCAGGGTATTGATTTCATTAACAAAAACCTTGCCGTCCTTATCTATTAGGAAATCTATTCTGGCATTACCTCTTCCGTCAATTACTGTGAAGGCCTTTTTCGCAAGCTTCTCAATTTCTAGTCGTGTGCTTTCTTCAATATTTGCTGGTATTGCCCTATTTTTATTCTTGGA
>JANKMX010000032.1:12989-15779 GCA_024649995.1 Gudongella sp. | reverse complement strand
TTAGAATCCTTTCTTACATACTTGTCATCAAATGACAGTATTTCACTCCATCCCAGAGGTTCTTCACATTCTGAAACCTCCACCTCATGGTTGTAGCCCATAACTGCACAGTTTATTTCCCTAGGCTCCTCGACAGCCTTTTCCACAATTATCTTTCGATCATAGCTTGCTGCTATTTCCAGGGCAATCTCTAGCATTTCCCTATTCTTTGCTTTCGAGATCCCAATGCTTGAACCAAGATTTGAGGGCTTGACAAATACCGGGTATCCTAGTCTTGATTCCACTTCAGCTATTGAACCAGCCTTATCTGATTCCCATTGACTTCTATAGAACCAGATGTAATCCACAACAGGAATTCCGTTTGCCTTGTATACATCCTTCATGACAATTTTGTCCATACCTACAGAGGATGCAAGGAGTCCCGCTCCAACGTAGGGTTTGTTGACAAATTCAAGAACACCCTGTGCTGTACCATCCTCACCATTTGTACCATGAAAAGCAGGAAAGAATATGTCTATGGTATCAACAATCTTCTTTCCAAACAGTCCTGTCTCGTCTGGATGGGTATATAGGTTGCCATCGTTATGATTTGGCGAGATCATAATTCCTTTGGAATCCTTAAAATCATTGTTCTTGAAGCTCTCAAAGCTAAGTAATGATTTCCCTGTAATCCATTTACCCTCCTTGGTGATATAGATTGCTACAGGCTCGTATTTACTTCTGTCCATGTTCTCGATAATCTGCATGGCAGTTATTACAGATACTTCGTGTTCAACACTCCTGCCTCCAAAAAGCACTCCTACTTTTTTCATTGTCAGACCTCCTCTTGCTATTCGCTGTAATTGTCCGGTAGATCATTCTCAAACAACACTACGTCCCTTGGCTTGGTTATTTTGCCAATTTCTTCTGTTGCCTCCTGAAGATTGTTCACTACAAAAATATTGGCTGGGTTGAAGGATGTGTCCATTAGTCCCTTATAGATTGGTCTGGTTCTCTGTTCACCCACCAGTATAACATAATCACATACCTTGCCAATATTTACCCCAAATTCATGGTTTGCCGACTCCTCCATCTCTCCAAGCTCTATCATTCCAGGAGTCACTATGATTTTTCTGCCTTCCTTAAACTGTGATAGTACGTCAAGGGCGGCTTTTGTGCCCACAGGATTCGAGTTGAATGCATCATCTATTATTATTACACCATTGGCGGATTCAATCAGATTCAATCTGTGTTCTACAGGCTCAACCTTTTCAATTCCCTTGCTAATCTCTTCAAAGGAAAGTCCAAGAATTTTTGAGGCACATGCCCCAGCTAGGAGATTATAGATGTTGTGCCTTCCCAGGAGCCTTGTTCTGCACCTAATGCTGTTTCCTTCCTTGTCCTTGAGAGTAAACTCAGAGCCATTCTCAGTTACAATTATGTCCTCAGCGTACATATCCAGCGCCTCTACATTCTCAAGCCCGTAGAGCATCTTCTCCTTGAAGGTCTTATCAGCCAGCTTTTTGATGTACTCGTTATCATAGTTGAATACAGCTACACCATCAGTTGGTAGTTCCTCAATAAGTTCATACTTTGTCTTCATTATGTTGTCGATGTTCTTGAAGGTTTCAATGTGGACAGGTCCAATGGACGTCAATATTCCAATTCTTGGCTGGGCAAGCTGGGCAACCTCCCTTATTTCCCCTATGGTCTTTGCACCCATCTCAGCTACAAAAACCTCGTGCTCATCTGAAAGGTCGTTGTTTATTACCTTTGAAAGTCCCATTGGCGTGTTGTATGACTCGGGAGTATTAAGAACATTGAATCTCTGGGAGAGTATGGTTCCAACGATGAACTTGGTACTTGTTTTGCCGAAGCTTCCAGTTATTCCCACAACCTCCAGGTCATCCCTTGATTTAACCTTGTTCTGTGCAGCTCTATAGTATCCCATGTTTATGTTGTCCTCAATTGGTTTCATGACCATTGCTGAAAGAGCCATAATAATAGGCTGGTAATAGAAAAGTGCAGCAATCAAAATCACCATTATCACAATACCAAGAATCACGCTATTGGTAACCGAGTATCCAAGTATTGACGGTAGTGCAATAAGGGCAGCAGATATTATGATATTTGCCCTATAGAGCCGGGTTGCTCTCTGAGTCATAACCAATGGCTTCTTGATTGGCGATTCGTTGCCTGAAAGGCTATATGCCTTCTTCCTGTTCATTGAAAGCCACTTCAAGTAGTGGTCCGCCAGATAGCCCTCCAACTGAACCATGTGAAGTGAATCCTTTGTTCTCTTGTTCATAAGCTGCACTGATAGAATTGATGCCAGCACAAATACTGAAATTATAATTAAACTCATCATTTTCCTCCAAATTTGTTTGCCAAATGTTTATTGGGCTTCTGATTTGAAAAAGGCTTCCATTACCCTGGTAAATCTAACATAGTCATCCAGGTAGGAATAGTGGCCTGCCCCTTCAAATACCACAAGACCGCTATCTTTGATTTCCTTTTCCATTATCTGTCCCATGTAAAGGGGTGTTGCGTCATCTCTGTCACCCCAAATCAAAAGGGTCGGTGCCTTGATGTCTCTTAGAATGGGTTTCAGGTTTTCATTTACAACCCTTACAAGTATCTTTCTCATTACTCCGGAACTGTTCTGGTAATCATCAGAACCAAACTTCCTGTACAGCTTCTCCATTCTCTTGTCCTTGTCCTCCCAGAACACAAAGGTTGTATATAGCTTTTTAAGTAGCTTGAAGCCTTTAACCCTTAGATGGTACTTAAAGGTCCTTTTTGGTATAAGTC
>JANKMX010000032.1:0-12979 GCA_024649995.1 Gudongella sp. | reverse complement strand
GTCAATCAGAACAACCCTGTGGATCAGATCCGGATACTTTGATGATAGGATTATAGCAAGCTTTCCACCAAAGGAGTGCCCCACCAACGATAGTCTACCCGGCATCAACCTGTCCATAAACTCCTTAACTATATCTGCATAGCAGAAGGATCCAAACACCTCCTGAGGTTCCTGGGATTTTCCAAAGCCAGGCAAGTCAAGTGCAAATACAGTATGGGACTTTTTTAGGGTATTTACAATTGGCATTACCGTCTCTATGCTGGCTCCCCAGCCATGAAGTATCAGGACGGGTTCTCCTGAACCGGTCTTTATGTAGTTGATTTTGAGACCATCTATCTCAACATTGTTTTCCATTCTGCTCCATCCTTCTTTTTAACTGTGTCACAACATAGAATTATATCATATCCGCAGGAATTTATACAGTCTTATAGGCAATAAAAAACCCTCCATAAGGAGGGCTCATTATCTAGAACAATATTCCACCGTATAGTACAAACATCTGCGCAAATACAAGTGATACGATTGTCATAAGCTTTATCAGGATATTCAATGAAGGACCTGACGTATCCTTGAATGGGTCACCTACTGTGTCTCCGGTTACTGCAGCTTTATGGGCCTCGCTACCCTTTCCACCATGATGTCCTTCTTCGATGTACTTCTTGGCATTGTCCCATGCTCCTCCAGCATTTGACATAAAGATCGCCATCAATACTCCTGTTACAAGTGCTCCTGCAAGAAGTCCCCCAAGGGCCTCTGCCCCCAAAAGCAATCCTATGAATACAGGTACTGCAACAGCCAGTAGTCCTGGAATTATCATTTCCTTAAGAGCCGCCTTTGTACTGATGTCAACACAGGTAGCATATTCAGGAGTTGTTGTCCCTTCCATTATTCCAGGAATTTCCTTAAACTGTCTTCTTACTTCCTCAATCATGCTGAATGCAGCTTTTCCAACAGCGTCCATTGTAAGGGCTGCAAATAGGAATGGAAGCATTCCTCCGATTAGAAGACCTGCAATTACAGCTGGTTTTGTAAGGTCTATTGCTGTCAATTGAACAGCTTGTGTGTAGGATGAGAATAGAGCCAGAGCAGTAAGTGCCGCTGATCCGATTGCAAATCCTTTTCCAATTGCTGCTGTTGTATTACCAACTGAGTCAAGCTTGTCAGTTATTTTTCTTACATCTTCAGGCAACTTACACATTTCAGCGATTCCACCTGCGTTGTCTGCAATTGGTCCGTATGCATCAACGGCTATGGTCATGCCGGCAGTTGAAAGCATTCCTACAGCTGCAAGAGCGATTCCGTATAGTCCCTTAGCAGGCTCAGCCGCTCCACCTGATACAAAGTATGCAACCAGGATACCTATTGCTATTACAATTATTGGAAGTGCTGTTGACATCATTCCAACAGACAGTCCACCTATAATATTAGTTGATGCTCCAGTTTCTGATTCCTTTGCAATCCTCTTAACAGGATTATACTCAGCTGATGTAAAGTATTCAGTAATCTTTGCGATTGTAAGTCCAACCACAAGTCCTGCTATGATAGCTACAAATGGCTGGAATGATCCAAGGATCATTATGCTTAGCAAAGCTCCTATAACCATTGTCAATAATGAGCTTACAAGTGTTCCCTTGTCAAGTGACTTTTGTGGATCTCCATCTCCCTTTACAAAGAAAACTCCAACTATTGATGCAAGAATTCCCACAGCCGCAAGCCCGAATGCAAAGAAAACTCCATTGTCTCCATAAGCTATAAGTCCAAGTGTTACTGCTGATACGATTGCTCCTACGTATGATTCGAAAAGGTCTGCACCCATTCCAGCAACGTCACCTACGTTGTCTCCAACATTATCTGCGATAACTGCAGGGTTTCTTGGGTCATCCTCTGGTATTCCTGCCTCAACCTTACCTACAAGATCAGCTCCAACGTCAGCGGCTTTAGTGTAAATTCCTCCACCTACTCTGGCAAAAAGCGCAATTGATGATGCTCCAAGTCCGAATCCGGTTATTATTGCGGGGTCTCTAAATACTATATAAGATACGCCAATTCCCAGTAGACCAAGTCCTACAACGCTCATTCCCATTACTGCTCCACCTGAGAATGCAACATTCAAAGCCTTTGTCATTCCACTTTCCATTGCTGCATTTGCTGTTCTTACATTTGCCTTGGTAGCAACTCTCATGCCAAAGAAACCGGCCATAATTGAGAATAGTGCTCCAAATAGGAATGTAATTGCAGTTGTCAAACCAATCACTACAGCAAGTATTACAAATAGTACGGCAACAAAAATACCCAGGGACTTGTATTGTCTTGACAAGAATGCCATGGAACCTTCCTGAATATACGCTGCGATTTCTTTCATCCTGTCATTTCCAGGGCTAACCTTATTGATTGATGATGCTTTGTAAAATGCAAACAACAAAGCAACCACTCCCACTATTGGAGCGGCATATAAAGCAAAACTCATTTTACCTTCCTCCTTATTATACCGCTGCCAATGCAACAGCTGAAATCATGAAAACTACTGCAGACACAATTGTTACCTTCCTGAGCATCGCCTGTCGGCTTGTTCCCACACTTTTACCAAACATGGAATCAGCACCACCGCCAATGGCTCCCAAGCCCTCTGATTTGCTTTCCTGCATAAGAATACTTCCTATGAGGGTACCACTGGAAATCAGCATCAAAACTGAGAATAAAGTCGTCATACCTACACCTCCTGTACATAAAAAAATATTTAATATTCAAGTCTATAACATTACCATTTTAACATAGGCAAAATTTAAAAGCAATGGAATTTAAGCTATACTTTACTTATCTTTTCCATTTGTCTCCTTCTGACAATCAGGGCAGATTCCCTTTATTTCAAGATGGTGCTCAAGAATCTCAAATCCGGTTGTCTCTCCCAGGTAGCTTTCATACCCTTCCAGTGGACAGCCCTTGATAGGTATGATCTTATTGCACCCTGTACATACAAGATGGTGCCTGTGGTCCATATGATTGATCTCGTAGGTTGACTTTCCCTCTATGTTTATTCCGGATTTTTGAACAAGCCCCTTCTTAGTGAAGGTATCAAGAATCCTGTACACGGTAGATAGGTTCATTTTTGTCTTTTCTTTTTTTAAAAGCACCATATATATTTCCTCAGCAGTTATGGGCTGCTTTTTCCTGCTTAGGAACTCGTAAATCAAATGCCTTTGCTGAGTGTTCTTAATGCCCCTTGACTTGAATAATTCCCTGATTTTATCTCTGCTCATGCATAACACCTCCCATGGTCATATCCTTACAAATCTCTTCATGCCCAGGAAAAGCAGGAATAGGAATGCATTTACCATTACTATGCTTGCGCCTGATGGTAGGTTAAACACATAGGACCCCAATACTCCCGTTGTAACTGCAAGTATTGAGACTATTGCCGAAATAATTATTGTGGATTTGAAGCTCCTTGAAATCTGCAGTGCAGTCACTGTTGGAAAGACAATCATGCTGGAAATCAGCATTGTTCCAACGACCCTGATCCCCAGCACTATTGTTATGGAGGTCAAGGTGGCTATCAGGTAGTTCATCCGCTTTGTGCCTATTCCAATTACGCTGGCAAAGGCTTCATCATGCGTTACTGCGAAGAGATCGTGGTAAAAGAGGACAATCAAAGAAATTATCAGCCCTGCCAGAATAACTGAAAGGTACATGTCAGTCTCCTTTATGGCCAGGATGCTTCCAAAGAGATAGCTGAACAGGTCAACGTTGAATCCACCCGCAATACTGGATATCAATACACCCAGGGCAACAGAAAAGGATGATACGAGTCCTATGGCAGCATCCCCATGAATTCCTGCCTTTTCGTTTAGCTGCATGATGAATATTGATGCAACCGTCACAATTGGAATTGAAACAATAAGGGGTGAGGCTCCCAGAAGAAGTGCTATTGCAACCGTTGCAAAGCTAACATGGGCCAGACCATCTCCAATCATGGAATACTTTTTCAATACCAGGAATATTCCCAGCAGTGCACTGCTCAAGGCAATGGCAGTTCCTACGATCATTGCCCTCTGCATAAAGGCAAGACCCATGGCCTCCTTTATAAGTTCAATTGTCTCCATCAGATCACCACCCTTCCATGATCATGGTCATGTATGCCCTCTACAAAGTTGACATTCATATTGAAGTCCACTGTTGATCCATAGTATAACAGTTCCCGGTCCAGCAGCATGATCTTTGACGAGCATTTCTTTATGCTGCTTAAATCATGGGAAACAAGTATTATGCTTGTGCCCTCTTCCTGATTGATTTTTTTGATCAGGGAGAAAAACTCCGTTCTCACCTTGGGATCCAGTGCACTGGTGGGCTCATCCAGAATAAGTAGTCTTGGACTGCTGACCATTGCCCTTGCCAGCAGAACCCTTTGCTGTTGCCCTCCCGAAAGGTCCCCGATCTTCTTGTGCTTTAGATGGTATATATCAAGTCTTTTTAGTATTATGTCTATTCTTTGGTTGTCCAGGGAGGTAATTCTCTTGGGGAATCTCTTCTTGCCCAAAAGCCCCACTGCAACAATTTCATGCACCTCTCCCGGAAACAGTGTATTGCCGGTTACTGCAACCTGAGGCAGGTATCCAACTCCCTTGTGTACACCACCTGAACCGTGATAGGTGATGCTACCTTTGCTAATTGGTACCAAGCCAAGTATTGACTTAACAAGGGTGGTCTTTCCCGATCCGTTTGCACCCACAAGTCCTACGTAGTCACCCTGCTCAATGACAAAGGAAACTTCCTTTAGAACCTGCTGCTGACCGTAGTACACTGAAAGGTTTTCCACTTCAATTAGTTTGTTATTCATATCCCAATCCCTCTTTCAGATTCTCAAGATTGTCATACATGATTTCAATGTAGGTCCTACCTGAATCCAGCTCCTCCTTGGATATGTTATGTGATCCATGGAGCAGCAAAAGCTCTGCACCTGTCTCATCTACAATCACCTGGGCTACCTTCGGATCAATCAGCTCCTCGTGGTAAATTGCATTTGCCCCAGTGTCCTCTATTGTCTGAATCAATGCTGTTATCCTCTGCGGGGTAGGCTCAGCATTGGGAGAAAAGCCTTCATAGGGAGACATGTGCTCAAGGCCGTATTGTCTGGCAAAGTATCCGAATGCAAAGTGTCCTCCGGAAAGTATTGTCTTTGATTTGGTCCTTGACAGAGCTTCCCTTATGTCGTTATCAAGTAGTATAAGGTCTTCAATAAGAGCAGCCTCCTCACCCTTGTACTGCTCAATATTACCAGGATCCACCTGCGACAAGGCATCCCCTATGGATTTAACCATTATGATTGCCATGTTTGGATCAGTCCAGTAATGGGGATCAATGGCTTCCTCATCTTCCCCATGTTCGTCATCACCTTCATGCTCATGGTCATGATCCTCGGATGTTAAAAGTGGTATGTCCTGGCTAAGGTCAACAACAAGTACGCCCTCCTCCTTAAGATTTTCAACTATATTCCTGGACCATGGCTCCATGAATTCACCCGTGTACAAAAATACATCCGCATTTAAAAGTGACACCATGTCCTGGGGAGTGGGCTCATAGGAGTGCGCTTCTGTTCCAGGTGGCAAGAGGTATATTACCTCCACATTATCGCCACCTATTCTTCTCGCAAAATCGTACTGGGGAAATAGGGTGGCTACCACTGATATCTTATCAACTGTTTCCTCTTCACTTGACACTTCTTTTTCTTCGGTTTCATTGGCTGGCATCTCGGTTTCCCCAGAGCAGCCTGCTACTGCAAATAAAAATATCATAAGCATAATTAAAAAGATCATTCCTTTTATTTTCATGATTTACCTCCAAAATTTTAAGGGATTTTTCAAACTATTTCACTCTACTTCTGTATATTACCCAAAGGCAAAAAAATAAAACGCAAATGCAAATAGTTTGCATGTGCGTTTTATTTTACTATTTTAACTTTTGATTGTCAACACCCTACTTCTTAAGGTTGTAGAATGATTTAATACCCTTGTACTCTGACATTTCACCCAGTCCATCCTCTATTCTTACAAGCTGGTTGTATTTCGCAACCCGGTCTGTTCTTGAAGGTGCACCTGTCTTGATCTGACCAGCATTTGTAGCCACAGCAAGATCCGCAATTGTTGAATCCTCTGTTTCACCTGATCTGTGGGAAATTACAGCAGTATAACCGTTTGTCTTCGCTAGCTCTATGGCATCAAGTGTCTCTGTGATTGTTCCTATCTGATTAAGCTTAATTAGGATTGAATTGGCTACTCCCATATCAATTCCTCTTTGAAGTCTTTCAGTGTTGGTTACAAACAGGTCGTCTCCTACAATCTGTATTTTGTTTCCAAGCTTCTCAGTCATAAGCTTCCAGCCATCCCAGTCATCTTCACCGAGTCCATCCTCTATGGATATAATAGGGTATTTGTCGCAAAGCTCTCCATAATAATCAACCATTTCTTCAATGGTCATGATTCTTCCCTCACCCTTAAGGTTGTAGGTCTTTTTCTCCTCATCATACATACCACTTGCCGCAACATCCAGTGCAAGCACGACGTCTTCACCCGGTTTATAGCCTGCCTTTTCTATTGCCTCAACAATGGTTACAAGGGCTTCTTCGTTGCTTGAGAGGTTTGGTGCGAAGCCACCCTCATCTCCAACTGAAGTACTCATACCCTTTGCCTTCAACACTGCCTTCAGATTATGGAAAATTTCAGTTCCCATTCTAAGACCTTCCTTAAAGCTTTCAGCTCCTATTGGCATTACCATGAATTCCTGGATGTCAACATTATTGTCGGCATGCTCTCCTCCATTGAGGATATTCATCATCGGTACGGGAAGAGTCTTGCCGTTTACTCCACCAATATACTGGTAAAGTGGCATCCCCAGTTCATTTGCAGCAGCTCTTGCAACTGCCATTGATACTGCAAGTATGGCATTTGCTCCCAGCTTGCCTTTGTTTTCGGTTCCATCTATCTCAATTAGAACCTTGTCAATCATTACCTGGTCAAAGACCTCCATACCGATTATTTCATCAGCAATGATGTCGTTTACATTCTCAACCGCCTTTATTACACCTTTGCCAAGATATCTTGATTTATCCATGTCCCTCAATTCAACAGCCTCATATATCCCTGTTGAGGCTCCTGAAGGCACTATGGCCCTTCCAAATGCTTCAAGTTCAGTCCAAACCTCAACTTCAACTGTTGGGTTACCCCTTGAATCAAGTACCTCTCTTGCATAAATATCAGTAATTAAACTCATTCATATCACTCCATTCTCAATATTATTTTTCAATCAGTGATTTTCCGGTCATTTCCTCAGGCTTTTCAAGCCCCATAAGGTCCAGAATCGTAGGTGCCAGGTCCGCCAGTTTACCTTCTCTAAGGTTTACGTCGGTCTCTCCTACAAGTATCAAAGGAACCCTGTTGCTCGTGTGGGCAGTTACAGTTCCACCTGAGTCCTTGTCAAGCATTGACTCAGCATTTCCATGATCGGCAGTCACCAGAATCTTACCTCCGATCTCTTCCATGAACTTGACTATTTCACCCATGCATTCATCCACAGTTTCAACTGCCTTCACTGCAGCTGGGATCACACCTGTGTGACCTACCATATCAGGATTTGCTAAATTAAGGATAATAAGGTCATATTTGCCTGACTTAATCTTTTCAAGAACCTCGTCCTTAACCTGGTATGCACTCATCTCAGGCTGCAGGTCATAGGTTGCAACCTTTGGAGATGGCACAAGAACTCTGTCCTCACCTTCAAATGGCTCTTCTCTTCCTCCGTTGAAGAAGAAGGTGACATGTGCATATTTTTCTGTCTCGGCAATTCTAAGTTGGGTCTTCCCCTTATTGCTTACATATTCTCCAAGGGTATTTTCAAGACCTTCGTTTGTATAGGCTACATGGACATTCTCTATGGTTTTATCGTACTCTGTCATGGTTACATAATAGGTATTGACTTTTTTCCTTCTCTCAAAACCATCAAATTCCTCATCCACAATTGCCCTGGTTATCTGTCTGGCTCTGTCTGGTCTAAAGTTGAAGAATATCAAGGAATCATCGTCATCAATTATGGCAACTGGCTTTTTATCCTCCTCAATTACAGTTGGAAGCATAAACTCATCATTTATGTCCTTCTTGTATGATTCCTCCACTGCAGCTACAGGATCCTTGGCCTTTTCACCTTCTCCAAGAACCATGGCATCATAGCCAAGCTGGGTCCTTTCCCACCTTTTGTCTCTGTCCATGGTGTAATATCTCCCTGCAACTGTTGCTATCCTGCCAACACCTATCTCCTCAATCTTGTCCTGCAGTTCCTTTACATGCTGGCTTCCAACAGTTGGAGGCACATCCCTTCCATCAAGTATCACATGAATGAACACTTTGTCCATACCGTGCTGCTTCATAAGCTCAAGAAGAGCATAAAGATGTGTGTTGTGACTGTGAACTCCACCATCAGATAGGAGACCCATCAGATGTATGGATGAATTTTTTTCCTTTGCATTTTCAATGGCATCCAGAAATTCCTGTTTTCTGAAAAATCCACCTTCCTTGATTTCCTTTGTGATTCTGGTTAACTCCTGATATACTACCCTACCGGCACCTATATTCAGGTGACCCACCTCGGAGTTTCCCATCTGTCCTTCCGGCAAGCCCACATCCAAACCGCTTGCCTTTAATGTTGTATTGGGATACTTGGATGTTATTCGGTCGTAGTTAGGTTTCTTGGCAAGTGCTACAGCATTGCCAGGATATTCCTCCCCCAAACCGAAGCCATCAAGTACCATTAGCATTACTGGTGTTTTTGACATTTGCTTCCTCCAATCAATAGTTGATTAGCTTTACGAAATCCGGGGACTTTAAGCTTGCTCCGCCTACCAGCGCCCCGTCTATATTCTCCATGGACATGAGCTCTGATACATTCCCAGGCTTGACACTTCCGCCATATTGTATTCTTACGGCTTCTGCAGTTTCAGCATCATAGATTTCTGCAATCGTATTTCTTATGAGGGCACACATTTCCTCAGCCTGCTCACTTGATGCGGTTTCCCCGGTTCCTATTGCCCAGATGGGCTCATAGGCTATTACGATTTCCTTTGCATCTTTCTTTTCAACACCCTTCAAAGCTTCCCTTACCTGTTTCTTGACAAGGCCCTTGTGGATGTTTTCCCTGCGTTGCTCGAGTGTTTCCCCAACACATACAATCGGTACAATTCCATGCCCTATCGCCGAATGAACCTTTTTGTTGACAGTTTCATCCGTTTCGTTGAAATACTGTCTTCTTTCGGAATGTCCTATTATTACATAGTCCACCTTCAGTTCATTAAGCATTGCTGGTGAAATCTCACCTGTGAAGGCTCCACTTTCCTCCCAATGCATATTTTGTGCACCAATCCTGATAGCAGTTCCTTCGGTCATATCCTTTGCCTTCCCAATTGCAAGATAAGGCACACAAAGTACAGATTCAACAGATTGGTTCAGAGCTTCTTTCCTTATTTCTCCGATTAGCTTTTCAGCCTCGGATATCGTCTTGTTCATCTTCCAGTTTCCAGCTATTATTGGCTTTCTCAAAAGACTGCCTCCTTATTCACTAATTGCATCTATACCTGGCAATACCTTTCCTTCAAGTAATTCCAGTGATGCTCCCCCACCTGTTGACACATGGGTAATCTTGTCTGCCAGGCCTGCCTTTTCAACAGCTGAGGCTGAGTCGCCGCCACCAACTATTGTAATTGCACCTGATTGGACCAAGGCCTTGGCAACAGAATAGGTTCCCTTACTGAAATTATCCATTTCAAAAACTCCCATTGGACCGTTCCAAACAACCGTCTTGGCTTCCTTTATTACACTTTCAAACAGCTCGATTGATTCACTTCCTATATCCAGACCCATCATGTCTGATGGGATTCCATCTGCAGGTACCGTCCTGAAGCTGGTGTCATTCTTAAACTCCTCAGCAACCACGACATCCACAGGAAGCACAATTGCAACCCCGTTTTCCTTAGCCTTTTCCATAAGATCCTTGGCAAGTTGCACCTTGTCATCCTCAAGAAGTGAAGTCCCAACTTCATAGCCTTTCGCCTTGAGGAAGGTGAATGCCATGCCTCCGCCAATTATGATAGCATTAACCTTGGAAAGCAGGTTTTCAATTACCCCAATCTTGTCTGAAACCTTAGCTCCACCAAGTATTGCAACAAATGGTCTCTCTGGATCATCCAAAGCCTTACCCATGATTGAAACTTCCTTCTCCACAAGATAACCCAAAGCTGACGGCAGGTATTTCGATACACCTACATTTGATGCATGAGCCCTGTGGGACGTTCCAAAGGCATCGTTCACATAAAGCTCGGCAAGAGATGCTAGCTCATTTGCAAAGCTATCTTCGTTTTTCTCCTCCTCTTTCCTGAATCTTGTATTCTGAAGAAGCATCACTTCTCCGGAATTCAGCTCTTTAGCCATTTCCATTACCTTGTCTGAAACAACCCGGTCATCATCTGCAAATACAACTTCCTTCTTCAGCAGCTGTGACAGTTTGTTTGCAACTGGAAGCATGGAGAACTCTTTTTTTGGTTCACCCTTAGGTCTCCCAAGATGAGACATCAGTATGACCGCAGCACCGTTTTGAAGAAGGTACTCCACGGTTGGAAGTGAGCTTCGGATTCTTATGTCATCTGTTATCTCGCCTTCTGAGTCCATTGGAACATTGTAGTCAACCCTGACAAGAACCTTCTTCCCCTTTACATCCATATCCTTTAAAGTCTTTTTATTCAACAAGCAACCCACCTTCTTTTCTTATTGTTTTTTTAATTGATATGTCGGGTCAAAAGACCCGACACAGTTTCTACCATTTTTTAGCTACAAGCTTGGTCAGGTCAACAACTCTGCTGGAATAACCCCACTCGTTGTCATACCAGGACACTACCTTAACCATATTGTCAATTACCATTGTTGAATCGGCGTCAACTATTGAAGATCTTTCATCACCCACAAAGTCTCTAGATACCAATGGCTCTTCTGAGAAGCCCATGATACCCTTCAACTCACCTTCACTCGCCTCCTTCAACAATTTATTAACCTCTTCCACCGTTGTTGGATTGTCCACTTCAAATACTGTATCCACAAGTGATACTGTTGGAACAGGTACCCTTACTGAGAATCCATTCATTTTACCCTTCAGCTCAGGCAATACTAGTGCAACCGCCTTTGCAGCCCCGGTTGTAGTAGGTATGATATTCTCTGCTGCAGCTCTTGCCCTTCTCATATCCTTGTGTCTCTTGTCATGTATCATCTGGTCATTTGTGTAGGCATGAACTGTAGTCATAAGACCTTTCTTTACTCCAAGCTTATCCAGAATAACCTTTGCTACAGGTGCAAGACAGTTTGTCGTACATGAAGCATTTGAGATTATGTTGTGATTCTCTGGATCGTACTTGTCATCATTTACCCCAAGAACTATGGTAATGTCCTCTCCCTTGGCAGGTGCAGTTACAATAACCTTCTTGGCTCCTGCATCAATGTGCTTCTGAAGTCCCTCTCTGTCCCTGAATGCTCCTGTGGAGTCTATTGCCACATCAACTCCCATTTCCTTCCATGGTAGTTCAGTAGGGTCTCTGAAGGCAATGACTGGAATCTTCTTGCCGTTCACAACAAATCCCTCTTCATACGTTTCAATGGTTCCTTCAAATTTTCCATAAAGGCTGTCATACTTGAAAAGATGTGCCAGGTCCTCAATTTTACCTGATGCGTTGATGGCAACAATGTCAAACTCCTCTACATTGTTTTCTGCCCAAATCCTGAATACATCTCTACCTATTCTTCCAAATCCGCTTAAACCTACTTTTAGTGCCATGAAAATTCCTCCTTGTTTAGTTTAATATTTTAATTATTCTATTTCCTACGGCTTCATCAATAATCAGGGTAATATCCTTCCTGATTGACGCAATTGCAATAATGGCCTCCGCCTTGTCAGGTCCACCAGCCACGCCTATGACCTGTTGAACCTCCTTATAGGTTTCAAGGGACAGGCCAACCGTCTTGTATTCCCAGATGTCATTGCCATGAATGTCAAAATAGTGGCCAAAGGCCTCTGCAACAGCTCCATTTTCCATAAGATGTGTAATCCTTGCATCTGACAGATTCCTTCTCCTTGCGAGAATGTCAGCCCTACCTATCCCGAATATAAGGATTCTCATCCTCTCAATCAGTTGAAGGGACTGCCGAATTTCATCATTTGATTGAATTACTTGAAGAGCCTCCTTTTCCAGGCTATCGGGAATGTAGAGAAGTCTGTACATTGCTCCAAGACTTTTCCCAATCTTTGCTGCTACTGAATTTGCTTGTGTCATCAGCTCCTTGCCAAGTCCTCCCCTTGCAGGTACCACTGTAGCCTTGGGGAAATTCTTGTCAGATGTGACCTGGTCGGATACCGCAGCCATGGTGCTGCCTCCGGTTACACCCACAATATCCTCCTCATTCAGTATTTCCACAAGATACCTGGAAGCACTTCTTCCCATTTCCTGAAGTACCAGGTCATTTGATTGGGAATCTCCCGGGACAATTATTATATTACTAATCCCCAGAATTTCCTGAAGTCTTTTTCTAAGATCAGGAATGCCCCTGATGCCTTGGTAAATATCACTTAGCTGTTCAAGAAGGTCCTTGCCTTCATCTGTAACATACATACCCATATTGTCAGTGTTTAACAACTTAAGCTCTCTTAGTTTCTCTACCTCTGACCTGATTGCCCTCTCCTTCAAACCAAGCTCCAATGAAAGGGCTCTTCTTCCAACTGGCTGTCTGAATTCAACTGCCCTCAGGATTGAGTATCTCCTCTCTATTGTCTGAAAGCATTCAGGTGAGAGTTTTCCAATTAATTTTATTAGCTCTATGTTATCACCTCCGTTGGACATTTTTTATCCCTGTTGTCTTATTTTGTCCCACTTTGGATAAAAAAATATCCTATACTATGATTA
>JANKMX010000031.1 GCA_024649995.1 Gudongella sp. | reverse complement strand
CTTTGACAACAGCGGGGACGATGCCATACTTAAGGCCATAGTGAAGGATATGAAGGAATACAACAGACTTGTGAGAATAAATGTCCTTTCCAAGGATCCTGACAAAACCGAGAGTATCTGTCCGGTTGTCTCCTCAGACAGGTTCAAGATAAGGGATGTGTATAAGTCCCTTAGGGACTCCGATATCCTTATCAGCGGTGGAGGAAGTCTTCTTCAGGATGTCACGTCAACCAGGTCACTACTTTATTACCTGGCATTAATGAGACTGGCATTTCTGTTGAGAAAGCCGGTGATGGTCTATGCAAATGGTATCGGACCGGTAAACAAGCCATTTAATCGCTATCTTACCAAGAATACATTGAACAGGGTTCAGCAGATAACCTTAAGGGACAGGGGTTCTCTTGAATATATCCAAAAGCTGGGTGTAACAAATAATAATGTAAAGGTCACGGCAGATCCGGTGTTCACATTGGATGCTGCAGATAACAATAGGGTTAACCAGATATTTATAAATGAAGAGATATACCCAAAGAAGCCCCTGGTGGGGGTTTCCGTAAGGTACTGGAAGGACGACATAAGCCTTTCCAGAGAAATAAGCAAGGCGTTACAGGGGATAATAGACGAAAAGGACCTTGAGATTCTACTGATTCCAATGCATTACCCTGAAGATCTGGAGATATGTCAAAGGATAAGGGGAGCTGTGGATAGGGAGGAATGCCATATACTTCAGGCCAAATACACAGCTGAGGAAATCATGGGTATTATCGGAAAGCTTGAGATGATGGTTGCAATGAGGCTTCATTCCCTGATCTATGCTGCCACAAGGAAGGTGCCTATGATGGGACTGATATACGACCCCAAGGTGGAAGGGCTGCTTAGGGAGCTTGAGATACCCTACTCCTTGTCAGTTGACAACCTGGAGGCTGAGAGTTTCAAGAAAGTATTTGATGCAGCCTGGAAAGATCTGGACAGGATGAGGGAAAACATCAGTGAAAAAGAGGAAAGACTCAAGGAGTTGGCCTATGAAAACATTGAGCTGGCTTTCCAAATAACAGGTAGGTGATTGAATGGATAGAGCTGATAAAGTGGATATATTTGGGGTAGAAATACAGAATACAACACTTTCAGAACTGGTTGGTGAGCTGGAGAAGGCTCTCGAAAACCAAAGCTTCTGCAAGGTTTTTACTCCAAATACTGAAATAGTCATGGCTGCCAAAAGGTCCGACAGACTTAAGAGGGAGCTCAACAAGGGGACCTACGTGATTCCGGATGGGATTGGACTTATCCATGGTGCAAAAATCAGAGGGATATCCCTTAAGGAGCGGGTGACGGGCTACGACACATCCATGGAGCTACTCCGAATTGCAAACCAGAATGGCTATGGGCTCTACCTTCTTGGAGGCAAGGAGGGGATTGCTGAAGAGGCGAGAAAAAAACTTCAAAAGGATTATCCCGGGATCAGGATAACAGGCTGCCATCATGGTTACTTCAAGGGAAGCCATACGGGTGATGGGGTAACCTCCGAAGAGCAAGCCATAATCAATGAGATAAAGGACTCCCCTACAGATATCCTTTTTGTGGGCTTTGGTTTTCCCAGACAGGAAATCTGGATCAACACACACGGAGAGAATCTTGGAGTGCATGTAGCCATCGGAAATGGAGGAGTCATCGACATTCTGGCAGGTCAGGCAAAAAGGGCTCCGGATATCTTCATAAGGCTGGGCCTTGAATGGCTTTACCGTCTTGTGACAAACCCTTCAAGGATAAAGAGACAAGCGGTTCTTCCACTTTTCCTGGTGGAGGTTGCCCTTAAACGAAACTCGATTCATAAAATTATTAAGGAGGACAAGTAATGAATATTGATCAGTTAAGTATTGATACCATAAGAATGCTTTCAGCGGAGGGTGTTGAGAAGGCAAACTCAGGTCATCCCGGGCTTCCCCTGGGAGCTGCCCCAATGGCTTATACCCTATGGAGCAAGGTGATGAACCACAACGGAAAGAACCCTGATTGGACCAACAGGGACAGGTTTGTACTTTCAGCAGGGCATGGTTCCATGCTGCTGTACTCACTTCTGCATCTTTTCCAATATGGACTCCAAATGGATGATATCAAGAATTTCAGGCAGCTGGACAGCAAGACTCCAGGACATCCGGAATACGGTCACACCACAGGCGTTGAATCAACCACCGGACCATTGGGACAGGGAATTTCAACCGCAGTGGGTATGGCAATGGCAGAGGCTCATCTTGCAGCCAACTTCAACAAAGAGGACATGAAAATAATTGACCATTACACCTACGTCCTTGCTGGAGATGGCGATTTGATGGAGGGCATCAGCAATGAGGCCTCATCACTTGCTGGAACCCTGGGACTTGGAAAGCTTATAGTACTGTATGATTCGAACTCAATTTCAATTGAGGGCAGCACAGACCTTGCATTCACTGAAAATGTGAGGGGAAGGTACGAGGCGCTTGGATGGGATACAATTCTAGTTGAGGATGGAACAGATACAGCTGCAATTGAAAAGGCAATCATGGAAGCCAAGGAAAATCCATACAAGCCAACACTGATTGAGGTTATTACAAACATTGGCTACGGAACTGAGAAGCAGGATACTGCCAAGGCTCATGGAGAGCCTCTCGGAGACCACAATATGAAGGTGCTTAAGAAGAATCTCAAGTGGGAGTTTGAGCCGTTCCTAGTACCAGAGGAAGTAAAAGCCCATATGGACAAGCTGGTTGCCGAGGGTCAGGAAAAGGAAGAGAAGTGGAACCAACTGCTTGAGGGATATGAAAAAGCATATCCGAAAATGGCCAAGGAGCTTCAGGAATGGCTTTCAGGGAAGGTGCCTGAAGACTACCTTGAATCGGAGGAATTCTGGTCCTTCGACAAGTCTGTTGCAACCAGAGCGGCATCAGGTACAATAATCAACAGACTTGCAGAGAAAATGCCAAATCTATTTGGTGGATCCGCAGACCTGGCACCTTCAAACAAGACGAATATGAGCTCCAGGGAGGTATTCTCAAAGGATAATTTCGCAGGATCAAACATTCATTTTGGAGTCAGGGAGCATGCCATGGGTGCAGCCCTTAATGGAATGGCGCTTCATGGAGGGGTTAAGCCATATGGTGGTACCTTCTTCATATTCACGGATTACATGAAGCCTTCAATGAGACTGGCATCCCTAATGGAGCTTCCAGTGACCTATGTCCTCACCCATGACAGCATCGGAGTTGGAGAAGATGGACCTACCCACCAGCCAGTTGAGCAGCTTGCAGTTTTCAGGGCACAGCCTAACTTCATTGACTTCAGACCGGCGGATGCAAGGGAGACCGCAGCTGGATGGTATGTGGCAATGAAGAGTGAAAAGACCCCAGTTGGTCTTATCCTTACAAGACAGGGACTTCCACTACTTGAGGGTACTGGAAAGGAAGCCGTCAGGGGAGGATATGTCCTTAAGAGGGAGAAAAGTGATTTGCAGCTTATCCTTATGGCATCAGGCTCTGAAACCAGCCTGATTTATCAAGCTGCAGACAGACTTGAGGAAGAGGGTATCGGCACAAGAGTTGTAAGTATGCCTTCCTGGGAACTGTTTGAGCAGCAGGAGGAGCAGTACAGACAAGAGGTGCTTCCATCCTCAGTTAGGGCAAGACTTGCAGTAGAGGCAGCTAGCTCCTTGGGTTGGCACAAGTATACCGGTCTTGACGGGGATGTTATTTCACTTGATAGATTTGGTGGATCAGCTCCAGCAAACCAGCTCTTTGAGAAGTTTGGATTTACGGTTGAGAATGTGGTTGAAAAGGCCAAAGCCCTTGTTAAATAGTCAAAAAAACAATGAAGCAGCTAGAAAATTTTCTAGCTGCTTTTTTTTAAGGTCTTGTTTCATATAATCCTTCTGAGCAGGGAGTTACACCCTTTTCAGTAATTATCATATCCACTGGTATATCGAAGCTTTCCCTTGGGACCCTGTCCACAAGCTGCATCCCAAATCCCACAGCAATCTTTGGAACAGTCCTTGCTATGGAATGGAGGAATCTGTCATAATAGCCGCCCCCATAGCCCACCCTGTAGCCAAATGGGTCGAATACAACACCTGGAACAACAACAAGGTCGATTTCAGATTGTCCAACTGGTCTTATGAACTCCTTTTTAGGAGTCAGTATGTTGTAATAGCCTGGCTCAAGCTCATTGAAGTCCTTAAGCTCAGATGGGATAAGTGCCTTTGTTTCCTGAACCGTAATAGGTACGATTACACGTTTTCCCTCTGCAAGGGCCTCCTTGATAAACTGGTGCGTGTCCAGCTCGTCGTTGAAGCTGACAAAGCACATCACCACCTTGGCTTCCTTGTAATATTTTGTGGCCTTAAGCAAATCTATTATTTTTCTGCCAAATGATCTGTGCGCCGATTCACTCAACTGGGACCTTTCCTTTAAAATCTGTTCTCTGATAGTTTTTTTGTCCAATTAAATCACCTCAAACAGTTTATTTATATGCAATGTTGTAATATAATAACTATGATACCATGAAAAAGAAATATGTCAAAACTAAAATTACATGGGAAGAATTTTGAGGTGAGAAAGTGATAAAATTGGTTAATATTTCCAAGGAGTACCGAAATGGAGTTACTGCCTTGTACGATATAAATATGGAGATACAAAAAGGAGAATTTGTTTTCTTGGTAGGCTCAAGTGGAGCCGGGAAATCTACACTTATAAAGCTTTTGCTGAAGGAAGAGGGAATCACAAGGGGAAGGATGTATCTGGACGGAGCGGACATCACCCGGGTTCCCAACAGGAGAATCCCCTATATAAGGAGAAAGGTTGGAGTTGTATTTCAGGATTTCAGGCTGTTGCCAAACAAAACCGTGTATGAGAATGTTGCATTTGCAATGGAGATAATAGGAGCAAGGCCAAGGGAAATCAGAAGAAGGGTTCCCCTTATTTTAAGTATGGTTGATTTGAGCAGGAAGGCATCCAGCTTTCCCGATCAGCTTTCAGGAGGGGAGCAGCAGAGGGTTTCAATTGCAAGGTCAATAGTCAACAACCCCCCCGTACTTATTGCTGATGAGCCTACGGGAAATCTTGATCCGGACACGGCAGATGAGATAATGAAGGTTTTAGTGGACATTAACAACAGAGGAACTACAATAGTAATGGCGACACATGCCAGGGATATTGTAAATAAAATGAAAAAAAGGGTAATCGCCCTCGAGGACGGAAGATTGGTAAGGGACGAAGAGAAGGGTGGTTATAGCATTGAAATTCCGAATATTTAAGAATATCATCAAGCAGGGATTTCAGAGCATGTGGCGTAACCGCGGCATGGGAATCGCATCCATAACCAGCATTTCGGCAGTACTTATGATCCTGGGTGTGGTTCTTATCCTTGTTTTGAGCATAAATAACGCTGTCTTGGATACCAAGCTGAAGTTTGACGAGATAGAGGTATTTCTGGTGGATGACCTTCCAAACCAGTCCATGGATAGAATAGAGGAAGCCGTCAAGGAACATCCTGGTGTGCTGTCCATAATATTCAGGTCAAAGGAGCAGGCTCTTGAGATCATGAAGGAGGAATGGGCAGATGAGGCCTACCTCTTGGATGGTCTGGAGACCAATCCATTGCCGGATTCATATATAATCAAGGTAAATGACATAGAATACGCTGATGGGCTGGTCAATGACGTAAAAACACTTGACGGCGTTGAAGAAGTGAAATATTATAAAGATGTAATAGATAAATTGTTGATATTTGCAGGATATATCCAATTTGGAGGCATATTGATAATCGGGATACTGGTTTTCATATCCGTATTCATCATCTCCAACACAATCAAGATAACAGTATCCTCAAGAAGAAGAGAAATAAACATCATGAAGTATGTAGGAGCTACAAATGGCTATATAAGGGGACCCTTCATCATGGAGGGAATATTCCTGGGAATAATCGGAGCCCTTATATCCATAGTCATAGTGTATTTTGGCTACCAGTACTTCTATAAGTCCATGAATGAAAAACTGTACGACCTATTCACATTCTATTTGGTTGATCCCAAGTTGATTTTTACGGATCTTGCAATCATGTTCGGTACAATTGGAGCCGGAATTGGCGCACTGGGTAGTCTCGTGTCATTGAAGAGATTCCTTAACGTATAGGGGGTAAATATATGAAAGGAAGAAAAATACTGATTCTGTTCACAGCTTTTCTGATGGTTTTTCTGACTGTTATGCAGGCAAGCGGTCAGTCAGTTGATGACCTGAGAAAGCAGCAGGAGCAGATTCAAAATCAGATTGAAGAGACTAAGAAAGAGATCCAGAATATGCAGAACCAGACCAAGGACATTGATAATCAGATCAAGGAATTGGATCTTAGAGTAGCCAATGCGGCACTGGAGCTGGAAAGCGTCGAGAAGGAAATCGAAGCAATAAACAAGAATATTGATATTACCGAGGAAGAGCTTGCAGTAGCTAAAAATAACATAGATGAGAAGATTGACACCTTCAATTCCCGACTTAGGGTAATGTATAAGAATGGCAATACAGGATATCTTGAGGTATTGCTGTCAGCAGGCAACATAAAGGACTTCCTGTCAAGGCAGGAGATGATACAGTCAATTGCGGAATACGATAAAGAGCTTATCAAGTACATGAAGGAGCAAAGGGACATCATCGAGGAGAAGAAGGTCCAGCTGGAGGGCCAAAGGGCATCTCTTGAGGTGACAAGATCCAAGGTGGAGTCCAGAAAAAGGGATCTTGAGCAAGCCAGCAGGGCCAAGGAACAGCTTATGGGCAAGCTTCAGCAGGATATAAAATCATTTGAGGCAGAGTATGACAAGCTGAATGACTTTGCCAAGGAAATTGAAAGTAAGATTGTAAAGCTTCAGAGGAATTCAGGGCCCTATTCTGGAGGTAAAATGGATTGGCCTGTGCCGGGACACAGCAGGATCAGCTCACCATATGGATATAGGATTCACCCCATTTTCAAGGTCAAGAAGCTACACACAGGTATAGATATTCCAGCACCAACGGGAACTCCAATAACTGCAGCTGCCGCGGGAACTGTAATATACAGCAACTGGCTGGGAGGCTACGGAAAGGTGATCATGCTGGATCATGGTGGCGGAATAGTAACATTGTATGCCCACAATTCGGCCTTGATTGTTTCTGAGGGACAGACTGTGGCTAGGGGACAGACCGTATCCAAGGCTGGAAGCACTGGAAACTCAACTGGACCACATCTGCATTTTGAGGTTAGGAAAAATGGTTCATATGTGGATCCAATTCCTTGGTTAAGAGGAAATTAATGGGAGGAGAGAAATCTCCTCTTTTTGAATTAAATAGAATGCTTGTAGGGATGCAGGCTAAGAAATAGAGGTGCGGAAATGTCAAAGAGAAAAATGGTGGTGATCTTTGTAGCCTTGCTATTGATTACCAATCTAGCTACTTTAGTAATAGGGAATTTTGTATCGGTTTTTGTGGGAAACAGGGTTATTGTGGAAAGAAGCGAATATGAAGAGCTTAATGAGGTATATCAGGAAAATGCCAAAATCCAGCAGGTCAAGCATGTAATTGATGAAATGTACCTGCGTGAATACGACCAGGAGGACCTTTATGAGGGGCAGATAAAGGGAATGGTGGGAGCCCTCGAAGACCCCTATTCAATCTACATGACCAGGGAGGAGTATGAGAGCTTCAATATGGAGACGGATGGTATATATGGAGGCATTGGAATCATAGTTACTCCAGGAGAGGATGACCTGATTACGGTAGTTTCCCCAATTGAGGATACTCCAGGCGAAAGGGCTGGTATCAGGACCGGAGACAAGATAATAAAGGTTGAAGGGAAGGAATACTTTTCCGAAACCATGGATGAGGCAGTAAGCCTTATGCGTGGTGACCCCAACACGGAGGTCCAGATTACAATCATGAGAAGGGACAAGGATGGCAATACGGAAACCTTCGACCTGAACATAACCAGGGAAATCATTAGGCTTCAGTCAGTAAAAAGTGGAGTAATCCAGGAGGATATTGGTTATATTCGTCTTACGGCATTTGACAACCTGACCTATGAGGACTTTATGAAGGCCTTGATGGACATACAGTCAGAAGGCGTGAGGGGGATAGTCCTGGACCTAAGGAGCAACCCCGGAGGATTGCTTAATGTAAGCGTGGATATAGCGGATGAACTACTTGGCGAGGGAACTGTGGTTTACACGGAGGATAAATATGGGCAAAGACAGTATGAGGAATCTGACAGCAAAATGGTGGACCTGCCATTGGTGGTCCTTGTAAATGAGGGAAGTGCAAGCGCATCTGAAATTCTGGCCGGTGCAATAAGGGATCTTGACAGGGGAACCCTGATTGGTACAACCACCTTCGGAAAGGGGCTTGTCCAAAGGATAAGGGACCTTGCGGATGGGTCGGGGATAAAACTGACCGTATCGGAATACTTTACACCAGATGGGATAAATATTCACGGTACTGGCATTGAACCCGATGTTGTGGTTGAGCTGAATGAGGACGTGGAAGGAATCGGCCTGGACTACCTTGACCAGGACAATCAGCTACAGAAGGCAATAGAGGTCTTAAGGGAAAAGCTTTAGATAATAATGGAGATAGCCAATGATTCATGGCTATCTCCTTTTTAGGCTTTCAAGCTTGATTGTATAGATTATTTCCTTCGTCTCTGAATCGTAGGTAACGGAATCATTGACATATAGGGTGTCCGTCGCCTTATCCAAATATACTCTGCTGGTATTCATGCTTCCGATGTATCTTGTTTCCATGATCTCAAAATCAAGAATATGCAGTCCAAAGCTGCTGTTCCCAGGGAGCCTTTCAACTATAAGGAGCTCACTTGGGGATATCCCATTGGTTTGAACCACGTTAAAATCCAACTCCAGCTGGTTTTCCATGGATTCAAGATCAAACATATGAAGCCTGTTGCCTGTAGTGTCCTCATCATTCACAAGGTACATTCCCAGGTCATCCTTAAGAATTTGAGGACGGAACCCCACATCCACAAATTGTAGACCGCTTATTCCATTTGAAAGCAGTATACGATTGTTGGTTTCCTTATCAATGAACTGGGAGGCAAGAATTGTATCATCCCTTACACTGAAGGTGGCCAGGTCCATCATGAAGTTGTGTGATGTCCTTAAGCTGCCGTCTTCAGTATTATATACCAAGACCTGTGTCTGATTGTCTGAATAGGTGGTCAGAATCTGTATTTCAGTATTGCTGATCCATGAAACATGCTCCGGATTGATACCTTCTTCAGAGCCTATTCGAATGGCCTTTCTGTCATTCAGGTCTATAGTGAATGCAGTTACCTTATCCCCCTCTTTTTCAAGCAGGGCAAGAGAATCTCCTTGAGGATTGATACTTGCGGAGGTAATCTCGGACAAGGTTCTGTACAAATCGATTTTCTCCCCGGAACTTAAGCTGTGATACCTCAATATCCTATTTTCACTTTCCTTGTCCTTTTGGGAGTAAAGCATACCTACATCAGGTACAAACGCTAGTACCGCACCTTCATCCAAATATGCGGATATCAGTCCCTTTGTAGACTCCACCACCTCTCCCGTATTTGAATTCACCTTAAGTCTAAGGTTGATCAGTGGTATTTCCAGGTTGGCCGTATCATATATTTTTTCATAATCAATTACCCAAATTGGTGCATCTTCTCCTTTAGCAAGCTTTATGCCGGGGTATCCGTCATGGGATATCCTGTAGTCTGATCGGATCTTCTTCAGGACATCTACTATCCCGTAGTTTATGGATATTGGGCTATAGTTTTCATTCACAATCTTGAATTTCAGTGATTCCGCTTCGGCTTGGGTTACATTTGAAAGCAAAATGGTAATTTGGGGTATAACTAAATCTGCAGAGGAGTAGGAGCTGTTGACCAGGTGTATATTAAAAACATCATCAATTTTTTCAATTTTGGATACTTCCATACCTGTGCTTTGAAGTACTCCAGGGGAAACAAGCAATCTGGTCTGGTTGTTTTTACGGACCAGTTCGATCCTAGGCTCGGTATTCTGGAAGCCCTGTGACAGAACCACCTGCTCAATTGAGAATTCAGGCTCTGAAGCCTTCCCTGGGGTGGCTGAAGATTCCCTTAGCATGGGAAAGGAACAGCCGGTTGTAGCCATCATCAATATGATTATCAGCAAAAGCCCGCTGGTGCGCTTCATTGTGGCATCACCTCCTAAGGATAATTTTACATTAAAGGGGAGTTTTCCACAAGTTAATAATTAAGGTGGATTTTTTCGGGCAAAAATTATATCATATAAGGGAACAAGTGTTCAGGAATGAGGTGGATTTATGAACGAATTTAGAATAGAATCATCCTACAAGCCTACAGGAGATCAGCCCGAGGCTGTAAAGTCATTGGTTAGAGGCTTGGAAAAGGGCAACAGGCATCAGGTGCTTCTGGGTGTTACAGGCTCAGGAAAGACCTTTACAATGGCAAATGTAATAGAGAAGGTCCAAAGACCAACTCTTGTAATAGCACACAACAAGACCCTTGCCTACCAGCTGGCAAGTGAATTCAAGGAGTTCTTTCCCGACAATGCAGTGGAGTACTTTGTAAGCTACTATGACTACTATCAACCTGAGGCTTATGTGCCTCAGACAGACACATATATTGAAAAGGATTCATCCATAAACGATGAGATTGACAAGCTTAGACACTCTGCAACAATGTCCCTTTTCGAGAGGCGAGATGTGATAATTGTTGCTTCAGTTTCATGCATATATGGTCTTGGAGATCCCATTGACTACGAAAATCTAGTGGTTTCACTCCGACCGGGTATGATCAAGGACAGGGACCAGATAATGAGAAAGCTTATAGATATTCAGTATATGAGAAACGACATCAATTTTGAAAGGGGAACCTTCAGGGTAAGAGGGGATGTATTGGAGATATTCCCAGCATCATCATCGGAAAATACCCTTAGGGTTGAATTTTTCGGGGATGAAATAGACAGAATAACCGAAGTGAACCATATAACAGGTGAGGTCATAGGCTATCGGAATCATGTTTCAATCTTTCCGGCCTCCCACTTTGCAACCACATCTGAGAAGGTTGAAAAGGCTATTTTAAGGATTGAAGAGGAGCTGGAGGAAAGGCTGAAGGAGCTCAGGGACAAGGACAAGCTGGTGGAGGCTCAAAGGCTTGAGCAAAGAACCAGATATGACCTTGAAATGCTCAGGGAAATGGGTTTCTGCTCAGGCATTGAGAACTATTCAAGACACCTGAGCGACAGACCTGAAGGAAGCAAGCCATACACACTGATTGATTACTTTCCTGATGATTTCCTTATTATAATAGACGAGTCCCATGTCACCGTACCTCAGATAAGGGGGATGTATGCAGGTGACAGGTCTAGAAAAACAACCCTGGTTGATTACGGCTTCAGACTGCCATCAGCCCTTGACAACAGACCCTTGAGATTTGACGAGTTCGAAAACATGGTAAATCAGATAATATACACATCTGCAACACCTGGACCATATGAAATGGAAAGGACGGAACAGATAGTTGAGCAGATTATCCGACCAACTGGATTGTTGGATCCTGTAATAGAGGTTAGACCTACAGAGCATCAGATTGATGACCTCTTGACTGAAATCAGGAAGGTCTCAGCCAGAGGGGAAAGGACCCTTGTAACAACCTTGACCAAGAGGATGGCTGAGGATCTGACGGATTACTTCAAGGAGGTTGGAATCAAGGTTACCTATCTCCACTCCGATGTGGATACGATAGAAAGAATGGAGATAATAAGGGACCTGAGACTTGGGAAATACGATGTACTTGTTGGAATAAACCTGCTTAGGGAGGGTCTTGACCTGCCGGAGGTATCCCTGGTCTCAATTCTGGATGCCGACAAGGAGGGCTTCCTGAGAAGTGAGACCTCCATGATACAGACAATAGGTAGAGCCGCACGACACCTTGAAGGAAAGGTAATCATGTATGCTGACAAGATAACCGGCTCCATGAGACGTGCAATTGATGAGACTGATAGACGTAGGAAAATTCAGGCTGAATACAATGAGAAGCATGGAGTTACGCCGAAATCAATTATCAAGGATGTAAGGAACATAATTGAAGCCACCCTTGTGGCTGAGGATCAGATAGAATATGATGAAGACCTGTCAGTGGAGGAGCTTGATGCAATAGTTCTAGGCATGGAAAGTGCAATGCTCCAGGCAGCTGAGTCCCTTGAGTTTGAAAGGGCAGCCGAGCTGAGAGACAAGATAATTCAAATGAAGAAGAGGTATGGAGGAAAGAATAGAAATGGCTAAAAACAAGATAGTAATAAAGGGGGCAAAGGTTCATAATCTTAAAAATGTGAGCCTGGAGCTTCCAAGAGATAAATTTATAGTTTTCACAGGATTGAGCGGCTCGGGAAAATCGTCACTGGCATTTGATACGATCTATGCCGAGGGGCAGAGAAGATATGTTGAGTCCCTGTCCAGCTATGCCAGGCAGTTTCTTGGTCAGATGGACAAGCCGGATGTGGAGTATATAGAGGGGCTTTCCCCGTCCATATCAATAGACCAGAAGACAACCTCAAGAAATCCCAGGTCAACAGTTGGAACAGTAACGGAGATCTATGACTATTTGAGACTTCTGTTTGCAAGGATAGGAACTCCCTATTGTCCGCATTGTGGAAAGGAGATAACCAGCCAGACCGTTGACCAGATGGTGGACCATGTTATGGAGCTTCCGGAAAGAACCAGAATCCAGGTCCTTGCACCTGTTATAAGAGGGAAGAAGGGAGAGCACACAAGGCTCATTGATCAGATCAAGAAGGACGGCTTTGTAAGGATGATGGTTGATGGTGAAATGGTTGACCTGGATGATGAAATCAAGCTGGACAAGAACAAGCACCACACCCTGGAGGTTGTGGTGGACAGATTGATAGTGAGGGAAGGTATAGAGGGCAGGCTTTCCGATTCCATTGAGGCGGCCCTCAAGCTTGGGGAAGGGCTCCTAAATATCGATGTTGTTGATGGTGAAAGACTGACCTTCAGTCAGAAGCTTTCATGTCCGGACTGCAACATCTCAATAGAAGAGATTTCACCAAGGATGTTCTCCTTCAACAGTCCATTTGGAATGTGTCCGGTATGTAATGGATTGGGTTTTCACAAGGAGATAGATGTTGATCTTGTGATTCCCAACAGGAATCTCAGCGTAAACGAAGGTGCTCTTGCCCCATACGGGAACATAAGCGAGGACACCTATTACTATCAGATATTCAAGACCTTGGCCAAGGACAACAATTTTAGTCTGGACAAGCCCCTGACTGAAGCTCCGAAAAAATTCATGGATGAGCTTCTGTATGGAACAAAGAGGAAGATCAAGTTTGCCTTTCTCAGTCATTTTGACGATTCCGGCAAAAGGGAATATGAGGGAAAGTTTGAAGGGGTCCTGAACAACCTGGAGAGAAGGTATAATGAAACCCATTCTGACTATATGAGAAACAAGCTGGATGAGTACATGGCAGAGAGTCCCTGTTCAGCCTGTGGTGGAAGGAGGTTGAAGGATGAGGTGCTGTCCATCAGGATAAATGGATTGAATATTGCTGAGGTCACAGATTTGCCGGTTATTAAGTCATTGGAATTTTTTGAGCACATTGAGCTGACCCAAAAACAGCAGACCATTGGAGAGCAGATTCTGAAGGAGGTCAAGGAGAGGCTCCTTTTCCTGAAAAACGTAGGCCTGGAGTACCTTACCCTGTCCAGGATGGCTGGCACCCTATCAGGTGGTGAATCACAGAGGATCAGGCTGGCCACCCAGATCGGGTCAAGTCTTGTGGGGGTTGTATATGTACTTGACGAGCCCAGCATAGGTCTTCACCAGAGGGACAACAGCAAGCTTCTGGCCGCACTGAGGGATCTGACTGATGTTGGGAACACCCTGATTGTTGTTGAGCATGATGAGGACACCATGCACATGGCTGACCATATTGTGGACATCGGTCCAGGGGCTGGGATACACGGCGGAGAGATCATAGCCCAGGGAACAGCAAGGGATATAATGGACAACCCAAGGTCAATAACCGGAAAATACCTTTCGGGAAAACTGAAAATCGAGGTACCGGAGACCAGAAAACCCACCAACGGGAAATGGCTGGAGGTGAAGGGAGCTCAGGTCAACAACCTTAAGGATATAGACGTCAGTATACCCTTGGGTGTCATGACCTGTGTAACAGGAGTATCAGGCTCAGGGAAGAGCTCCCTGGTCAATGAGATAATATATAAGAATTTGGCAACCAGGCTTAACAGGGCCAAGATCCGACCAGGCAGGCACAGGGAAATGCTGGGTCTTGAGCATCTGGACAAGGTAATAGAAATTGACCAGAAGCCCATAGGAAGAACACCCAGGTCAAACCCTGCAACCTATACGGGAGTTTTTGACCATATCAGGGATGTGTTTGCAATGACAAATGAAGCCAAGATGAGGGGCTACAAGAAGGGGAGGTTCAGCTTCAATGTCAAGGGTGGAAGGTGTGAAGCCTGCAAGGGAGATGGAATCCTTAAGGTTGAAATGCATTTTCTACCGGATGTATACGTTCCCTGTGAGGTCTGCAAGGGTAAGAGGTACAACAGGGAGACCCTTCAGGTCAAATACAAGGGAAAGACCATTTCAGACGTACTGGATATGACTGTCGAGGAAGGTGTGGATTTCTTCAGGAATCTTCCCAAGATCAAGAGAAAGCTGGAAACCTTGAATGATGTTGGACTTGGATATATTAAAATTGGTCAGCCATCAACAGAGCTCTCAGGTGGTGAGGCCCAAAGGGTCAAGCTTGCAACAGAGCTATCCAAAAGAGCAACGGGAAAGACAGTCTATATACTTGATGAGCCAACTACAGGACTCCATTCAGCTGACATACACAAGCTTGTGAAGGTTCTGAATCAGCTTGTTGAGGGAGACAACACGGTTATAATCATTGAACACAATCTGGATGTAATAAAGACTGCAGACCATATAATAGACCTTGGGCCTGAAGGAGGAGACAAGGGAGGCTACGTTATTGCAACGGGAACCCCGGAGGAGGTCAGCCAGTGTCAGAAATCCTATACTGGCCAATTCCTCAAAAAGATATTGTCCTGAAAGGAGGGATAGCATGTGTGGAAGATATGCCCTGGATGCAGATATAGATGAATTGATTGAAAGGTACAAGGCAATTGTTGCGGAGCGTGAAACGGGAAGCTCCAAAGAGGTTTTTCCAACCAATACCCAGGCAATAGTTGTAGATGATGGTAAACGGGAAATAAAGGCAGCCGTGTGGGGCTTCGCACCTCACTACGCCAAGCGACCCCTGATAAATGCAAGAGGAGAGACGGTCCACCAGAAGCCAACCTTCAGCAAGGCATTCTTCACAAGCAGGTGTATCGTTCCAGCCACTAGCTTCTTTGAGTGGGAGAAGACTGAGGATGGGAAAATAAAGAGGAGAATTTCCGTTGAGGGACAAGGTATATTCTCAATGGCGGGACTTTTAGGCCTGTTCAAGGACAAGGAGGGTAGGCCATTTGAAGCCTATACCATCATAACTATTTCGGCAAATGATCAAATTGAGCATATTCACGACAGGATGCCTGTTATACTCAAGCCTGAGGATGAGGACCTTTGGCTGAACAGTAATAATGCAAATTTGGATACACTGAAGGGTTTGCTGGTCCCCACCAGTCAAAATCTAAATATTATGTAAACTTAATGAAATTTTTCTTGCATTGTCGTGATGAAACGAATATAATAAATCTCATATTTAAAAAGTTCAATAAAGGAGGTCTTAATCTTGATGGTTAAATTTAATCAGATCAAGAGCCAACGGAAGTTTGGTTCACTAAACATGGACAAGACTTCCAAAGGGCTAAGGAGTTCCTCACTATTATAATCCAAGAAACTTAAATAATAGGAGGAATAAAAATGAAAAAGATTATAGCACTTATGTTGACAATGGTAATGATGGTAGGTTTATTGGCAGGCTGTACTTCAGGAGCGTCAGAGGCGACTTCAAAGGTAGAGCAGATCAAGTCAGAAGGAAAGATTGTACTTGGCACTGCAGCGGATTATCCACCCTATGAGTTCCATAAGGAAATAGATGGACAGGACCAGATTGTGGGCTTTGACATAGAAATTGCAAAGGCTATTGCGGATGAGCTTGGAGTGGAGCTGGAAATCGTTGATATGAAGTTCGAGGGGCTTTTACCGGCTCTTGTAACTGACGACATTGATTTTATAATCGCTGGGATGGTTGCCAACGAAGAGAGAAAGAAAACTGTTGATTTTTCAATACCATATTATCAGGCGCAGCAAAGAATGATAGTCAAGGCAGCGGATGCTGAAACCCTGATGACTCCTGCGGATTTCGAAGGACTAAAGATAGGTGCTCAGAAATCTACCATTCAGGAAGGGATTGCTCTGGATAAGTTTGCCTCGGCAGAATACGTGGGTTTGAGCAAGATTACCGACCTGGTTCTTGAACTGAAGAACGGGAAGGTAGATGGAGTTATACTTGTTGAACCTGTTGCAAAGGCCTATGTAAACCAGAATGATGACCTGTTCCTGGCAGAGGAAATACTTGGGCAGGAGGACGGCGTTGCTGTAGCAGTCAACAAAGGTAATGAAGACTTGGTTCAGGAGATTGACAGTGTACTTCAGAATCTAATGGACGAAGGCATGATTGAGAAATTTATCGCCGATGCAACAGCTTTGGCAGAAGAATAGGATATTCCCCGGCAAAAGAGAGTTCGCTTTCTTTTGCCTTTTCTATTAAGGAAAAGCTGGGATATCAATTAAGGAGGAAATGGATTGGGAATCTTTGACCTGGAATTTATAGCGCAATATTACAAGTATTTCTTAAGGGGTACTGGAGTAACCCTCAGCGTCAGCTTCTTCGGAGTAGTTTTTGGAACCATGGTGGGTGTTATCCTGAGCCTTATGAAGCTTTCAAACAACAAATTGGCAAAGGGTCTTTCAACAGCGTACATTGAGCTGGTACGAGGAACTCCGCTTCTTGTGCAGCTATTTATTGTCTATTATGGATTCCCCATGTTTCTGCCATTTGAAATGAGCAGAATTGCCCTGGGAACAGTTGCTGTTCTTTTAAACAGCGCAGCCTATGTTGCAGAGATTATAAGGGCAGGAATCCTGTCCATAGACAGAGGGCAGATGGAGGCGGCAAGATCCCTTGGAATGACCCACAGCATGGCAATGCGTTTCATAATAATACCACAGGCCTTCAAGAACATCCTCCCTGCACTTGGCAACGAATTCATTGTGCTCATAAAGGAATCCGCAATAATATCGGTAATAGGTATACACGACATAATGTACAATGCAGATACACTTAGGGGTATTACCTATAGACCCTTTATACCATTGTTCTACGCAGCAATATTGTACTTCATAATTACTTTTACACTATCCAAGCTCTTGGGTATTTTCGAAAGGAGGCTACGTGCCGGTGATCAATATAATTAATCTCAACAAGAAATTTGGTGAGCTGCACGTTCTGAAGGATATAAACCAGACCATCGAGGAAGGTGAGGTGGTTGTTGTCATCGGTCCAAGCGGCTCAGGAAAGAGCACCTTCCTCAGATGCCTTAACCTTCTTGAGGAGCCCACCAGTGGAGAAATAATTTTGGAGGGTGTATCCATAACGGACAAGCACAATGACGTAAACAGGCAAAGGGAAAAAATGGGGATGGTGTTCCAGCAGTTCAATCTCTTTCCTCATAAAACAGTGCTTGAAAACATAACACTTGCACCTGTACAGGTAAAGGGATTGACCAAGGAAGAGGCTGACAGGAAGGCCATGACCCTGCTAAGGAGAATAGGCCTGGAGGAAAAGGCTAACACATATCCAAATCAGCTGTCCGGTGGACAGAAGCAGAGGATAGCGATAATAAGGGCCCTGGCAATGGAGCCGGATGTCATGCTGTTTGACGAGCCCACAAGTGCTCTTGATCCGGAAATGGTTGGGGAGGTGCTTGAGGTTATGAAGGAGCTTGCAAGGGATGGCATGACCATGGTGGTTGTAACCCATGAAATGGGCTTTGCCAAGGAGGTTGGCTCAAGGGTAATATTTATGGATGAAGGCAGAATCATGGAGGAGGGAACTCCAAAGGATCTGTTTGCAAACCCACAGAATCCAAGAACCCAGGATTTCTTGAGAAAAATCCTGGTCTAATTGAAGAGAAATATCAAAAAGACAAGCGTTCCTAAAGGGGCGCTTTTTTGTTCGTTGTTATAAGGGCTCACCTTGTAGTATAATTAGACTGACGATGACATCTTGGGAGGGATTATATGATTTATGTAATGCTTGGGTTTTCACTTTTGGGTGGAATTGACAAGCTTCTCAACAATAGGCTGGGACTGGGAGTGAAATTTGACGAGGGCTTCAAGGCCATGGGTAGCCTTGCTTTGACAATAATAGGAATCTATTCACTCTCGCCCATAATAGCACAGTTGATTTTGCCGCTTTTGGGCCCCCTGTCCAGCTGGATGAATGTGGATCCGTCTGTCTTTGTAAGCAGCATTCTGGCCACCGACCTGGGTGCTTTCAACACAAGTATTGAGATAGCAAGGGACCCGGCAATCGGTGTATTCAATGGAGCCATCCTTGGATCAACCTTGGGAGCCACCATATCATTTACCGTGCCGGTTGCAATAAACCTGATTAGCGAGGATGACTTTCAGTATTTTGCAAAGGGTATCCTGGCAGGGATAGTTACAGTTCCTCTGGGAATGATCGTTTCAGGTCTGATAATGGACATAGGGCTGGGGAGGATAATATGGAACCTGCTGCCAGTTGGAGTTTTTTCCATGATGATCGCCTACGGATTAATCAAGTCCCAGGATAAGACCATGTTCCTTTTCAGGTGGCTTGGCAAGATAATCCTTGGCGTAAGTACATTTGGGCTTATTCTTGGTATACTGGATTACAGTCTGGGTATAGTCCTAATTGAAGGACTGATTTCGCTGGAGGAGGCAACAATTCTGGTTTTGTCCATCAGTATCGTACTGTCTGGAGCTTATCCAATGCTCTTTTTCCTGTCAAGGATACTCCGCAGATTCCTGAGGGTGATCACGGAAAGGTATGGCATTGATGAGTTTTCGATACTTGGACTTTTTTCATCCCTGGCAAACTGTCTGCCAATGCTTGGCGTATACCATGAAATGAACTGGAAGGGAAAGATACTGAATGCAGCATTTGCAGTTAGCGGAGCCTACGTGTTTGGAGGTCAGCTTGGGTATGTCACTTCGGTGGCGCCTCAGGCGGTTAATGCCTTTATAATTGGGAAGCTGGCAGCTGGGTTGACGAGTATTCTTGTTGCATTGTACCTGATAAGAATGGAAATAAAAGGGGAGGGAATAAGGATTGAACATTAACAAGAAATTGAAGGAACTAAGAGAGCTTATGAGGAATGAGGGGATAGACATTTACATTGAACCCTCAGCAGATCCTCACCAGTCGGAATACCTGGCGGACCATTTCAAGACAAGGGCATTTATAACAGGCTTCACCGGATCAGCAGGAACGGCTCTGATAACCAAGGAAGAGGCTATCCTCTGGACAGATGGAAGATACTTCATCCAGGCAGAAAACCAGATAAGGGACAATGAATTCAAGCTTTACAGGATGAACACACCAGGTTACCCTTCCCTACATGATTGGCTGGAGGAAAATGCAAAATACGGCGCTACCATTGGTCTTAACGGTAGGATATTCTCCCAGGGGGCAGTGGAGAAGATAGAGGAGATTCTTAAGGAGAAAAAGGTTAGAATCCATCATGAGGATGATTTGATTGGAAAGATATGGGAGGACAGACCTGAGCTGCCAATAAGGGATGCCTTCATATTGGAGGAGGAATTTGCAGGCAAGTCAACTGCTGATAAGCTTAAGGAAGTCAGATCGGAAATGGAGAAGAAGAATGCCACCCATTTTGTCCTAGGAAGTCTGGATGACATAGCCTGGCTCTATAACATAAGAGGTTGGGATGTTGACAACAACCCTGTTGTCATATCATATGCCATGGTTGCGGAGGAATTTGCCATACTATTTGTGGACGATAGAAAAATACCGGAATCAGTAAAGTCTAAATTATACGATTCGGGAGTGGTTCTTGCTGAGTATGAAAGCATAGGGCAGCATCTAAGTAAGCTTTCAAAGGATTCAACAGTGCTCCTTCAGAAGGATAGGATAAATACAAGCCTATTTAAAGCCATTCCAAAGGGCTGTAGGATAATTGATTCTGATAATATTACCACAGCCATGAAGGGAAAGAAGAATCCAGTTGAGATAAGTAACCAGGAGGAGGCATACCTTAAGGACTGTGCAGCCTTGACGGGCTTTTTACACTGGCTTCACAAGGAAATGGAAGAGAGGGAAATCTCTGAAGTGGAGGCCTCTGAAAAGCTTTTGAAGTTCAGAATGGAACAGCAGGGCTTTCTTCAGCCAAGCTTTGGGACCATAGCAGCCTATGGCTCAAATGCAGCCATGATGCACTATTCACCGGAGGAGGACACCTGTGCAGTGCTCCGGAAGAAGGGACTTTTCCTTGTTGACTCTGGAGGGCAGTACTATAATGGTACAACTGATATAACAAGGACCGTAGCTCTTGGTGAGCTGAGTGAGCTGGAAAAGAGGGACTTTACCCTGGTGCTGAAGGGACACATAAACCTCCTTTCATCCAGGTTCCTTCATGGAACCTCCGGTCACGTACTGGATGTACTGGCAAGGCAGCCACTATGGAAGGAAGGTATTGACTACAAATCAGGAACAGGACATGGCGTTGGTTATTTGCTCAACGTTCATGAAGGCCCCCACAGGATTGCCACTGCTCCAAACAACGTTGCAATGGAGCCGGGTATGGTGGTTACTGTTGAACCGGGAGTCTACAGGGAAGGGATGCATGGAATACGTACGGAGAATGTGGCGGTTGTCCAGGAGGACCTGGAAAATGAATCAGGAAGATTCCTGAGCTTCAAGGTGCTGTCCTATTGCTATATAGACCGAGAATGCATAATCCCGGAAATGCTCAGTGAGCAGGAGAAGGTCTGGCTTGACCAGTATCATATGAACGTGTTTGAAAAGCTTAAGGACAGATTGGATGATCAGGTATTGTTATGGCTTAAGGAAAAGACCAGGCCAATTGATGAAAAGTAAAGGGCTTTAGTGAAAACAGGGTGATTACGTGACAAACTTTGATGAACAGCTGAAAAATCTCCCGGACTCCCCGGGAGTATATCTTATGAAGGACAAATCAGGAGAGATAATATATGTTGGAAAGGCCATTTCCCTGAAGAAGAGGGTCCGACAGTATTTCCAGTCCTCTTCTAGCCATTCCCTCAAGGTGGCCTCAATGGTCAAGCAGATCAGGGACTTTGAGTATATAATGGTGGAGAACGAGGTGGAGGCCCTTGTACTGGAGTCAAACCTGATCAAAAAAAACAGGCCCAAGTACAACATACTGTTGAGGGATGACAAGCAATATCCCTACATTAAGGTGACCCTGGGTGAAAGGTACCCAAGGGTTCTCAAAACCAGGCAGGTTGACAAGGATGGATCAAGGTATTTTGGACCATACCCAAGTGCCTCTGCCGTAAATGAGGCAATAGAAGTTTTCCACCGGATTTTTCCAATCAGGAACTGCAGGCTTGACCTTGATAGAAAGGACGCAAGATTCAGGCCATGTCTCAACTACTATATTGGAAGGTGCCTGGGACCATGTCTTGGCAATGTGGATGAGGACCTTTATAATGGGATGATTCAAGAAATTCTGGACTTTCTCTCCAGAAAGGACGAAAGCATAATAAAGGACATGGAGATGAAAATGAAAGAGGCTTCGGAAAGCAGGGACTTTGAGAAGGCGGCTACCTACAGGGACCAGCTCCAGGCCCTTCAGACCCTTCATGAGAAGCAGATGATGGATTCAGCATCAAATGTGGAGCAGGATGTAATTGCAATGGCCAGAGGGGTGGAGGAGGTTGTTGTGCAGGTCTTCTTTATCCGTGAAGGCAAGATTGTGGGTAGGGAGCACTTTATAATGGAGGACTCCTATGTTGAGGAAAGGGGAGAAATTCTCAGCTCCTTCATAAAGCAATTTTATCCTGGATCAACCTTTATCCCAAAGGAAATACTCTTGGAGGAGGAAATATCGGACCTGGACGCAATCGGTAAGTGGCTTGGTGAGATCAAGGGTTCCAAGGTAAGTCTACAGACTCCAAAAAGGGGAGACAAGCTCCAGCTGGTTAGGATGGTAAAGAAAAACGCCCTGGAAATGCTGGACAAGTACGGAGACAAGTTTCTTAGAAAGCACAGGGAAAACCTTAAGGCCCTGGACCAGCTCCAGCACATTCTTGACCTTGAGGAAAGACCAGATAGGATCGAGGCCTATGACATTTCCAACATAAGCGGAGTTGGGTCTGTTGGATCAATGATCGTCTATGAAAAAGGGGAAAGGAAAAAGTCTGATTACAGAAGGTTCCGCATCAGGACCAGGACCACTCCGGATGATTACGGCAGCATGGAGGAGATCCTGAAACGACGTTTCACCAGAGGACTCAAGGAAAGTGAAAATGTGGAGAGAACAAAGGGGGCACCTGTTGGATTCTCACTTTTTCCTGACATAATAATGGTGGATGGTGGAAAGGGACATGTGAACAAGGCTAAAGTGGTTCTGGAGGAGCTGGGTGTGGACATACCCGTTTGCGGACTGGTAAAGGACAGGCTTCACAAAACCCGTGGAATAATCTTTGATAACAGGGAGATAATCCCTGATAAGGACAGCCTTGCATTCAAGCTTATCTACGGAATACAGGAGGAGGCTCACAGGTTTGCAATAAGCTACCATAGAAGCTTGAGGAGCAAGGATCTCTTTCACTCGGAGCTGGATGGCATACCACTTGTTGGTGAAAAGAGAAGGGTAGCTCTCCTGAAGCACTTTGGCAGCATAAGTGAGATCAGAAAGGCCAACCCTGAAGAGCTTGCTGAGGTGGACGGCATGAACAGAAAGGCAGCCCGGAATGTATATGAACATTTCCGTCAAAAGGAGGAGAAATGATGCAAAAGAAGCTTTATTTGTCAGATACGGATAAGAAAATATCAGGAGTCTGCGGAGGCATTGCAGAGTACTTTGACATTGATTCAACACTGGTGAGATTGGCATGGATATTTCTGTTGCTGCCAACAGCCTTTGTAGGAGGAATTGTAGCCTATTTCCTTGCAGCGGCCATAATTCCAAAAAGACCATATGATGCTGAATAGAGGGGTGTAAGGATGGATTATGTTCTTTTGAAGGACCTTATAAAGGAAATGAAACTGGAGGAAATATACCTTTCGCATGATGTGGACAATGTGAAAATATATACAACAGAAATCAGCAGACCCGGCCTACAGATGGCAGGGTATTACGAAAAGTTCGTACCAGACAGGGTACAGATAATTGGAAGCGCCGAGTGGCATTTCCTAAGGGACATGGAGGCTGGAAAAAGGTACAGCACCCTTGACAAGTTTCTCAGCTACCCAATACCGGTAATAGTTGTTGCAAGAAATCACGAGATTTTCCCCGAGCTTTTGGAGCTGGCAAAGCAGCATGGAAAGACAATTCTAAGGGGGAATAAAACAACATCGAAGCTCATAAATGATCTTGTTATCAATCTGGGGCTTTCATTGGCACCAACAGAGACTGTCCATGGGGTCATGATGGATGTATTTGGCATAGGGGTCCTTATAACGGGCAAGTCAGGAGTAGGAAAATCCGAAACAGCCTTGGACCTTATAACCAGAGGCTGCAGGCTGGTTGCGGATGACATGGTAGAAATAAAGCGGGTTGAGGACACCCTAAGGGGCACATGTCCTGAGTTGATCAGATATTTCCTGGAAATAAGAGGAGTGGGAATTCTTGATATAGAGAGACTGTACGGAGTGGGAGCCGTGAAGCAGTTTGACTACATTGACATGGTTGTGGACCTTGAGGCCTGGGAAAAGGGCAAGGAATACGACAGGATGGGTCTTGAGGAGGATAGCGTTGAAATTCTTGGAATCAATCTGCCCAAGGTTACAATTCCGGTCAAGCCTGGTCGAAACATTGCCATGATTGTTGAGGTTGCGGCCAAGAACAACCGCCAGAAACGTCTTGGATACAACGCTGCTGAAGAGCTTGACTCCAGGGTCAAGCGTTCAATAGAGGAACGCAGGAAAGCATTTGACAAGAGGACAGATTTGTAACAATTCAATAACTATGAACCAATATTGAGTTGACTTTGTTTAGCGTATTTAATATACTAATTATGGTAACTAATTTTTTAACAATTTCATATATTGGGCATAAGCCCTTTTTCGTTTTATTACACTAAACTAACCAAGGAGGTACTATTACATGGGTAAAACTATGAAGACCATGGATGGTAATACCGCTGCAGCATATGTATCATATGCATTTACAGATGTAGCTGCGATATACCCAATCACACCATCATCAAACATGGCGGAATCAGTTGACGAATGGTCAGCAAACGGTAAGAAAAACGTATTTGGACAAGAGGTACTTGTTACTGAGATGCAATCAGAGGCAGGAGCGGCAGGAGCTGTTCACGGATCACTGCAGGCTGGAGCACTAACCACTACATACACGGCTTCTCAGGGACTTCTACTTATGGTTCCAAACATGTACAAAATGGCAGGAGAGCTTCTTCCTGCAGTATTCCACGTATCAGCCAGAGCTCTTGCATCACATGCACTTAGCATATTCGGAGATCACCAGGATGTTATGGCAGCTAGACAAACCGGTTTTGCACTGCTTGCATCAGGATCAGTTCAAGAGGTAATGGACCTGGGTGGGGTAGCTCACCTTGCAGCAATCAAGGGAAGAGTTCCTTTCCTTCATTTCTTTGATGGGTTCAGAACAAGCCACGAGGTTCAAAAAATTGAGCTTATGGAATATGAGGACCTAGAAAAGCTTCTTGACTACGATGCTCTTAATGAGTTCAGAAACAGAGGACTTAATCCAGAGAATCCAGTAACAAGAGGAACTGCACAGAACCCTGATATCTACTTCCAGGCTGCTGAGGCTGCAAACCCATACTATCTTGCTGTACCAGATCTAGTAAATGATTACATGAAGGAAATCAACAAGATAACAGGAAGAGACTACAAGCCTTTCAACTACTATGGAGATCCTGAAGCGGAGAATATCCTTATAGCAATGGGATCAGTGACAGAGACTGCTGAAGAGACAGTGGACTATCTTATGGAAAAGGGAGAAAAGGTTGGACTTGTAAAGGTTCATCTATACAGACCTTTCTCAGCCAAGTACTTCTTCGACATATTGCCTGCAACAGTCAAGAAGATTGCAGTTCTTGACAGAACAAAGGAAAAGGGAGCTCTTGGAGAGCCACTTTATCTTGATGTCAAGAGTCTCTTCTACAAGAAGGACAATGCTCCAGTTGTAGTTGGAGGAAGATACGGTCTTGGATCAAAGGATACAACACCATCACAGATACTTGCAGTATTCAACAACCTGAAGGCAGACCAGCCAAAGGATGGATTCACAATTGGAATAATTGATGACGTAACAAATCTTTCACTTCCAGTTGAAGAGCCTATCCAAACTGAGCCTGAAGGAACAATCCAGTGTAAATTCTGGGGCTTCGGTTCAGACGGAACAGTTGGAGCAAACAAATCAGCAATCAAGATCATAGGTGATGACACTGACATGTATGCTCAGGGATACTTTGCATATGACTCCAAGAAATCAGGTGGAGTTACAATATCACACCTTAGATTTGGTAAGTCTCCAATAAAATCAACATACCTAATTTCAGATGCAGACTTCATCTCATGTTCAAAGCAGTCATACGTACACAGCTATGACCTGCTTAAGGGACTTAAGAAGGGTGGTACATTCCTGCTTAACTGTCTGTGGGATGACAAGGAGCTTGATGCAAACCTACCTGCATCAATGAAGAAATATATTGCTGAAAATGAAATCAAGTTCTATACAATAAATGCAACTAAGATTGCCGTGGACATCGGACTTGGCGGTAGAATAAACATGATTATGCAGTCAGCATTCTTCAAGCTTTCAGAGGTGCTTCCAATTGAGGAGGCCGTTGAACACCTTAAGAAATCAATAGTCAATGACTATGGTAAAAAAGGTGAGAAAATCGTTAACATGAACTATGAGGCTGTAGACAAGGGAATAAATGCACTTCATGCTGTTGAGGTTCCTGCTTCATGGAAGGATGCAGTCGAAGAGAAGGTTGAGAAGAAGGAAGTTCCTGACTTTATCAAGAACGTGGTAGAGCCTATGAACAGACAAGAGGGAGATGACCTACCTGTAAGCACATTCGTAGGTAGAGAAGATGGATCATTCCCAATGGGAACTTCAGAATACGA
>JANKMX010000030.1:17102-27827 GCA_024649995.1 Gudongella sp. | reverse complement strand
CTCCAATTTGTCAATTATTCGATTTTTCACAGCTTCTGCAGGAGGTTTAGATATAAACACGATCACTTCAGTGTCCTTATCATTGGCCAGATAATCCAATGCAATTTCTGCTGAGATTCCTCCAACCTCTTCGGAAAGGTCTCGTCCACCTATGCCAATGGCATGGGATACTCCTCCCCCAAGTCTGCTGATTATGCTGCTTACCTCCTGGATCCCCGTACCGGATGCTCCAACTATGCCTATGTTTCCCCTACTGACAACATTTGCAAATGCGAGGGGTACACCTGAAATAATCCCAGTGCCGCAATCCGGTCCCATAACTATCAGTCCCTTGTCTCGGGCAATTTCCTTCAACTCCTTCTCTTCAGCAAGACCCATGTTGTCACTGAATATGAACAGGTTCATATTCTCATTGAGCAATCTCTTTCCTTCATCGAATACATATTCTCCAGGAATTGAAACAAGAGCCAGGTTAGGATCTTTAAGCTTGCTTAATGCACCCTTCAGACTCTTGGCTTTTTTCTGCTGAACATCTTTTGACTTCGAGGACAGATCAGATATGAAAGCCTCCAAATCTTCGCCTATGGATTCCAGCATGCCAGGATTATCGGTATCCACCGCTATGCATATGTCATTTGGATTAGCTGAGTCAAACTCAGTAGAGTACATTCCCGTGTTTATGAATATGTCTTTATTTGCAGGAGTGCCCATCATTATTGATACTTTTCGTACACCTTCCTTCTCAGTTAGCCTTGTACTTAACAGCATCAAGTTAACTGAGTCCTGATATGTATTCCTTTTCAAAAGTCCTAGTATCATGCATTCTTTCCTCCCTATTATTTAATAACTTACTCCCAAACATATAAGACCTGAAAATCATTTCTTTAGTTCAATGTAAATTCTATCACCTTTTAATTACATAAACCTTATCAGAATCTGATAAGGTTTATCGGTTTTTTTTCTTTATTTGGATAGTTTGTATATCATTAAAGGATAATTTGCTGAGGTAGTATTAGTCAATGTTTTCATTGTATAAGGATTGAATAAATTATATGATGAGTATGATAATTACAATTTGGAGGTATACATATGAACATGGAATTTAGCTTTCAGCTATGGCTTGTATCCGCTTTACCCATACTCCTGCTGCTCCTCTTTATGGTTGGCCTGAAGTGGTCCGCACTAAAAGCAGCCCCTGTTTCCCTTTTGGTTACCCTATTGACGGCAACTTTTGTCTTCAAGGCCACACCTGAATTGATACTTATAGAAGCAGGAAAGTCTATTTGGAGTTCCTTAAGCATAATTTCAGTGGTGATAACCGCAATTCTCCTTTATGAAACCAGCAAGGAAGCCAAGGCCTTTGATACCCTGAACAAGGCATTTTCAGCTTCCGCTCCCAATGAGCTCCTGAGAATTCTGCTTATAGGAGTTGTCTTTTCCAGCTTTCTTCAAGGTGTGACCGGATTTGGGGTTCCCATACTGGTTACGGCTCCCCTTCTCATAGGTATTGGGGTTTCCCCAATGTGGGCTGTTGTGGTACCGCTTATAGGACATTGCTGGGCTGGTACCTTCGGAACCCTGGCACTGGCGTGGCATGCATTGATTCTGCAGACTGACCTGGTTTCCACAGTATGGGTGGCCCTATATGCTTCAGTGTTGCTTTCAATCCTAAATCTGTCAGCTGGAATTACAATTTCCTGGTTCTATGGCGGTATAAAAGCCATAAGAAAAGGACTATTGGCAATCCTGGCAATCTCAATTACTCAGGGCTTTGGACAGATTCTTGTTACCCAGATTAATCCTGACCTGGGTGTTTTTGTTCCAAGTGCAGCTTCGGCAGGTGTTTTGATCCTGGTATCAAGAATTAAAATGTATAGGGATGAGTGGTCAATTGAAAACAGTAGGATTATGGTATACTCACCAACTGGGGAGGGAGTGAAAAATTCAAATGGTATGAGCTTTTTTCAGGCTTTCTTTCCCTATGTTGCAATGACTTTGATAACCCTTTCAGTTCTTATGATTTCACCCATAAACAGCTTCTTTGGATCACTGTCCTATGGACCCAGCTTCCCAGGAACTGTAACGGGCATAGGTGTACACATTGATCCTGTTGATCTTTATGCACCAATCAAGCCCTTCACCCATGCATCCTTCTTCCTGGCATTGTCTGCATTAATGGGATATGTATTCTATCAAAAAAGATCTTTTGTGAGAACTGGTAGTATATCCCTGATTATTTCCAGAGCTCTCAGAAAGGCACTTCCTTCCAGCATAGCCATATTGTCACTTATGGGTATATCCAGAATCATGACTGGATCTGGTCAAACCGAGATTCTATCCTATGGAGTTGCTTCTCTTTTCGGCAATCTTTATGCCGGTATAAGTCCTTTTGTAGGACTGGTGGGCGCCTTTATTACAAGCAGTAATATGTCTTCCAATATTCTTTTTGGAGGGTTTCAGTATTCACTGTCGGGAATTCTTAATGTGGAAAGCTTCCTCCTCCTTGGAGCCCAGACTGCTGGTGGCAGCATCGGGACCTCCATAGCACCCAGCAATGTTGTCCTTGGAGCCACCACTGCCGGAATTCTTGGTAAGGAGGGTGATATCCTACGAAAGATAATTCCTTTCACCATTGCAGTAACCAGCATGTTTGGAATCACTACTCTTGTCCTAACATTGTATTTATAAAATAATTTAAAAAAAGGAAGTGTGGATTTTTTCCACGCTTCCTTAATTTTATCTGTATATGTGTCTGCTTGGGTTCTGGTGGGCTCCATTCAAAAGAATCTCAAAATGCAGATGAGGCCCTGTCGATCTTCCCGTATTACCCATCTCGGCAATATGCTGTCCTCTGTAGACCCTTTCTCCTGACTTTACCAGAAGCTTGCTATTATGTGCATATCTTGTTACATATCCATTCTCATGGTTGATTTCAATCATATATCCATAGCTTCCCTTGTAACCTGAGAAGGTAACCCTACCTCCATCTGCAGCATAGACATTTGTGCCTGTGCTGTTTGCAAGGTCTATTCCCCTATGCATCCTTCCATTTCTCATTCCGTATGGAGATGAAAGTCTTCCACTTGTTGGGACCATAAAGGATCCTGTGGCTGCAGTCTTTGGCAGCTCCTTGGTTCCCTGTACTACTACCTCGGTTACAGGTTCAACTAATACTTTCTCGCTTATAATTTCCTTGTCTTCAACTATTCCATTTAACTTTGTAACATTTGCTACTATCTCTGAACTTCCCTTTTCACCTTTGGTGATAATCTTCTTCTGATTCTTGTACATTGAATCGTCTGTCTTAACCTCTGTTTCAAAGGCTGTATCCTCTGTGTATTGTATCTGCTCCACAGTTCTGACTGTCAGTAGGGGTGTTGGAACAAATAGGTTTACCTCATCCCCCGGCTTTAGAGTTTGTGAATCCTGGTCTGGATTTGCGCTTAGAAGCTCCTCCACAGTTGTGTCATACATTCTGGCGATAATCCAATAGCTTTCTCCAACCTCAACTATGTGGGTTCTCATTTCTTCTTTACCTTCCCTGATCTTGGCAACTGCTTCATCAGGGTCTGCAAGCTTGCTGAAGCTTGTCTCAACCTTCAATACCTCTATCTCTTCCGTAAAATCAACTTCCCTAATATCCGCATCATTATCTATGACTGGTGTATTTACCTGAACTGTAACCTCTTTCTCAGCTTCCCTATCCATAGTAAGATTAATAACATCCCCTGGCTTTAGTCTCGAAGGATTCACTCCGGGGTTAGCCTCCTCTAGGGCTGTTGCAGTCAAGTTATATTGTCTGGCAATTGTCCAGTAGTTGTCTCCATCCTCTACGGTGTGGGTCTTCGGTGTTGATATTTCCTCCGCCTGAACCTCTGTAGCCTCACCTTCCTGATTCTTTACAACCTGTGGAAGATATGATGATTTCACCGTATCCAATATATATTCAACCTCCTGACCCGACTTGAAGATTCCAAAGCTTTCTCCATCTACAATCAGTTCAAATCCAGCAACGCTTATATTTATATTATCCTTGATATTGGATTTGATTTCATATGCTGTGGTCAATGCCTCATCCTTGGCGTTGGTCTCCTGGAATTCAAGCTCCTTGTCAAGTACTACTCCCATGTCATATGTACTCTTGAGACTTTCTTTTAGTTCCCTGTAAACCTCCAGCGCTTCATCCTCTGTTCTGACAACTCCAATATGCTGATCTCCCAGATAAACATCAAATGCCTTGGTTCTTGTGTCGTTGACTGAGTAGCTAACAAAGCTGACTCCCACAATAGCAATAACCGTCATCGTCGCTAAAAATCTTCTGAATCTCTTGTTGTTGAGGTTCCACTTCTTATTATTACCACCTATGTCAATTTTGGTTTTATTCTTAATAAAGTCAAGTATTGAGGAATCAAACTTCATCAATAAATCGCCTCCAAGCTGTGCCCAAAATCAGGGCTTTATATTAATCCGATAATGGTTACGATATTTGTAACCGTTTTGTAACATTAACATAAACATTATACCAATAAGGATATATAAATACAACCTATAGACAACCATTTTACTGCATTATGCTAATGAAAGTGTTTTCCTGTGGAAAAACCCCTTATCACTGTTATAGTGTGGGGTTTGTAGGTGTCAAAATATGGAATTTCCTAATAGCTCAATTTATGAACAAAATTTAACATTATTGGATTATACAATAACTTCCAATTTTTGGTTGGAAAGGTTGAATTCTACCACTTCATCCTCCACTTCAAAGAGTTCTCCATCTATGTTGAGCAGTTCTCCCTTTCTCAATGAGACCCTAACCTTCCTCCCCTTGAAAAATTCAACGTGCTTTATATACTTTGTGTGCTCACCCTTGAATATGGACGGAAAAAGGAACAGGATCTTAAGATTGCTGATATCCTTAACCACGCACACATCCAGCATATCATCATATATGCTTGCCATAGGAAGTATTTTCATGCCCCCTCCATAAGACTGTCCGTTGCCAACAGCTATAAGGGTAGCCCTCCTGTGAATCGTCTCACCATCTATTTCCAAATCAACTTCTCTGCTCCTATAGGTCAGAAGACCTGCCAGGACACCTAAAATATAGGATGTCTTCCCTTTTATGACCTTCTTTATTCTGTCAGTCTCCCTTACAACCCAGGCATCAAAGCCCACACTTGCAATATTGAAAAAGTAGTCTCCCCTCACTCTCCCAAGATCTATGCTTACTGCTTCGCCCCTAAGCAGCCCTTCCATTGCTTTTTCCTTATCCATACTCAGATGCAGGGCTTGAGCCATGTCGTTTCCTGTGCCGGAAGGTATTATCCCCAAGATGCCTGATCCCCTTTGAAGGATACCCTTGGCAACCTCATTTGCTGTTCCGTCTCCCCCAACTGCTACACAAATTTTGTACTCCGGGTAGTTCATCACCATTTCCGTGGCTTCCTTGGGTTTTGTTGTTATTTCTATCCTGTATTCCTTATCTGTTCTTGACATATACTCCCTTACAAATTCAACATATGCCCTTGTTCTTCCACTTCCTGCAGTTGGATTTATTATAAATAGATATTTATCCATAAGCTTCTCCCATTACAGTATTTTTTCGGCGCTCTCACCCATAAGTGCCCTGTTTATTGCCGCCATCTCCTCTGGGGATAGTGGAACATTGCAATTTGCATTCTGGATTGGCTTGGCAAACATGACCGCCTGCTCCCTTCCATAGATGCTGGTAAGGACAAATCCGTTGTTGTAGGCATCAAGCAGGGCTATGGAGAAGCTCAGATCACTTCCTGTATCTGCAAAGGCATTATACCTTACAAAGCCCATTTTCTGGATGGTGAATGTCAGTCTTGTCTCAAGAGCTTCAATATTGTCATCTAGAAGGTTAATATCCCTGTTAAGGCTACTAAGTTCAGTATTTATCTTCAGGAAAAGATCCTCAATATTTGCTCCAGACAGGCCTCTTGTCAGGGAATCGTACCTTTCTTTATGCTTGTGGTATTCCCTAATCTGTGCAACATAAAGAATGATTACAATTATTAGTGCAACTGATAGGCCTATTATAAAATAGTTTGAATTATATTCGATAAATTCAAGAACCTGTGTCATTCCATCACTCCTATAGCTCTTTAGATATTCTATGAAGAGCCTTTATTGCATATTTCAGCTCTTTCAGGTTGTTGAAAGGTCCAAAGCTGAATCTGACGGCTCCCTGCTCCATGGTTCCAATTGTCTCATGGGCCAAAGGTGCACAGTGAAGCCCAGGTCTTACATATATCCCGAATTCCTCATTAAGGACAAAGGACACCTCTGAAGAGTCCATATCCCTTATGTTCAGGGCTACAACCGCTCCTTGTCTTGAACTATCAAGTGGACCGTATAGCTTTATTCCATCAACCTTGGCTGCTTCTTCAAGAAAATATCCTGTCAGATCCTCCTCATGTTTCCTGATCTTGTCCATTCCCCTTCTGTTGATGTACCGGATCCCCTGGCCCAGACCTATTATTCCGGGAGCATTGGGTGTTCCACTCTCAAACTTATCAGGCATCTCCTCAGGTTGGTTCAAGGAATAGGAAGCACTACCCGTACCTCCCTGAACAAATCCTTCTACCTCAAGTCCTTCCCTGATATAGAGTCCTCCTGTTCCCTGTGGACCCAGCAGACCCTTGTGGCCGGGGAAAGCCAACATATCCACTCCCAGATCCTCAACGTTGATGGAATATACCCCTGCTGACTGAGCTGCATCCACAAGGTAGGGTACTCCATGTTCCCTTGCTATCATTCCAATTTCCTTGACGGGCATAATGGTACCTGTAAGGTTTGAAACGTGGGTTGTGACAATAAGCTTGGTATTGTTCCTGATTGCCTTTCTTATTTCAGCCGGATCTATCTGACCGTCCTTCTTTCCTCGGACAATTGTATTCTCAACCCCAAATGATTCAAGGTATTTGATAGGTCTAAGGACCGAGTTATGCTCCATGGATGTTGTTATGACATGATCTTCGGGTTTAAGCAAACCCTTTATTCCAATGTTCAAGGCTTCAGTGCAATTGTAGGTGAATATTATGTTCATGGGATTTTTCACAGAAAACAGCTTTGCAAGCTCTTCCCTGGCATCATAGATCCCTCTTGATGCCTTGAGAGCCAGATCATGACCTGATCTCCCGGGGTTTGCCCCGTACTCCGTCATAGCCTTGTATATCTCATCATACACTTCCTGTGGTTTCGGAAATGTGGTTGCTCCATTATCAAAATAGTACATATGTTCACCTCTGGATCTTTCAAATCAATCTTACCTGTCTATTTTACCACTTTAAGGATATCCTTACAATCTATTAATCCAGCTAACCCCACAAGTAGAAATGGGTGAAGAAATCTTTTTCTTCACCCATAACGGAAAGTAAATACTCATCTATACTATGCCTTCAGCCTGCCGTACACAAACTCCAGAAGACTGTCTCTCAAGCTCTTGCCATCCGCCAATAGCCTTTCAACCTTAGCCTCCATCTCATTTTTATAATCCTGATCCTTGATGCTCTTAAGGTTTATAGTCACATTAAAAAGTGCTCCTTCCAGGCCAGCATATGCCAGAAGTGTTCCAACTCCAACATCTGTGATGGCATTTATATTGCCGTGCTCCGCAAATACCTCCTGAAGCTTCAATACGTCATGGCATCTTTCTCCACATCTTAAAGGTACTTCCAGTGCCTTCTTGTAGCCTGACTGTATGGCTTCAGATCTTAACTTCTTGTTCTCATCCGTATCCTTGGGCAGCTTAAATGCCTGCATTACATCATCAAATGCAGTGGAATCCTCATCTACCAGGTCCAAAAGCTCATCAACTAGCGCTTCAATCTCATTGAAGTTCTTTTCCATGATTGCCTTCTTGTCCTCTGGGACATCCGCATAGATCTTTTTGCCAATGGTTAGGTTTCCCACCATATTTGTAAGAGCTCCTCCAAGACCTCCCACAAGTGCCGCCACACTTCCACCACCTGGTGTGGGATTCTCACTCGCCACATCGTACACAAAATCCTTTGCTGTTCTTTCTACTAACATATTGCACCTCCATATTTATTTAGAATTTTATAATTCCTTCCATTACTATTGTTGCAGATCCTCCAACCCTTACTAAATAGCTTCCTTCCATTTCTTCAATATAGCAATTGATGATACTGGGTCTTTTAAGGGATTCTCCCTGATAAACAACCAGACTGTCGCCATTGAAGAACCTGTTTTTCCTTAGATAGTATATAAGAGCACCATTTGCAGTTCCAGTTGCTGCTTCCTCATCTATGCCCACTGCTGGTCCGAAATTCCTGGCATGTGCCACTTCCTTTTCCTCGTCATAACTGAATGCATGAACTCCGGTAACTCCCAAACGGTTGCTCAGATCCCTCAATCTGCAAAAATCAACCTCCATGTCCATAAGAGTTTTTTTTGAATTGACAGGTAGCATTATATCAGGCAATCCTGTAGAGATGATTTCAGGTATGGCCTTTTTATTGCCTATTCCTATGTCATCAGCATTTAAGTTGAAGCATTCCAACAGCTCCTTCAACTCCTTCACAGCTCCTGTTGATTTTGGTGTAGCCTGCTCCATTATAACATTTACAGGAGAGTAGTTCCTAAACTGAATTTCAACCTTTAGTGGACCAACACCCGTTTCAATATTTGCTATCTTTCCACCATTTTCAATTGGCTTTATATATCCTTTGTTTGCAAGGGTATGAACTGCAGCTATTGTGGCATGTCCACAAAGATCCACCTCGCATAATGGCGTAAAATATCTTATCTTAAAGTAGCAATCATCAATTTGTCTTACGAAGGCTGTTTCTGACAGATTCATCTCATTAGCAATTTTCTGCATCTGCTCCGATGAAATCCCCTTGGAATTTGTTACAACACCTGCAGGATTTCCCCCAAATGCTTCATCTGTAAATGCATCCACCTGAAATATATTAACTTCCATCGTATAACCTCCTCTATGTTCCACGTGGAACATTAACCTGTAATCAAGTCAATAAGCCGCTCCAGGTCCTCATCGTTGTAATACTCAATTTCTATCTTTCCGGATTTCCTGCCCATATTTAGTGTGACCTTTGTTCCCAAAGCACTCATAAGCTGGTCCTCCAGGTCAACTATATAATTTTCCTTCCTTTTCTTTGTTCTTATCTTCTTCTTCTTTTTCACGTTGCTTTCTGTGTCTCTAACATTCAGCCCAAAATGTATGATCTTCTCGGCAGCCTTCAGCTGCTCATCCTTATCCTTTATACCTAAAAGAGCCTTTCCGTGTCCTCCAGAAATCTTTCCCTCGTATATATATTGCACTACCCTTTCGTCCAGATTCAAGAGTCTCATGTTATTGCTGATATAGGATCTGCTTTTTCCAACGGCTTTAGCAAGCTCATCCTGTTTAAGGCTATACTCTTTCATTATTCTCTTATACGCCTGGGCTTCCTCTATTGGATTCAAGTTCTCTCTTTGGACATTCTCTATAAGGGAAATCCTGTCTGCAGTGATGTCGTCTATCTCTCTTATGATGCAGGGTATTTCATCAAGACCTGCTTCCCTGGCTGCTCTCCATCTTCTTTCACCTGCAATAATCTCATACCCATTCTCCAACTTCCTGACAATGATCGGCTGGATAACACCATTTTCCGTAATGGACTGGGCAAGGTCCTTCAAGGCATCCTCCTGAAAGATCTTTCGTGGCTGGTCAGGCTTTGGAATTATGTTATTTAGTGGTATCGATAGGACTGCCTCATCCCTGTTGGATGAATCACCTATTAGAGTATCAACCTTTTCCTTATCCTGGATCAATGCTGACAATCCCTTGCCAAGACCTCTCTTCTTGCTGGTCACTAGCAACACATCCTTTCCTATAGTTAATGAACTAATCCTGTAAGAACAGGAATTCTTCGGCCAGTTCCATATAAGACTCCGATCCCTTGGATTTGGAATCATAGTCGTGGATTGAGAGTCCGTAAGAGGGGGCTTCTGCCAGTCTCACATTTCTCGGTATTATACTTGTATACACCTTACCCTTGAAAAAGGCCTTAACTTCCTCCACCACCTGGATGGAAAGATTTGTCCTCCCATCAAACATGCTCAAAACTACACCTTCAACCTCAAGGGAGGGATTGTAGTTCTTCTTAACCAACTCAATTGTCTGAAACAGCTGACTGACTCCCTCTAGAGCGTAATATTCACATTGTATCGGAATTATCACACTATCTGCAGCTATAAGACCCATTACACTTAGAATTCCGAGAGAGGGGGGGCAGTCTATCAAGATGTATTCATACTGATCCCTGATTTCATCAATAATCACCTTAAGTGACTCTTCCCAGTCTCCTCCACGGGCTAGCTCAATCTCAAGTCCGGCCAACTGATTGTTGGAAGGTATGACACTTACATTTTCAGCATTGGTTTCATATACACCCTCGTTTATGTCTGCTTCTCCAGTCAGTATGTCATATACCAACACCTTAGCCTCATTTCTGTCTACGCCTATTCCAGACGAGCAGTTCCCCTGAGGATCAATATCCACCAGTAGTACCTTCTTGCCCAGTCTCCCCAAACCCGCAGCTAGATTGATGCTTGTGGTGGTCTTTCCCACACCACCCTTTTGATTGAAAATCGCCATGGTTTTTCCCATATATACACTCCCCAATCTCACTGTTACATGATCATTCTTACGTGATTTTGTGTTTTGCTGTAATTAAC
>JANKMX010000030.1:0-17092 GCA_024649995.1 Gudongella sp. | reverse complement strand
ATATATAATAACATATATTAAGGGATTATAGACAAAAATGTTCCACGTGAAACATTTTTGATGTTTCACGTGGAACATTTTCTTGTGACTTAGTGTTTTCAATGCTTTTGTGGGTTTTTTATAATCTAGTCCTCGTTAAAACAACTCAAATCATTTTACTTGATCGGTGATTTTTTCGGCTTTCCACCGGCCCGGGGATACTTTTTCGGGGTGGGTTTTATCTTCTTGATCACTACCAAGGAATGTACTATATCACTTTCAGGTATCTGTACATATCTTATCTCCTCAACCTGACCTCCCAGGGTTTCGATGGCCTTCCTGCTCATCTTGACCTCCTCGTCAATCTCTGGTCCCTTCATGGAAATGAAGTGTCCACCGACTCTTACAAAGGGCATGCAGTACTCGCTCAAGGTATCCAGGGATGCTACTGCTCTTGAAACGCAAATATCATAGGTCTCCCTGAATTCAGGCTTTAATCCCAGCTCTTCCGCTCTTCCATGAACAGCTTCAATGTCCTTAAGGCCAAGATTGTCGATGACCTGACCAAGAAATACGATTCTCTTGTTCAGGCTGTCCAATAGGGTTACCCTAAGCTTCCTGTTCCTAATTTTTAATGGAATACCTGGGAAGCCACCTCCTGTGCCAATATCAATTACGCTTTCATCCCCGTCAAATAAATTTGTCAGTGCGGGGGAGAGACTGTCTACAAAATGCTTTTTGTCTATTTCTTCGTCCTCGGTGATGGTAGTAATATTTATTTTTTCATTCCATTCCTTAAGAAGTTCCTTGTATAGTTTGAAATCCTGGAGCATGCCTTGTGTTAAACCTACACCCATCTCTCCGGAAAGTCTTTCTAGTCTGTCATCACTCATCCATTTCACCATTCCTTCTCCTTTGTTCAAGATATATCAAGAGTACATTTATATCAGCAGGGGAGACTCCTGATATTCTGGACGCCTGCCCAACCGAGTCCGGTTTTATGGCAGACAGTTTCTGTAGGGCCTCATTACTCAAACCTCTTACCCTTGAATAGTCAAATTCCACAGAAAGCTTCTTGTTTTCAAGCTTTTTGAACTGCTCAATCTGCTGCATCTGCTTCTTTATATAGCCCTCATACTTGATTTGGGTTTCAACCTGTAGCCTGATTTCCTTAAGTAGCGTATATCGATCAGGATCGAATACAGCAGTGTCGTCATAGGATATCTCCGGCCTCCTGATAAGGTCATACAGGGAGGTCGCATTCTTAATTGGGGTTGATCCGATCCCTTCAAGTATTCTGTTGTTTTCTGCATTTGGGTTTATTATGACTTTCTTGAGTCTTTTCAGCTCACAGTCTATCAATTTTTCCTTCTCAATTGTTTTCTCGTATCGCTCTTGTGTTACCAGGCCAAGGTCATGTCCCTTTTTGGTCAGTCTCAGGTCAGCGTTGTCCTGTCTTAGGGTTAGTCTGTACTCAGCCCTTGAAGTCATCATTCTATAGGGCTCATCTGTCCCCTTGGTTACCAGGTCATCTATAAGCACTCCAATGTATGCCTCCGACCTATCAAGAACAAATGGCCCCCTGCCTTTTACATTCTGGGCGGCATTGATTCCCGCAATTAGCCCTTGGGCTGCAGCCTCCTCATAACCTGAGGATCCGTTGATCTGTCCAGCAAAGAAAAGATTGCTTATGCTCTTGTGCTCAAGGGTTCTCTTAAGCATGGTGGGGTTAATGGAATCGTATTCAATTGCATATGCAGTCCTCATGAATTGAACATTTTCAAGACCTATAATCTTCTTGTACATGTCAATCTGAACCTCTTCTGGAAGGGAGGAGCTGACACCCTGCACATACATTTCCTTGGTTGATAGCCCTTCAGGCTCAATGAAGACCTGGTGCTTGTCCCTGTCACCAAACCTTACCACCTTATCCTCTATGGAGGGGCAATATCTTGGGCCGACACCCTCGATATAGCCTGAAAACATAGGGGATCGGTCCAGGTTCTGCCTGATTATTTCATGGGTAGCTTCTGTTGTGTAGGTTAGATAGCAGGGTACCTGTTCAAAATCAAATTTTTTCCCCATGTTGAGGAATGAAAAGGGAATTACCTCATCATCTCCCGGCTGAATCTCCATAACGGAATAGTCTATACTGTCACGATGCACCCTTGCAGGTGTTCCTGTCTTCATCCTTCTCAGCTGAAATCCCTTTTCCTTGAGGGAATCCGATAGTAGGAGGGAGGGGAACATTCCATCAGGTCCGGATTGGTAATTGACCTCCCCAATATATACCCTGCCACCCAAATAGGTGCCCGTAGCTATGACCACAGCCTTTGTCTCATACACTGCACCTGTCCTTGTTACAACACCCTTGATGGCTTCATCCTCAAACAGTATGTCTATTGCCTCACCTTGTCTTAATGTCAGGTTTGGCTCATCTTCAATCATCTTTTTCATTTCAGTGTGGTACATCTTCTTGTCCGCCTGAACCCTTAATGAATGGACTGCTGGCCCTTTTGAGAGGTTCAACATTCTGCTCTGAATAAATGACTTGTCAATATTTAAAGCCATTTCTCCTCCAAGTGCGTCAATTTCCCTTACCAGATGTCCCTTTCCCGTACCGCCGATATTTGGATTGCAGGATAGGGCAACTATACCATCAAGGCTGATGGTAAGGATAAGGGTCTGAAGTCCCATTCTGCTGGCTGCTAGGGCGGCCTCGACACCCGCATGTCCTGCACCAACAACCACAACATCGTATTTACCGCCTAAATAGGTCTTTGTTTCAATCATAATGCTCACCTTTCTATATTTATCTATTTGCCAATGCAGAACTCGCTGAATATCTTATCCAATATATCCTCGGTTATACTTTCACCTGTAATCTCTCCCAGATTTTCCCAGCAGCTTCTCAAGTCCACCTCAAGGCAATCCAGTGGAATCTGCTGGGACAGGTCTCCCAAAACACTTCCAATATTTTCCATTGCCTTTTCTAGCTGGTTCTTGTGCCTTATATTGGTTATTATCATTTCGGAATCCAATTGTATGTCTCCACCATAAAACATGGCTCTAATGGCATTCTCCAGCTCATCAATTCCGACACCCTTTACCATTGATGTGCTGATGATCTGATTTGCATCAAAATATTCCCTGAATAGTGCCTCGTCGTATTCCCTTGGCAGATCTGTCTTGTTCAGCAGCACAATGGTCTTTTTTTCCTTGATCAGATCTATAATATGATGGTCCTCCTCGGAGAGACTTCTGGATATGTCAAATATTGCTATTATGAGGTCGGCCTTCTCTAGGGTTTCCTTTGCCCTGTCCACACCGATCTTTTCAACCAGATCCTCCGTTTGTCTAATACCTGCCGTATCCATTATCCTGAGGGGTATCCCATCTATGTTCACATACTCTTCAATTATATCCCTTGTGGTTCCTGGAACATCTGTTACAATTGCCCTGTTTTCTCTCAGTACGGCATTTAAGAGGGAGGACTTGCCTACATTTGGCTTTCCTAGGATAACCGTATTCAAGCCATCCCTCAGTATCTTACCTCTTCCTGATGTTGCCAGAAGCTTCTCAATCCTTTCTCTTACCTGCTTTCCATCCCTTATGAGCTCATCATAGGTAACTTCTTCGATATCATCCTCTGGAAAATCTATGGAAACTTCTATGTGGGCAATCATTCCAAGCAGGACTCGCCTGATTTCCTCAACCTCACGGCTTAAACTTCCTTCAAGCTGGTTAAGGGACACATCATAGCTCTTTTCAGTCTTTGATTTAATAATATCTATTACAGCCTCAGCTTGTGAAAGGTCCAGTCTTCCGTTTAAAAATGCTCGTTTTGTAAACTCGCCTGGGTCTGCTAGCCTGGCTCCCTTTCTTAGTAGAAGCTCCAATGTCTTCTTGACGGGTATAATGCCGCCATGACAGTATATCTCCACCATGTTTTCTCTGGTATAGGTGTAAGGTTCGTTCATAAATGCTACTAGAACCTCATCTACAATTGTATCTCCATCCATTATATGTCCATATAAGAGTCTCTTGTTGTCCTTTTCATCAATCTCATTATGGTTAGTTCTAACAAATATCCGCTTTGCAATATCAAGGGACTCCCGTCCGCTCATTCTTACAATTCCTATTCCCGCTTCTCCTACAGCTGTTGAAATGGCAGCAATTGTCTCTGACATAAAATCAACTCCTCCAACAATACCAAATATCTTAACTATTCTACTTCATTATAACAATAATTCAATGTACTTTTTTATATTTTTGAAAAAACTTTGAGATACCTCTCAGTAGGGTAGGGGAGAGGGCAAAAAACAAAAGCCCAACATGTGGGCTTTCGTAGAATGTAATTATTAGCTCTATTTGGACACTATTACAACTCTTCTGTAGGGCTCATTGCCTTCGCTGTATGTGCTCACACCTTCAAATTCCTGCAATGCTGAGTGAATGATCCTTCTCTCGTAAGGATTCATTGGCTCAAGCTTAACTGGTCTCTTACTGTACTTGGCCTTTTCAGCCATCTTCTTGGCAAGTCTTTTTAATGTTTCCTCACGTTTGGCTCTGTAGCCTTCAGCATCCAAAAGGACCTTCAGATAATTTTCCCTGTCCTTGTTGATTGCAAGGCTCAACAGGTACTGAATGGAATCCAGGGTATTTCCTCTCTTTCCAATCAATATTCCCATATCTGATGATGAAATGTTGTTTATCTCAATCTTCATGATATCATCTTCAATTGAGATGTCGTGAAGTGCTATTATTCCCATTCCCTTTAGGATTCCATCGAGAAACTTGTCTGCAGTCTCCTCAGGATCATTCTTAAGCACAACCTTGATTTTCGCTTCCTTTGCACCTATAAGACCAAACAATCCTTTTGTCGCTTCCTCTATAACCTCGTATTCAACTTCCTTCTCAGTGGCTTTAAGCTCCTCTAATGCTTCCTGGAGGGCTTCCTCTACGGTTTTGGCAGTTTTTACAACAAATTTCATACTATTTTGCCCCCTTAATTTTCATTAAAGACCTGTTTGTAATAACTTGCTGTACTATTGTGAAAAAGTTACTTACTACCCAATAAAGAGCCAGTCCTGCTGGAAAGCTTCTTGATGCCCAAAAGATCATTATTGGTAGCATGTAATTCATTATTTTCTGAGTTGATTGAGCCTGTGGGTCCTTTGATGAAGCAGTACTCATGGTCTTACTCTGCAGGAATGTTGTAGCTGCAGCCAGAAGTGGCAGTCCATACAGCAATGGATCCGGGTTTTCCAGGTTTGCTATCCATAAAAAGTTCTTTGCCATACTCTGGTACATTCCGGGATCGCTGAACGCGTAGGTTTGTGGCTCTCTAAATACCGCAAAGAATGCAAATATTATCGGCAGCTGAATAAGTAGTATCAGGCAGCCTGATGCCGGGTTATATTTGTGTTCCTTGTAAAGCTCCTGCATTTTCTCCTGCATTTTTTGAGGATCGCTCTTATATTTTGTCTGAATCTCCTTCATCAAGGGCTGCACTTCACTCATTTTACGAGTGGACCTTGTCTGCTGAAGATTTATTGGCAATAGCATCAGCTTGAATACAATAGTAGTCAAGATAATAGCCAAAGCGTAGAATGAAATTGACTCGGGCTCACTACCTATGGTAGATGAGACAATATCATATACAAATCTCAATAATGATCCCAGTATGTTACCTAGAAATCCAATCATTTGTTAACCTCCCATTATTTTAGCGGATCATATCCTCCCTCGTTAAAGGGATTGCACCTTAATATCCTATTGGCTGACAGGTATGAACCTTTTATAAATCCATACTTCTTGTATGCCTGGAGTGAATATTCCGAGCAGGTTGGATAAAATCTGCAATTGTTCCCAGTAAGAATATATCTTGAGATAATTCTTTGGTAGAATCTTATCAACAATATCGCTATTCGTGTCATTTAATCACCTTATTTCCAAACACCTGATAGCTTGTAAATGTGTTTCAAGGCACTTTCCAAATCCTTAAAGGATAGGTCAACAGAGTTTTTTTTAGGTATGATAACAATATCATACCCTGCCTTTAGGTCTTCAATATATCTGCTGTTAAGCTCCTTGATTCTTCTTTTAAGCTTGTTCCTGACAACGGCATTTCCAACTTTTCTGGTGATCGATACTCCTATCCTGGTCTCTTTTGTGCCATTTCTTCTGATGTAAAGAATCAGATTTCTGTTCCAGAAATTTTTTCGTGCTTTATAAACCTTCTTAAACTCCATATTTTTCCTAAGTCTGTTTTTCTTTTCCATTATAATTCCACCTTAAATGGCCTTTAACTGCCAGAAGAAAATTCTTTCCCTTTCGTTAGAAAAGGCCACTAATCAAGCGGCCTTATGCAGAAAGTCTTTTTCTACCTTTTTTTCTTCTAGCTTTTAGTACATTCCTGCCAGATCTGGTTTTCATTCTTTTTCTAAAACCGTGCTCCTTGCTTCTTTGTCTCTTTTTAGGTTGAAACGTTCTCTTCACCCAACACACCTCCTTCAAGTAATAAAGATATTACCTATTATATATACAATATAGAGTTTTCTAATTGAAATCACAAAACACTACTATAAATTATATGTATTTAGCCCTTGTGTGTCAAGGTTTTTAATTGACTAATATCCACAAAACACTATTTCCACATCATACGGATGCTGTGGATAATTTTATTGAATATCCACCATATATTTGATAAGATAATAGAGGATGTTGATAAGTTTTCAATGACAGTGGATAAGTAAAAGTTATTCACACTTTGTGGATAGATTGTGTATAACTTTTAAATAAATCACTGTATTTATATTAAAGAATCGTAATTTGTTTAAGTTTTTATCCACAATATGCCCTTATGGATAGTGTGGACAAGAAATATGCTTAAGCTTTTTTTTACTTAATCAACAAAGAGTTGATATTTTTATCCACAGAAACCATTATACATCTTTATTGAAATAGTCAATGGTTTTCTGTTGATAAATTTGTTGATAATTTTTAGGGAGGTTATTATATGGAAAGGAATTTGGACCAGATCTGGGAGGATGTCCTGAATCTTATTAAGGTTGAATTGACTGAGGTCAGCTTTAACACATGGCTAAAATCAATTGAACCCATAAGCCTTACAGACGATGAGATTGTTCTTGGTGCCCCCAATGATTTCACCAAAGGAATACTGGAGGGGAGGTACTTCAATCTCATAAGAAATGCAATCAATCAGATAACAGGAAGCAATTATAACATCAAGTTTATAATCCCTGGAGAAGAGGTGCAACCATTGCCTCCTTCACCAAAGGAAGTGGAAAATGAGGATATTCTGAACAAATCCAAGCTTAATCCAAAATACTCCTTCGGTACTTTTGTAACTGGTAAAAGCAACGAATTTGCACATGCGGCATCAGTTGCCGTTGCAGAGGCACCTGCACAGACCTATAACCCCCTTTTCATATATGGTGGGGTAGGACTTGGCAAAACTCACCTGATGCATGCAATTGGTCATTACATTCTCAGCCAGAATCCAAATGCCAAGGTTGTATATGTATCCAGCGAAAAGTTCACCAATGAACTTATCAATTCAATACGGGAATATAGAAACGAAGAATTCAGAAATAAATATAGAAACGTAGATGTGCTTCTGATAGACGACATTCAGTTTATTGCAGGTAAGGAAGGTACCCAGGAGGAATTTTTCCATACCTTCAATGCACTTCACGATGCAAACAAGCAGATAATCATCTCAAGCGACCGGCCACCAAAAGAGATTCCCACACTTGAGGATAGACTTAGATCAAGATTTGAATGGGGTCTTATAACGGACATTCAGGCTCCTGACCTGGAAACCAGGATTGCCATATTAAGGAAGAAAGCTAATCTCGAAAACATGGAAATTCCCGATGATGTAATGCTTCTTATAGCAAACAAGATCCAATCAAACATCAGGGAGCTTGAGGGAGCCCTTATAAGAGTTGTAGCATATTCTTCACTCACAAACAAGGCAATTACAGAGGAACTAGCAGAAGAGGCCCTTAAGGATATCATCTCAAACAACAAGCCTGTTGAGATTACAGTTGACCTCATAAAGGACAAGGTCTCAAAGAGATTTGACATTAGAATGGATGACTTCAATTCAAAGAAGAGAACAAGGGCAATAGCCTATCCAAGGCAAATTGCCATGTATCTTACCAGAGAGCTTACAGATCTCTCACTACCAAAAATTGGTGATGAATTCGGAGGAAGGGACCATACAACTGTAATTCATGCCTGTGAAAAGATATCAACGGATATTGAATCTGACCATCAGCTTAGAAATAAGATTGACAATATAATTGAAGAGCTTGGAAAGTGATTTTCTGTGGAAAAGATTTAATAATTTTTCAAGGTTATCCACATGTTATTAAATCCCGATAACCAACAGGATAAATAATTTGATGGACTTATCCACATAATCACATGTCCTACTACTATTACTACTATAGTTTCTTATTCTATTATTCTAAAAGAGGGGGATAAAAATGAAATTCAAAGTAGAGCAAAAAGATCTTGCAAGACATATATCAATAGCTCAAAGAGGTATCTCAACAAGATCCACACTTCAAATACTGGATGGCATACTCATTCAGGCAAATAACAATGGTTTGAAGCTTACTGCCACAGATCTTGAAATCAGTATAGAGACATTTATTGAGGCTTCCGTTGAGGAGAAGGGAAAGATAGTACTTAATTCAAGGATATTCGGAGACATTGTAAAGAAACTTCCCGACGATACAATTAGCTTTCAGGTTAAAGACAACCACGTTCACATCAAATGCCAAAATGCTGAATTCAATATAATTGGAAACTCAGGTGAAGATTATCCGGACCTACCTATAATTATGGAGGAAAATCAGTTCACAATATCAAAGGACCTTCTCAAGTCTGCAATTCGACAGACGGTATTCGCAACTACCCAGGATGAAACGAGACCATCACTTACTGGAGTTTTATTGGAGATTGCAAATAAGGAGATTTCATTTGTTTCATTGGATGGATACAGACTTGCCCTTAGAAAAATGCCAACACAATCGGATATTGATGAGAAGATAATAGTTCCTGGAAGGTCGCTTAACGAATTAAACAAAATCCTTGAGGATAAGGAAGAGGATCTTACAGTCAGTATTTCACAAGGCCAGGTAATATTTAACCTTGGGGATACAATAATGTATTCAAAGCTTCTTGAGGGACAATTCTTCAACTACAAGGACATCATGAGATCAGACCACAAGACAAAAGTGATTGTTAATAGAAGAAGTCTTCAAAACGGTCTTGAAAGAGCTTCACTTCTTGCAAAGGAAGAAAAGGCAAATCTGGTTAAGATATCGGTATCAAACGGTGAGTTGATCATAAAGTCAAATTCTGAGATGGGTGATGTGTATGAGGAGATAAACTCAGAACAGGATGGGGATGATCTTAACATTGCATTCAATTCAAGGTATATACTTGAAGGAATAAAGATAATGGATAATGAGGAAATAATAATGAACTTTGTGGGAAGTCTTAATCCATGCATCATAAATGGAGTGGATGACGACACCTACACATATCTTGTGCTGCCTGTAAGATTGGCACAGGATGATTTTTAAGGGAGTGTTGACATGGAAGAAATAAGAATTGATACGGAATTCATTAAGCTTGACCAGTTTCTTAAGCACTGTGGCATTGCCCAGACAGGAGGACAAGCAAAAATGATGATTGCCGACGGAATTGTTAAGGTCAACGGAAAGGTTGCCTTGGAGAGAGGTAAAAAAATAAGGAAGGATGACAAGGTGGAGATTGACGAGCAGTACCATTTTCTTGTGGTATAATATATTTGTTGAAATTCCTAAGTCCTGGGGAGTGTAATTATTGATTGTAGAAGGAATAAGACTGATAAACTTTAGAAATTACAATAATGTGGGAGTTAGCTTCAGTCCTGGCATTAATATTTTGGTTGGAAAAAATGCCCAGGGAAAGACCAATCTCCTGGAAGCAATCTATATGTGCTCAACAGGAAGATCCTTTAGAACAAACAGGGATAGGGAAATAATCAATTTTCAAAAAGATGAGGCTTATGTTGGAACACAGCTAAAGATAGGTGAGAGGGACAAACTCACTGAAATCAAGCTTGAAAGGGAAAAGACAAAGAGAATTAAGGTTAACAAGATAGAGCTTAAGAATTACCGTGAGCTAGATACCGGGCTTAAGGTGGTCCTGTTTTCACCGGAGGATCTGAGACTGGTAAAGGAAGGTCCAAGCAACAGGAGAACCTACCTTGATATGAGTATTTCACAGATAAAGCCTCTTTACCATTATAATTTGAGAAGGTACAATAAGATTCTCTTCCAACGCAACAATATCCTTAAATCCTTCAGATTCAAAGGGGATATGTCAGGTCTGCTTGATGTTTTTGATATGCAGCTTTCAAAGTATGGAGCTTTGATAATGCTGGAAAGGGACAATTATCTCAAGCTTCTTCTCAAGGAGGCGAAGGATATTCATGGCATAATAACAGATTACAAGGAGACCTTGGACATGGAGTATAACTCCAGTGTTCCCGTAGGAAATACCCTAAGTGAAGTTGAAGGCAAACTTTTGGAGGCCTTAAAAGAGAACAGAAAGAAGGATATTGAGGTCCGTACTACTGAAATTGGGCCCCACAGGGATGATTTCAGCATACTGATAAATGGAAACGATTCAAAAACCTATGCATCACAGGGACAACAGAGATCCCTTATTCTAACCTTAAAGCTGTCAGAGGTTGAAATACTTAAGAAGGATACAGGGTATTACCCTGTTCTTCTTCTTGATGACGTTTATTCCGAGCTTGATGAGGACAGAAGAAGGTATCTTACAGAGCTGTTCAGTAAGATGCAGACATTTATAACCACAACTGATGCAGTTGAGATAGATGGATTTAAGAGTTATAATAAAGAGTATTTTTATGTACAGGAAGGATGTCTGTATAAAGGAATTAAAACTTGGAGGGAAGTAAATGGCCAATGATATTAATGATATTAATGTAAATGAAAACGGCAGACATTATACTGCCAATGAAATACAGGTTCTTACAGGTCTTGAGCCTGTAAGGAAGAGACCTGGAATGTATATTGGCAGCACGGGACCCAAAGGGCTACATCACCTTGTGTATGAAGTGGTGGATAACAGTATAGACGAGGCTCTCGCTGGTATATGCGACACAATAAACGTAACAATACTTGAAGACAACTCAGTAATGGTTGAGGACAACGGTAGCGGTATACCTGTTGAAACCCATCCCCAGACCGGTAAATCAACTGTGGAAACAGTACTTACAATACTTCATGCAGGAGGAAAGTTCAACAACTCTGCATATAAGGTATCAGGAGGACTTCACGGAGTGGGTGTTTCCGTTGTTAACGCACTGTCAGAATGGTTGATAGCAAGGGTTAAAAGGGACGGTAAACTGTACGAGCAGTCCTTTAAAAGAGGTGAACCTGATGGAGACATCCAGTGTATTGGCGAAGCGGATTCAACCGGTACATTGATCCATTTCAAGGCTGATGATGAGATATTTGAAACCACAGAGTTTAATGCAGACACACTAGAGCACAGGTTTAGAGAGATGGCCTTCCTAAACAAGGGAATAAAAATTACCCTTGATGATAAGAGGACAGGTGCAAAAAAAGAATTTCATTATACAGGCGGAATAAAATCATTTGTTGAGTATATAAACAAGAACAAGACAGCCCTTCACAAGCAGGTAATATATTTTGAGAACGAGAAGGATTTTACAACAGTGGAGTTGGCAATCCAATATACTGACGGCTACACCGAAAACGTATTTACCTTTGCAAACAACATAGGAACTGCAGAGGGAGGAACACACCTTTCTGGATTAAGGACAGCCCTTACAAGGTGTGTAAATGACTACGCCAGAAAATACAATTTTCTGAAAGACAAGGATGACAATCTTTCCGGTGAGGATATAAGAGAGGGAATGACTGCAATCCTTTCAGTAAAGCTTCCTGAACCACAGTTTGAGGGACAGACCAAGGGTAAGCTAGGAAACAGTGAAACCAGGGGAATTGTTGAATCCCTGACCTATGAATTTCTGAACGACTACCTTGAAGAGAACCCAAAGACCGCAAAGGTTATACTTGATAAGGCAATAAGCTCAAAAAGGGCCAGGGAAGCTGCAAGAAAGGCAAGGGACCTGACAAGAAAAAGAAGCATTTTTGACAACACAACCCTACCAGGAAAGCTTGCAGATTGTCAATCAAATGAGTCCAGTGAAACAGAGATATATATAGTCGAGGGTGATTCAGCGGGAGGAAGTGCAAAGCAGGGAAGGGACAAGAAGTTCCAGGCCATATTACCACTAAGAGGAAAGATAATGAATGTTGAAAAGGCCAGGCTTGATAAAATTCTCAGCTTCAATGAGATAAAATCAATGATTACGGCATTTGGAACAGGAATAGGGGAAGATTTCGATATAAACAAGCTAAGGTACGGCAAGATCATAATCATGACCGACGCCGATGTTGACGGTGCACATATAGCAACCCTGCTCCTTACATTCTTCTATAGATACATGAGGGAATTGATAGACAATGGAAACATATATCTTGCTCAGCCACCTCTATACAAGGTGTCAAAGGGCAAGCAGGAGCACTATTGCTACTCGGACAAGGAGCTTGATACCCTGCTAAATGAACTGGGTAGAAATTCCAACTATAATATACAAAGATACAAGGGTCTTGGTGAGATGAATGCTGAGCAGCTATACGATACGACCATGGATCCTGAAACCAGAATACTGATAAAGGTAAATGTTGATGATGCAGTAGCAGCAGATGAGGTATTCACAACCCTTATGGGTGACAAGGTTGAACCGAGACGCGAATTTATAGAAGAAAATGCTAAGTATGTTAAGAATCTTGACATCTAGGAGGAAAATATGGATAACGAAAACGTAAGAGATAAGCTTATTGATGTGAATATTGAAGATAAAATGAAAAGCTCTTATCTGGATTATGCCATGAGCGTAATAGTTAGTCGTGCTCTCCCTGATGTAAGAGATGGACTAAAGCCTGTTCACAGAAGAATACTTTATGCCATGGATGAGCTTAACATGACACCAGACAAGCAGTACAGAAAATCTGCTAGGGTTGTCGGAGACGTACTTGGTAAGTATCACCCACACGGTGATAGTTCCGTATATGGAGCAATGGTAAGACTGGCCCAGGATTTCAATACAAGATACCTTCTTGTAGACGGTCACGGTAACTTCGGTAGTGTTGACGGCGACAGTGCAGCAGCAATGCGTTACACCGAGGCCAGGATGACCAAGATAGCAACTGAGATGCTCAGGGACATCGGCAAGGAAACAGTTGATTATAGGCCAAATTTTGATGAAACACTCAAGGAGCCTGTTGTTCTACCAAGTAGATTCCCGAACCTTCTTGTAAACGGTTCATCAGGAATAGCAGTAGGTATGGCCACAAACATCCCTCCCCACAACCTTAGGGAGGTTGTTGAAGGAATAGAGATGATGATTGAAGATCCCGAGGTTACGATAGATGACCTGATGAAGGTCATAAAGGGACCGGATTTTCCAACCGGTGCCACCATAATGGGCAAGGAAGGGATAAGAAAGGCCTTCAGAAGCGGCAGAGGCAAGGTAAAGATGAGGGCTGTAGCTGAGATTGAGGAATCAAACAGAGGAAAGCACAGCATAATCGTTACGGAGATTCCATATCAGGTAAACAAGTCAGCACTGATTGAGAAGATTGCTGAGTATGTAAGGGACAAGAAGCTTGAGGGAATATCAGACCTAAGGGATGAATCCGATAGGGAAGGTATGAGAATAGTAATTGAGCTAAAAAGGGACGCTAACCCAAAGGTTGTTCTAAATAACCTCTACAAGCAAACCCAGCTTCAAGCCACATTTGGAATAATAAATCTTGCTCTTGTCAATGGAGAGCCAAAGGTTCTTAATCTTAAGGAAATGCTATACCATTACCTTGAGCACCAAAAGGAGATTGTGACAAGAAGAACCCAGTATGACCTCACAAAGGCAGAAGACAGGGCCCATATTGTTGAGGGCTTGAAGATAGCCCTGGATAACATAGACCAGATAATTAAGATAATAAGGGCTGCAAGTGATGACCAAAGCGCAAAAAGCGCCTTGATGGAAAACTTTACACTTTCTGAGAAGCAGGCACAGGCAATCCTTGACATGAGACTAAGAAGATTGACAGGTCTTGAAAGGGACAAGCTTGAAGAGGAATATGAGGAGCTAATAAAGCTTATCAACAGATACAGGGAGATTCTTGCCAGCGAAAGGCTAATCCTCAACGTAATAAAGGAAGAACTAATTGAGATAAAGGACAAGTACGGAGATCTTAGACGTACCCAGATCAAGCTTTCAGAGGATGAAATAAACATAGAGGACATGATAGAGGAAGAGGATGTTGTAATAACTCTTACTCATTTCGGATATATTAAGAGGATGCCTGAAGGTACCTACAGACCTCAAAAGAGAGGTGGAAGAGGCGTAATAGCACTATCCAAGAAGGATGAGGACTTTGTGGAGGACCTTTACATCACATCAACCCACAGCACAATCCTGTTCTTTACAAACAAGGGAAAGGTTTACTCCCTTAAGGCATATGAGATTCCAGAGGGAAGCAGGACTTCAAGAGGAACTGCAATAGTCAACCTGCTCCAGCTTAATGCAGATGAAAAGATTTCTGCCATTATTCCTCTCTATAAGCAGGATCCTGACAGTAACCTAGTAATGATAACAAGGGAAGGAACCATCAAGAAGACTGAACTTGACCAGTTCGTTAATATAAGGAAAACCGGCCTGATAGCAATTTCCCTTCATGAGGGAGACGAACTAATCAGCGTAAGGCTTACTGACGGAAACCAGGATCTTATAGTCGTAACCCATGGAGGAATGGCCATAAGATTCCATGAGACAGACGTAAGAACCATGGGCAGAACTGCAATGGGCGTAAAGGCAATGACCCTTAATGAAAACGATGCAATAGTATCAATGGAAATAGTCGAGGATGACAAGCACCTTTTGGTAATTTCTGAAAAGGGCTTTGGAAAGAGAACCGAGCTTTCAGAGTACAAGCCACAAAATAGGGGCGGCAAGGGATTAATCACCTACAGCATCAAGGAAAAGACAGGTGAAATTGTGTCTGCCAAGGTCGTAAGCGATCAGGACGAGGTTATGATGATAACCATGAACGGCACAATAATTAGGCTTGCCATCAAGGATATAACAGTTATGGGTAGAAACACTCAGGGTGTAACCCTTATGAGAACCAAGGAAGATAGAATAGTTGCAGTGGCAAGGTATATGGAAGACTAGGAAAACTAGGCTATCCTTTACATTGCAACATATTTGTTATAAAATGAACTAAAACCAAACGAGATGGAGGGAAGAATGAATGTCATTGAATACGAAAGTTGATTTTAATCACGACAGCAACCAATGGGTAATCAAGCCAATTGGTGAGATCGATATCTATACCTCATCTGTATTCAAGGAGGAGATTGTAAACGCCTTTGAAAACAGGAAAGCGGATCTCGTAATTGAAGGAGACCACCTTGAATACATTGACAGTACCGGACTCGGAGCACTTATAAGCGTACTGAAGATGCTTCAGGAAACGGAGTTTAAAATCTATATTGACAATATTAAGCCTAATATCAGAAAACTATTTGATATAACGGAACTTGACAAGCTTTTTGTCATAAGAGGTGACGGAAATGAATAACGACATTATTGTTGTGACCATTCCAAAAAAGCCTGACTACACTAGCATGATTAGATTGATATCCTCATCAATAGGCAACAAGGTGGGATACAACATTGACGAGATAGAGGACCTAAAGGTTGCCATGGGAGAAGCCTGTATATTATCCTATGGAAAATCATCCGATGAATCAATCCAGATAGAGTTTGAGATTCACAAGGATAAGCTGGAGGTATCACTGTGTTGGGATACTGCTGTAAGCAGCGAGGAGAACAAAGAGGCAGCACTTGGAAGGATGATCATTGAATCATTGATGGATGAAGCCTATTACACTGATGATGAAATCAGATTGATCAAATATATAGATTAAGGATGGTTGTCCTATGGCAAACAAGCAGCATCACGACAAAGAAAAGAACAACGCTTCAGAAAAAGCAGAGCTGAAGAAAATGTTCAGACAGTACAAGGATAACCCTAGCAGAGAGCTTAGGGATGTGCTGATCGAGAGACATCTTTATATTGCTGAGATTTTAGCCAAAAAGTATGCCAACCGAGGCATAGACTACGATGATATCTACCAGGTTGCCAGCATAGGTCTCATTTATGCCATAGACAGGTATGATATCGACAAGGGCTTTGAATTCTCAAGCTTTGCTACTCCTACAATCATCGGTGAGATCAAGAAGTACTTCAGGGACAAGGGCTGGACAATAAGGGTCCCAAGGAGGATCCAGGAGCTTTCCAAGAAGATAAACAACGCCAAGGTTCATCTTAGCCAGGAGCTTCAGAGGGTTCCAACAGTTGAGGATATCGCAAACTATTTGAATACCTCCGAAGAGGACATTTTGGAGGCCATGGAGGCAAGCAAGGTATATACACCTCAATCATTGGATGTGACCTTTGATTCACACAATGATGACAAGGAGGTCAATCTAGCTGAGCTTATCGGTGAGGATGATCTTTATTTCAGCAGGATAGAGAACAACGACTTCCTGATGAAGACCATGGAGAAGCTTAACGAAGTAGAAAAGGAAATACTGATTGAGAGGTACTTCAACAAGAAGACCCAGGTTACGATAGCAAACAATCTTGACATTTCCCAGATGACCGTTTCAAGGATTGAGAAGAGGATCCTTGAAAAGCTGAGGAAGGAAGTTGAAAGGACACTGATGGATTAAAACCTACAATATATGTGATGGAATCTGGATAATAATCCAGGTTCCATTTTTATTTAGGGAACTGAAACCATGCTTTTTTAATTATTTTCCTAAATTGTGTTGACAAGGACACAATTTAGTTGTATTATGGATAAGTTGTCTCTTTTCAGAGGATCACCGAGG